>NZ_CP104174.1:0-305576 GCF_025200925.1 Bradyrhizobium sp. CB1015 | reverse complement strand
CGCTGCGAAGGAAATCAGCGTCGATCTGGGACCACAGTTGGGCGCCGATAGGGGTCAAAGTTCAGAGCCGCTACACAGGCTCCACATTGACGGAGCAGTGATGACCCTGTCCAATAAAGCTGAAATCGGCCGCTCGCTAGCCGGCGTTATGCTCAACTCGACGATGGGACAAGCAGAGTCCTTCTGATGATCCCGGAGTGGTCGGCCGAAAGCATCAAGGCGCGTGCGCTGAACTGCAGCTTGACTTCGGTAGACGCGGGCAGAGCTGACGTGGCCTTATCGAGATCGCTGACACTAAACCGCAGGTTTTTCAGTGCGTCGGCAAAATCAGCCGTGGTTGGCTCCATCCGCGCAGAAATTTTGATGTTCCAGGGAAGAGCGCCGAACACCGCTGTGATCGACAATTTTGCGTGTGCATCTTCGGTGCTGTCTGCCTCAACATCGAAGCGAACCGTCTGAAGCTCTTTCGAGAAGGCGCCCAGCAGCGTAAATTTCGAGCAAAGCAAGTCAGACCTGATGTGTAAGGTGATGACGGGATCATGCCGATCGAAGGCGCCAGCCAGCTCCCTTGGCAAATTTGTGTCGGAGTCAGACCATCCTCCCTTTAATCTAGTGGTGGCATTCTCAATCATGACGGCGCCGTTCTGGGTGTCGACCCATGCCTCTCCGTTCATAGCTCGCAGAACGTGAATGGCGTTAGCCAGTTGAGAATGAGGCACCACAATGTCCAATTCTTTTGGGATCTCATTGCTGGCGATCTGCGAGAGGCCCTGGATGTGTCCGCCCATCGCAAAGCCATTCCAGATCCGTGCGCCATGATACGTTCGCTCATCTGAAATACGGCGCTGCCGCAGCACGGTCGCATCGTGTAAGCAAGTACTAAGAGTCTTGCCAAAAATTCGGTGTCGCCTCGTCAAAAGTGATGTCGGCAACAAGGCCGTTTCTACGGCTTTGCATTGAGACCGGTAATCCTCGTTTGTCCAGCTAAGTTCTTGGGATGCTCGGTCAAGTCGAAAGGACCAACGACCCAAAAGCAATTTCCCCAGCTTTGTCAAATAAGATCGGTCGGTCACGATCGCGAACTCGCGATCGTCCGATGTCAGAGCGTCGAGCAGCGAGATCGACCCTTCCAGCCATAGCGTGCCGGTTTCATCCGTCACGCGAGCGGTCAACCGACCATGACGGATTTGGAGATGGAGCTGGTTGGTGGGACGGCGCGGGAGATCAAGAGTGTGGAGTAGTCGCCCAAACGACTGCGCATCGACGTCAAATTTGATGAAGGGCTCGTATTTCGAGTTGGGGTCACGATCGACCCAGAAAATCATCGACAGTTGAGAGTCGGAAAGGTCCGCGTCATCTGACGGACCAAGTTCATTCGAAATTAGCATGATTGGCTCCGCCGGAATATAGAGTCCAGCTACGTCCATTGCACTGGAAAGTTCAAGCTCGCAGCCTATAAAGCAGAATCATATTGGCAAAATCCAAAAAATCTGCCCGTCAAAAGCGAATAACAGATGATCGATCTTACTGAGAAGTACCGTCCAAAACGGTATGCGGACGTAGTGGGCCAAGAAAAGGTAGCCGACGAACTTCGGTCTCAAAGCTTCCGAGACAAACAATCGATTATTCTCCTCTCCGGGCCGCATGGAACTGGAAAGACCTCGCTGGGCCTCATTTATGCGCGCAGCTTGCTTTGTCTTTCGCCAAAAGACGGAGAATGGTGCGGAACCTGTGAGGCGTGCGCCTCATACTCCAAAGAGCGCAACTACGACTTCCACTATGTTCCCTGTGGGGAGAGGTCGAGAATCGAGGACATTAGAGACGTGCTGGATCAAATCAAAACAGCGCCTCTCCTTTCGCGAAAACGAGTGCATGTCCTCGATGAAGTCGCAGGCCTCTCCAAAAAAGCGTTCGAGGCGTTGCTGAACGTCACGGAAAACACGCCTCATTTATCGTCGCTCATTTTACTGACGACAAATCCAGAGCACATCTCGCCGCCGCTTTTCTCACGACTGACGGAATTCAAGACAAAATTGATTGGCGTTGAGGCTGCCGTCCAACATCTATCAAGGATCTGTTCAGCCGAGGAGATCCCGTACGAGCGAGACGGCCTGATCGTTCTTCATGCGGAGCTCAAGGGCCATGTCCGGTCCATGGTTGGTGCTCTGCAGAAATGTGCGTCATACGGTCGTGTCGACGTATCGACAGTTAAGGGCATGTTGGGTCTCAATGTCATGTCCCAACTCGACGAATTCTTTGACGCGCTTTGTCGTGGCGATCTGCAGGCGCAAATCGATGTGATCCAAGCGTGGGATGAGAATGCAACGCGAAAGTTGACGCTGCTGCACCGCTATCTCGTTGAGTGCTACTTCAGCGAGATTAGGCAGATTCGAAGTGGAGACCTACTGATGCACGGCGCTGATGCAGCATCACGTCTTGGCCTCATAACATTGTTGGAATCGCGTGCTGTTGAGTTGCAGGCGGATCTTGGTTCCCTGTGGCAGGGGCTGATTGACAAATATGAGCCGCGAGATTCGATAACGGACCCTCAATTAAGGATGGTGATCACCAAGGCCAATGATGCATTGGGAAAACCGACGGCTATTCGCCGTATCAAACAGAAGAAGCAAGGGTCAAAGCGTCTAATTGGTGTTGGTAGTGCCGAGGTCCAAGCCGGTTATCTTCCTTGGAGCAAGATCGAACCGCATTGGCGCGCAGCATCGTTTCTGATGCAGCACTACGGCCAGACTTTCAACGTACGCACGACGGTTCATCACCATGGTACCGCGCAAGGAGACCACGAGAGTGGAGCCGATTTGGTGTCTCAATTCACGCATCAATTGGGAATGCGGATATCGGAATGGTGGATAGGGACTGAGCAAGACCCTGACCGGTTTCATTGGGAATACCGACACGAAACCGATGAGTATGGTCGGCTCGTCACGCGAATTGCTATTGCAATGCCGTACCAGTTCATAAAGAGAGCGCAGCGGTGGGCGAGCAAATTCTTTGTTGCCCGTCAGCAAAGACGGGAAGTCCTACGCTATCATTTCGCTTTCCGGACGGATGCCACGAGCCAAACTAGGTTTCATTGGCAGTCAATCCGCGCCTTCAGCCGCTCCCTTGATCCGTCGGTCTTGGCCAAATCGGAACGCGGAGACTTTGCGCCGTTGACGGACCTTCTCAACATACCGCGGCGTTTGCAGGCGCCGGTAGCCGCCGGCGTGAAATGCGCTCGGGCGCGCGGATCTTCCAAGACCTTAACACCGACTGCGCAACGCAGAGCACATCAAGGCCTAATGCCCTTCCTAAGCGCACTGCAGGATCAGGTTTGGAAGTCCATCGATAGTGGTTGGGAGTTGGTGGAACATTTGGATCGTCTTCGCGAGCTTGAACGGCGCGGCGATATCGAAGCGAAGCTCCGCGCTCGATTCAATCAACACGACCAACTCGACGTCGCGAAGTACACTCACGAACTCGCTGCATTGCGCGCGTCATACCCATCCGACCCGCGCAAGATGCTGCGAAGTTGGGGCGCATGGTGGCGAGAGCCTTAAGCCAGTCCCTTATCGCATTGCCGGAGTGCAGGAGACAAAAATATAAATAAAATCAGTAGCATAAATGACGATAGCAGATCGCCTAGCGAACTATGATCCTGCATAATAGCGCTCGAAAACCTGCAAACTGGGAATCCTGCAAACTGTGCGATGCTGCGGTGGTGGATGCGCTGTCGATGGGCGCCGAACCGGACGGGCCCGCGGGTAATGGAGAGGTGATGCTCACTCTGATGGCGATAACGTGGGCTGTTCCCGGACGGACCGTTGCTGGCCCTCACCTGTCTGCCGCACACTAACTCTTTCTCGGCCGTGGATCTGTTGCCGGCGCAGTGCCACGTGGACGTCGCCCAGGAAAGGTGCGCCCGTCGTACCACTCGTCATCGCGCTGGTGCATTGCGGCGCGACGCCAAAGGTGAGGCATTGAGGTCCTGGCCAATCCCTTTAACGCCCTTAGTACAGCGACGCGATGCCTCTTTTCCACGGCTTCAATGCCGTAGACGATCTGGCAAAGCATTTCGG
The DNA here is from genome assembly GCF_025200925.1 of Bradyrhizobium sp. CB1015. GTDB lineage: Bacteria > Pseudomonadota > Alphaproteobacteria > Rhizobiales > Xanthobacteraceae > Bradyrhizobium. Next base: position 301,500 of record NZ_CP104174.1, on the reverse strand, counting down.
TCGAATGTATCGCGCCGGGCGATTCGTCGAAAATAGCCTTCAAAGTCTGCGCGACGTGTCCCGGCCCTCGACCCAAGCTCTCTCCCCGCCGAATCTAAATGTTTCCCTTTTATGTTTAGATTACAATCATTGGGATCACGACATTGCAACACCTCAACGTCCGGCACTGACCATGCTGGGGCGTGAGGAAGCGCGTCCAGTGCAGATCAGGGAGGCTGGTTTGATGAAAGCAAGGCAGGATCGGATGAAGTCATTTGATGCAGACTTTTTCCAACGCGTATTCGGAAAGGAGCCGGCCGCAAGCCGTAGGCCAGTTGCCCAAAAGACCAGTCAACCTCCTGTTCGTAGGAGCGCAGCAAACCACCACAAAAACGACGGCGTTCCGGAGTGGTTTATCAATGAAGCTGCTTACATCAGGCATTTTGGCTACTGATTGGGGGTCGGCTTTATGACGCTAACTTTGACGAGGCACGCGGGTGTTCGACTGGCGCACCCCCACCCGGCGGCTGTCTGTTCAACCGGTCGACATCGATACATTCTTCTGGTACAAAGGGGTAATCGTTGGTGGCTGTAAGTATCTGATTTTGCTAATCTTAAGACGAGTGAGAGACAATCCTTTCCTGGGCACCACTCTCCCAAGTGGTTGAAATCGCTCAATTGCAGAGAAGCTAGGCCGCTGGCCTTACTTAGCGGATGTCGCCGCGGGCCGCGATGAACCCGGCGATCGCATTGACCACCCCCGGAGCCAGGGGAAGGCCGGGGTCAGAATACGTCGCGACGTTCGCGGTCCGATCGTCGGAAGTGACGGTCTTCAGCACATGATTGGTGTCGGGTAGAAGCGCGAGCTGGGCAGCGGAATTGGCTCGCTGCAGCTGTTCAGCGTCGCCGATTCCGACTTGGATATCCCGCCGTCCCTGCACGATGAGAACGGGTTGGCGGCAACTCGCAATCAACTTCGCAGGATCGAAGGAAAATTCATTGATGAGGAAGTCCTGCACCGCAGGTCGAAACAACGGCAGCAGCGCGGGATGCATTCCGGACGCGTCCACCCGCTGGCCGGCTTCGAGGCGAGCGATCGCTGACAAAGCCTGATCCAATAACGGCGCGTTCGCTGGATTTGATCGCAGTTGTTCCCGGAGGACGGCGCCGAGCGGACGGCCGGCTGTAGCAACCAAAATCAATCCACAGAGATCCGCCGTGTCCTGCGCGGCAACGAGCGCAACCAGTCCGCCTTCGCTATGTCCCAGCACCCAAACGCACGACGCTCCGGTACGCGCGCGGATCGCAGACACCCACGCGCCGACATCGGCGGCGTAGTCCTTGATCGTCACGGAATTGGGGTCGGCGACGGCGGCACGGCTGCCAAATAGGCCTCGCTTGTCGATGCGGACGCTTGCAATGCCGCGAGCTGCCAGACCCTCTGCCAGCAACCGATAAGTCGCTGCCATCAGTCCCGCTGGACCATTGCCGTCGCGATCCGTGGGGCCGGAGCCGGGGACAATGAGAACGACCGGCGCGCTGGACGATCCGGGTGCGAGCATCGTTCCGGCGAGCGGACCGTGAGGTCCCGGAATCTGGAAAGTCTGCGCTGTGCTCATGATGGGTGGCGACTAAACGGCTATGACGAGCGCCACGATCGCGAGCAAGCGCATCGGTTGGCTGATCCTGTTTGAAAACGGTACACGACGCCGGTACACAAGATCCTACCGGACGGCTGGAAAAACCCCACCAAATGTAGGCTTTTCCGGCAGTGGCAATCCAGTCCTTTCCTTTGTATGCTCCTGGATAAGCCGCACGTAGCATCTCCGCCGCTGCGAGACCCCCTCACACCACCTTCTTCCCCGTCCGCTCCGCCACCGCCTTCTGCACGAAATACATCATCACCAGCGTGACGATCGTCGTGGTCACGACGACGTAGCCGATCCAGTCGAAATGGAGCAGCGCGCCGTCCGCGCCTTGCGCGATGATCGCGCCGGCGAGCACCGAGCCGAGGCCGCCGGAGAGCTGTTGCAGCGAGGCGCTGACCGCGCTGAACGAGCCGCGCTGGCTCGCATCGGGAATCGCCGACATCAGCGCCTGCGACGGGATCATGCGCGAGAAGATGCCGACGAACATCAGCACGTTGACCAGAATCGCGGTCGCAAGCGAAACGTGGCCGAGATGGGTGTAGATCAGCACCATGAGGACGGTCATGGCGCAGCCGAACACGAAGGTCGGATATTTGCCGAACGCGTCGCTGGCGCGGCCGACCAGCGGTCCCGTGACGATGCTGAACAGGCCGGAGACGAGATAGATCGTCGGCAGATGCGTGATGTCGATGCCGAGATTATGCACGGTGTAGGCGCTGGAGAACGGCATCAGCATGTAGCCGCCGGTCGCCAGCAGCGTCGTGACGGCGAAGGCCAGCGTGTAGCGCGGCTCACTGATCGTCGCGACCAGGTGATGGAACGGGTTTCTGTCCTGCTTCAGCTTCAGATGTGCGTCGACCGGCGCCATGGCGAAGGCGATGATCGCGATCGTCACGATCGACAGCACGACGATCGCGACGAAGCAGACATGCCAGCTCCAGTGATTGGCAAGAAACAGGCCGGCGGGAATGCCGAGCACCTGGCTGGCGGCGAACGCGGTCTGGATGATTCCCATCACGCGGCCGCGCATCTGCAGCGGAAACAGGTCGGTGATGATGGCGAGCACGACAGAGCCGATCACGCCGCCGAACAATCCGGTCACGATCCGGCCGATCAGCAGCACATGGTAGTTCGGCGCCACCGCGCACAGCAGGGTGCCCAGCGTGAAGCCGACATAGAAGAACAGCAAGAGGCGCTTGCGATCGAAACGATCGGCAAATCCGGCGGCGAGGATGCCCGATAGCCCCGCGCTGAATGCATAGGCCGACACCGCGACGCCGAACTGCCCCGCCGTGATGTTGAGCGACGGCATCAGGATGGCGCCGAGCGGCGACATGATGATGAAATCGAGGATGATCGTGAACTGCGTCAGCGCCAGCAGCGCGATGAGGAGCGCCTGGTAGCGCGAGAAGCCCCGCGGGCGCTGGTCGTCGATCGGCGCAGCGGGCGTCTGTTCGGTCATGGCACCTGATTCAGAGTGGGAGCCCCGGGGAGGGAAACTGGCAGATAGGGTGGGCCGGGACGATGTCCACGGCACCAGAGCAAAAGTTCTGCCGGGACAGGAAGCTCGCGCCGGATTGTGGGTTCCGGGCAACAGCGCCTGGGGAGGAAACCGTACCCACCTTACCCAGGCAAATTAAGCCGCCTTTAGCGAATGTTCCCATAGGGTTGGCCGTCCATTTCCTGCTCCCCCGGCCGAATGCCGGTCATGTCGCGGCAAGTCAGAGCATTTTCGATGGAGCAGCGTGCCCCGCAGTACGATCCTGGCGTGTCCGAGCCGGCGGCGGCCCGGACCCTCGTCATCGACCTCGAAGGCGCCCTGTTGCGTTCCGAGCTGCTGATGGAGGCGCTGTTCTCCAACCCCGGCCGTATGCTGGCGCGCTTCGGCGCGGGCGGACGGGCCGGGATGGCGGCGCTGACGGAGGTCCTGGCGCGGGCCGAGATCGACTGCGCCCATCTGCCCTACGATTCCGATGTGATGAACCGGGCGCTGGCGGCGCGGGCGCGCGGCGATAAGATCTATCTCGTCGCGGATCGGTTCGCCGCTCATGCCGCGGCGATCGCGGCGCATCTCGGCTTCGATGGTGTCGTCACGCCGGCCGACCTCGCTGTGGGCAACGTGCGGTTCGATCGTGCCTCCAGCGCGCGCATCGAAAATCGCGAGGCCCGCAGAGCCGGCCTCGCCACCTGGGTGAAGGCGCTGCGGGTCCATCAATACGCCAAGAACACGCTGGTGTTCGTGCCCGCGCTCACGGCGCATCAGATGAGCCTTTCGGCACTGGGCTATGCGCTGCTCGCGTTCCTGGCCTTCTCGGCCTGCGCCTCCGGCGCCTATCTGATGAACGATCTGCTCGATCTCGCCGCCGACCGGCAGCATCCGACCAAGCGCCACCGCGCGCTCGCGGCCGGCGATTTGCCGATCTCGTCGGCGCTGTCGGCCATTCCCGCGTTGTGGTTGTTCGCGCTCGCCGCCAGCCTCTGCATCTCGCCGCTGTTCCTCGGCGTGCTCGGCCTCTACCTCGCCACCACGATCGCCTACTCGCTCGTGCTCAAGCGCAAGATGCTGGTCGACATCGTCACGCTCGCCGGCCTCTACACGCTTCGCATCGTCGCCGGCGCGGTCGGCGTCGGCGTGGTGCTGTCGGAATGGCTGTTGATCTTCTCGCTGTTCGTGTTCACCTCGCTCGCCCTGATCAAGCGCTTCAGCGAGCTCAGCATGCGCGAGAGCGCGGGCCTCGCCGATCCCTCCAACCGCGACTATCGCATCACCGACCTGCACGTCATCGCCGCGATGGCGGCGGCGAGCGCCATGAACGCGGTGACCGTGTTCGCGCTCTACGTCTCGTCCTCGGCGGTGACGCCGCTCTACAGCCGCCCCTGGATGCTGTGGCTGCTCACGCCGCTGCTGCTGTACTGGTTCGGCCGTGCCCTGATGATGGCGCATCGCCGCGAGATGCCGGACGATCCGATCCTGTATGCTTTCCGAGACGGTCCGAGCCGCATCGCGGTCGCGGCGATGATCTGCATCATGCTCGCCGCGATCTGACCGGCCCGCAAGGCCACGGCCGCCGCTTGCGTGACCTGCTGCGACTGGTTACATCGCGATCCATTCGACTGGCTGTGATATCGACGCACCGATTCGACCCGAGGTTTTCATGACCGTACGCCTGCACCGCGGCGACCTGCCCGACCTGTCCCGCTACACCGGAGCGGTGGCGATCGATACCGAGACCATGGGGCTGAACCCGCACCGCGACCGGCTCTGCGTGGTGCAGCTCTCGCCGGGCGACGGCAGCGCCGACGTGGTGCAGATCCCCAAGGGCCACACCGACGCGCCGAACCTGAAGGCGCTGCTCGCCAACCCGGCGGTCACGAAGATCTTCCACTTCGCGCGGTTCGACGTCGCGGTGCTGTACCAGACCTTCGGCGTCATGACCGGGCCGATTTATTGCACCAAGATTGCCTCCCGCCTGACCCGCACCTACACCGACCGCCACGGCCTCAAGGATCTCGTGCGCGAGGTGCTCAACATCGACCTCTCCAAGCAGCAGCAGTCCAGCGACTGGGGTTCCGACAGCCTGACCGAGCCGCAGCTCGCCTACGCCGCCTCCGACGTGCTGCATCTGCATGCCTTGCGCGAGCGGCTCGATGCCATGCTGGTGCGGGAAGGCCGCAGCCAGCTGGCGCAGGCCTGTTTCGACTTCCTGCCGACCCGCGCTTTGCTCGACCTCCAGGGCTGGGCGGAAGAGGACATTTTCGCGCATTCCTGAACGCCCCCGCGCGGCGATTGGCCTGGCCTTGCCGCCCCGTTTCGGACACTTTCGTAACGGCCTGTCGCCGGCTGCATATTCGGGCGGCGCCGGATAGAATGGGGTGCCCGCTCGACCGGAGAAGGCGAGCTTCTCGTCAGGAGCCAGGCAAGTAGGAACCCAGGTGAATTCGGCCCAGAACCCCGCCTACGACGCCGCGCTCGCGGCGAAGTTCGCCAGCGCGGCGCGCCACAGCCGCCTGGTGCGGATTCTGCGCATCGCCGTGCCGGGTGCGGTGCTGCTGTCCATGGCCGCCATCGTCGGCGTCTCGATCTTCAATCCGTTCCGCATGCTGATGCCGAAGCTGCCGCTCGACTCCGGACATCTGGTGGTGTCGGGCACCAGGATCACGATGGAATCGCCGCACCTCGCCGGTTACACGCCGGACCAGCGGCCCTATGAGCTCTGGGCCAAGACCGCGACGCAGGACATCACCGACCCCGACCATGTCGATCTGTCGGATTTGCGCGCGAAGGTGCTGATGGAGGATCAATCGACCCTGTTCCTCGACGCCCGCACCGGCCGCTTCGACAACAAGCAGCAGCAGCTCGATCTGCGCAAGGATATCTTGCTGCGCACCTCGACCGGCTATGAGGCGCGGCTGAACTCGGCCTTCGTCGACATGGGCAAGGGCACGGTCTCCTCGGACGAGCGCGTCGACGTCAAGCTGACCAACGGCACGCTGAGCGCGGATCGCCTGCGAATTACCGAAGGCGGTGACGTCATCCGCTTCGAAGGCAACGTGGTGATGCATCTGGACAAGCTGGACGAGCCCGCCGCAACTCAGCCTCCACCACCCGAGCCCGCGCCGACGAAGACGCGCGCGCCTCAGAACAAGTCTGCCAATTCGAAGTGATTTTCATGATGACCTGTTTTCCGCGCGATGCCGTTGTCAGCAAGGCCGCGCTCGCAATCGGCCTCGCACTGCTCGCCACGGGTGCGGCCCTTGCGCAGAGCACGATGCAGGGCGTGCCCAATGCGATGCAGGGCTTCTCGCAGAACCGCGATCAGCCGATCCAGATCGAAGCCGCCTCGCTCGAGATGCGCGACAAGAAGAAGGAGGCGACCTTCGCCGGCAATGTGAAGGTCGTGCAGGGCGACACCACCATGACCTCGAAGACGCTGGTGGTGTTCTATGAATCCGGCGGCGGCGACAAGCCCGCCACGCCGCAGCCTGCAGCGAAGGGCGCGAAATCGGCGCCCATGCAGTCGGCGCAGCCGGGGCCGGGCGGCAGCTCCTCGATCAAGCGGCTCGAGGCGCGCGGCAATGTCGTGGTCACCCAGAAGGACCAGGTGGTGACGGGCGACACCGCGGTGTTCGACACCAAGACCAACCTCATCACCATGCTCGGCGGCTCGGGCCAGGTGGTCCTGACGCAGTGCAAGAACGTGATGCGTGGTGACCGGCTGACGGTCGACATGACGACCGGCGTGTCCCGCGTGGAATCCGATACCGGCCGGGTTCAGGTCCTGCTGCCGCAGGGAGGCAAGGACGATTGCGGTCCCGGCGGCACGGGGAAGCCGGGCACCTCCCCTTCGCTGCCGCAGCCCGGCGCAACTAAACAAAAGTGAATTCAACAACTTGTATCGGGTGCTCCCGATCCGAGGTTGAAGCTTGGCGAGCGAGCCTGTATCTAGCGCGCAGGGCTTTCGAAGCGGGGTCCGCCGCTTTTCGGGCGTGTTTCACTGGGCATGAGACATCCCTTCACCCATGCTGCGTCAGCGAATCGGTCAGGCTGGCGCGGCAGATCGCGCGGATTTCGCGCAAGACGACGCGCCAGACGATCGCGAAAGGCTAGAAGGCGGGGATGGTCGATCTCTTCAGCATGTTCCGTCGGCGCCCCGCCAAGCGCGGCCGGCCAGGATTTGCGCGTCAGGACATCACCGCGCTCGGTGACAGCGTCGGCGGCCTCGTGCCCAGTCCGATCAGGGACGCGCCGCCGATTGCCCGCGACCAGCCGCGCTCCCCCGACCAATTCCAGGGTGACTACCAGGCCGATTATCAGACCGAGCCGCGTCCGCAGGCGGTCCATCCCGTCCGGACTGCCGCCAGGTCCAACGGTGCCGGCGGGCCGCAGCTGTTGAAGCGGCCCGGCTTCCTGGCTGTGCATAGCGTGGAAAAAGCCTTCGGCAGCCGCCAGGTGGTGCGCGGCGTCAGCATCTATGTGCGCCGCGGTGAAGCCGTCGGCCTGCTCGGCCCGAACGGCGCCGGCAAGACCACCGTGTTCTACATGATCACCGGCCTGATCAAGGCCGATCGCGGCGCGATCGAGCTCGACGGCCACGACGTCACCAAGCTCCCGATGTATCAGCGCGCGCGGCTCGGCATCGGCTATCTGCCGCAGGAGGCCTCGATCTTCCGCGGTCTCACTGTCGAGCAGAACATCCGCGCCGTGCTCGAAGTGGTCGAGCCCTCGCGCAAGAAGCGCGAGCAGCAGCTCGATTCGCTGCTCGACGAGTTCAACATCACGCGCCTCAGGAAATCACCGTCGATTGCGCTGTCCGGCGGCGAGCGCCGCCGCGTCGAGATCGCGCGCGCGCTGGCAACACGGCCGAACTACATGCTGCTCGACGAGCCCTTCGCCGGCATCGATCCGATCGCGGTGGGCGACATCCAGGATCTCGTCCGCCATCTCACCAATCGCGGCATCGGCGTGCTGATCACCGACCACAATGTCCGCGAGACGCTCGGCCTCACCGACCGTGCCTATATCGTCTATGCCGGGGAAATCTTGACGGAGGGAACCCCGGATGAGATCGTCGCTGATCCGGACGTGCGCCGCCTTTACCTTGGCGAGGAATTCCGCCTCTAGCCCGTTTTTGCGTTTCGTCAAGACGTGTACATCGGGCTCGGACTAGGATAAGCAAAAATCGGACCATTTTTGGGAACGGTTCTTGCTTCATGGCGCTTACGCAGAGATTAGAGTTCCGGCAATCGCAGTCGCTGGTCATGACGCCGCAGCTGATGCAGGCGATCAAGCTGCTGCAATTGTCCAATCTCGATCTCACGACCTTCGTGGAAGAGGAGCTCGAGCGAAACCCCCTGCTGGAGCGGGCCAGTGACGAGGGCCCCGCGGAAGCCCCGGCCGAGGCCGGCAGTTACGGCGATTCCGAGGGTGGTCAGGGCGAGGCTCAGGGCGAGGACGGCTTCGGCGGCAGCGCGGAAGGCTTCGAGCCGGGCCAGGAAGAATGGATGAGCAAGGATCTCGGCACCCGGGCCGAGATCGAGCAGACCCTGGACACCGGCCTCGACAACGTCTTCTCCGAGGAGCCGGCCGAGGCTGCGGCGCGCAACGCCCAGGATGCCGCGCCGACCACCTATACCGAATGGGGCGGCGGCGCCTCCGGTGACGAAGACTACAATCTCGAAGCTTTTGTCGCGGCCGAGACAACGTTGTCGGACCATCTCGCCGAGCAGCTCTCGGTCGCCTTCACCGCGCCCGCGCAGCGCATGATCGGCCAGTACCTGATCGACCTCGTCGACGAGGCCGGCTATCTGCCGCCCGATCTCGGCCAGGCCGCCGAGCGTCTTGGCGCATCGCAGGCCGAGGTCGAACACGTCCTCGCGGTGCTGCAAAAATTCGACCCGCCCGGCGTCTGCGCGCGCTCTCTTAGCGAGTGTCTGGCGATCCAGCTGCGCGAGCTCGACCGCTACGACCCCGCAATGCAGGCGCTGGTCGAGCATCTCGATCTGCTCGCCAAGCGCGACATCGCGGCACTGCGCAAGATCTGCGGCGTCGACGATGAGGACATCGCCGACATGATCGGCGAGATCCGCCGCCTCAATCCCAAGCCGGGCATGAAGTTCGGCTCGGCGCGCCTGCAGACCATGGTGCCCGATGTCTATGTTCGTCCGGGTCCCGACGGCGGTTGGCATGTCGAGCTCAACAGCGACACCTTGCCGCGCGTGCTGGTCAACCAGACCTATTATTCCGAGCTGTCGAAGAAGATCGGCAAGGACGGCGACAAGTCCTATTTCACCGACGCGCTGCAGAACGCGACCTGGCTCGTGCGCGCGCTCGACCAGCGCGCCCGCACCATCCTGAAAGTGGCGACCGAGATCGTGCGCCAGCAGGACGGGTTCTTCACCCACGGCGTCGCGCATTTGCGGCCGCTCAATCTGAAGGCCGTCGCCGACGCCATCCAGATGCATGAATCCACGGTGTCGCGCGTCACCGCCAACAAATACATGGCGACCAACCGCGGCACGTTCGAGTTGAAATATTTCTTCACGGCCTCGATCGCCTCGGCCGATGGCGGCGAGGCGCATTCGGCGGAAGCGGTGCGTCACCACATCAAGCAGCTGATCGATTCGGAGGAGCCCTCCGCGATCCTGTCGGACGACACCATCGTGGAACGCTTGCGCGCCTCGGGCATTGATATTGCCCGCCGCACGGTCGCGAAATACCGCGAAGCCATGCGCATACCCTCCTCGGTGCAACGCCGCCGCGACAAGCAGAGTGCTCTTGGTAACGTCCTCTCTACCGCCTTGTCCGATCGCTCCCGCAATCCCGAACCGGCCTGATTGCGCTGGCGCCAAATCGCGCTACTCTCGATGCCCCATCGAGACCGATCCAAGCTGGGCACCAACCAAGCGAGGCATCACATGACTCTCAGAATCTCGGGAAAGAGCATCAGCGTCGGCGAGGCCCTGCGCGGCCGCGTTGCCGACCGCACCGACGAGGTGCTGCGCAAATATTTCGACGGCAATTATTCCGGCCACATCACGCTGAGCAAGGACGGCTTCGGCTTTCGCACCGATTGCGCGCTGCATCTCGATTCGGGAATCACGCTGGAGGCCGATTCGAACGCACCGGATGCCTATGCCAGCGCCGACCAGGCGCTGCTGATGATCGAGAAGCGGCTGCGGCGCTACAAGAACCGGCTCAAGGACCGCTCCGCGCGCAAGGCCCATGCCGCCTCCGAGGCGATGGCCGCGCTCGACGCCACCAGCTATGTGCTGGAAGCGCCCGGAGAGGGCGAGGAGGAAGTCGCCGGCTACAGCCCCGTCATCATCGCGGAGCAAACCACGTCTCTGAAGCGGCTCTCGGTCAGCGAAGCGGTCATGGAACTCGACCTCAGCGGGGCACCCTGCCTGGTGTTCCAGCATGGCTCGTCCGGCCGGGTGAACATCATTTACCGCAGGGCGGACGGCAATGTGGGCTGGATCGACCCGCCGGGAGCGAAGGTGGACGGCCAGGCCGGCGGCTAGGCCCGTGGGTCGGCACCCGTACCATCCCGGCCCTTAACAATGACGGGGGCAAAGCCGCACGCGGGAGTTGGCACCGGGATTGCGTTGGAGTAGAAGCCCCCCACATCTGGACTTGGCAGGACTTGGGGCTAAGTCCGCCTCCTGCTTCATGTTATTGACGCCGGCCGAGCTTGGTCTATCAAGCTGGCCAAATCGGAACCTGACGGTTTAATTCACCTCGGAAAGCTTCCATGCCGATTACCGATCTGGTCGCACCCGAGGCGATTCTCCCGGCATTGAAAGTCAACAGCAAGAAGCAGGCCTTGCAGGAGCTCGCGGCCAAGGCCGCCGAGCTGACCGGGCAGAACGAGCGCTCGGTGTTCGAGGTGCTGCTGCAGCGGGAGAAGCTCGGCACCACCGCGGTCGGCTATGGCGTCGCCATTCCGCACGGCAAGCTGCCCAAGTTGGAGAAGATCTTCGGCCTGTTCGCGCGGCTCGATCGTCCGATCGATTTCGAGGCGATGGACGGCCAGCCGGTCGATCTCGTCTTCCTGCTGCTCGCCCCCGAGGGCGCCGGTGCCGATCACCTCAAGGCGCTCGCCCGCATCGCCCGCCTGCTGCGCGACCAGGACATCGCCAAGAAGCTCCGCGCCTCGCGCGATGCGCAGGCGATCTATTCCGTGCTGGCGCTGCCGCCGGCAACGGCGGCGTAACCCTCCGTCCTTCTCGCCGGTCAAGGGCCCGATCGTGTCTGGCACCTGATTGTGAGGGCAGTGTCCCGTCTGCCACCTTGATCTCAAAGGTAGAAGGTACGAAAATCTTCCCGCTTGAGACGCACGGCACATTGGGCGGCGCCAACATCCGCTGAGAGCCGTTCGAAGCTGTGGACTGAGCGGCCGTGACTGGGAATGGAATGACGCCGATGCGCCTCGCGGCCGTGGCGGGAGAACGGCCCTGGCAATCAGGCCTGGACCGGCCGGTGCCCGCGGCAGGCGCGCGTGCGAAGGCGCTCGTGATGCGCGGTGAGGAAAGCTTCGCCGTGCTTCAGGCGGTCAGCTCATGACCAGCCTGCACACCGACGATTCCGAGGAGGACGAACGCGCGATCTGGACAGCGCCCGGCGTCGGCGTGGAAAAGCTGGCCAGAAACGTGATGCGCGGCTCGATCACCGTCAATGTGATCGCGTCGATGGGTGTCCTCCACCCCGCGCTGCTTCCCGCAGAATGGAGCTTTGTGCAACAGGCCGTTGCGCTCTTGATGTGGGTCATCTTGATCTACGCCAGTGCCTTCGTGCGTCCCTGCGTGCGCGTGCAGCCCAATCCCGATCTCATCGCGCTGGTCGCATTCTATGCTCTCGCCGCTGTTTCCGTGCTCTGGACCAGCCTCGCCACTGCAGCGATCATGAAGAGCGCGGCCCTCGTGGCGACGACCTTCGGTGCGTACTGCCTCATCACGCGGATCGACATCGACGAGATCGTCGGATCGACGGCGCTGGGACTCTTCATCTTGGTCGCCGCCTCGGCCTTGTGTGCGGTCTTCGTGCCCGAGATCGGCGTCGATCAGAGCTGGATGCACAGCGGCCAGTGGCAAGGGATCTACGAATCGAAGCAGACGCTCGGCTTCATCAGCGCCTATCTGATGTTCTTTGCCTGCTATCAGAAGATGTCGGGCCAGGGCTGGATTGTTTTCCTCCTGACGTTTCTCCTGACATCGACATGCGTCATCGCCTCGGAATCCCGTGGTGCCGGCGCCGTCGCGATTGCCGCCGGCGCACTGCTCGTGACCTCGATGTGGTCGATTCGCTGCATGAGGATCTACGCGGTGCTGCCGGTCATCATGTGCATCCTGGCTGCGCTGCTGATGCTGTATTTCTACGTCACCGGGTACGATTCCATCCATCTCGGCGAAGAGACCATCAATTTGACCGAGCGAACGTTCATCTGGCAGTACGCCATCAGCCATTTCAACGATGCGCCGCTGCTGGGCTTCGGCATCAACGGATTCTGGACGCGCCCTGCGATTTACGACTATTTCAACCAGAACCATGGCTGGGTGCTCGACAATTACCATAGCGGCTACATCGCGGTGGCGATGGAGACGGGTTTCCTGGGATACGTGCTGTTCGTCGCGAGCGTCTATCTGTTCTCGGAAAAGGTCCTGTACTTGATCGCCAGCCGGTCGATCGACCGTCGCCACTGCGCTCTCGTGATCGGATTTGTCGTCCTCAGCTTTCAATCGAATTTCACCGAGACGATGTTCCTGCGCTCCACGATGTTCACCTCGGTGCTGCTCGTCGCATTCTTCTTCGCAGTGTGCCGGCCGGTGCCGCAACAAGGCTCTCAGCAATGATGGAGCAGGCAGGATGAACACCGTCTGCGCCCGCTGGGCGGTAACTCTCGGTCTCGCCTTGGCGCTATCGGTGCTTGCGATCTGCTCCCCGGCGGAGGCAGCCGGACAGGCCAAATCCGCTCCCCCAAGATTGGGGCGCGGCATCAACATCCTCGGCTACGACGGCATCTGGGAGGGAGGCCGCAACGCGCCATTTCGTCTGGACAACCTCACCGCGATCAGGCGCGCCGGGTTCTCGCACGTTCGCATCAATTTCTTCGGCTTCAAGTTCATGAACCCGGAGAATTCGCTGGATGAAGTCGTCTTGAGGCGGCTCGATGCCGTCATCGAGGCGGTGCTCGCCCGAAATCTCATCCCCATCCTGGACGAGCACGACACCCATGTCTGTCAGCGCGACGTCTCCGAGTGCGCCGAGAAGCTGAAAGCATTCTGGACGCAAATCGCCGCGCGCTATGCCGGAAAATATCCGAGGCTTGTCTTCGAGGTGCTCAATGAGCCGGGCGGGCAGATGACGTCCGCCGCCTGGAACGCCCTGCTGAACGAGTGTCTCGGCATCATCCGCGCCACCAATCCTCGGCGGACGGTGATCGCTGCGGTTCTCAACGTGGATGAGATGCCGGTCGAAGACCTGGTCCTGCCGTCGGACGACCGAAACCTCATCGTCACGTTTCACTATTACGCGCCGATCCGTTTCACCCATCAGGGCGCACCGTGGTCGCAGACGTTCTCGCAAATCGGCCCGCTTGATTGGGGCACGCCGGAGGACGAGCAGAAGGCGCGCGCCGATTTCGAGAAGGTCAGGTCCTGGTCAGAAAGGGAACAGCGCCCGATCTATCTCGGCGAGTTCGGCGTGTACGAGGCCGCTCCCGCCGAAGCACGAACGAGATATCTGTCGTTCGTGGCGCGAAGCGCGGAGCGGCTCGGCTGGGCCTGGGCCTACTGGCAGTTCGATCACGATTTCGCGGCCTTCGACAGCGCGCGCCAAAGCTGGAAGCCGGAGATCCTGCGTGCGCTGATTCCGGCGGTGCGGTGAGGCGGGACACGTTCGCGAGTTCCGTGGCTTCCTGGGTCCCGGCTGTGCGCTGCAACGCCAAGAGCGTTGCAGCGCGTCCGGGACATGGGAGTTGAGCACGCTGCAGCATCGCACTCCGTCATTGCGAGCGCAGCGAAGCAATCCAGACTCCCTCCGCGGAAGCAGCCTGGATTGCTTCGTCGCAAGTGCTCCTCGCAATGACGGGGCGGAAAAACGTCGCGCAAATACCAGCTAGCCCGAAAGCCGCTCCAGCACGTCGCGCACCAGCCCTTGCAGAAGATCGAGCTTGTAGGCCGTCATCGGCAATGGCTTGGCGCCCGAGCTCGCCGCTTTCGCCGCCTCTGCGATCGATGCCGCATTGGCAATCTTGCCGCTGAGCTGGACTTCCACGGCGGTGAGGCGAAGCGGCACGGGCGCGACGCCGCCTGCAGCGAGACGCACGAAGTGAAACTTGCCGCCGGCGATCACAACGCGGGCGCAGAGTTCCACCAGCGGCCATTCTGCATAGGTCCGGCTGATCGCCCGCTTGTAGGACGCGCGCTCGCCTTGAAGCGGAGCAGGAAGCGCAATGCTCATGATCATCTCGCCTGCTGCGAGTGTATGATCGGCGTGCGAGACCGAGCCGTCGCCGAGCAGGCCGGCAATCGTCAATCCGCTGCGCCGGTCCGTGGTGATGGTCGCATCATAGGCGAGCAGAGCCGCCGCCATGGTCGAGGGATGCGGCGCGACGCAGTCGCCGAGATCGAAGGCAACACCATAGAGATGATTGCCTGACCGGGCAGGGCAGGTGCTGCCGCCTTTCTTCAGGCAATCGATGTCGGCCCTGCGGAAATACCAGCAGCGCGAACGCTGCGCGAGATTGCCGCCGAGCGTCGCGACGTGGCGCACCTGAGGCGTGGCGAGCCCTTGCGCGCTCGCCGCAAGACCGGGATAGGCAGCGGCGATGCGCGGGTCGGTCGCGATCGTGGCGATGGTGGTCAGCGTGCCGATCCGGGCGGCTCCATCGGCGCCCCAGGTGATCGTCTTGTCGCCGCTGGCCGAGATATCGATCAGCATTCCCTGCGACACCCCGCTGCGCCGGCGTTCGCTGAAGTCGGTGCCTCCGGCGCGGAATTCAGGCGCGGGCTCGGCAGCGGGCGTGGCGGTCATGACGGCGACACTCATGCTGCATCCCTCCCTTTCAGCGCGGCCACAAGACGATCGGGCCGGAACGGAATTTCCGTCAGTCTCACGCCGATCGCATCGCGGATGGCGTTGGCGATCGCGGGCGAGGTCGGCACGGTGGCGACTTCGCCAATGCCGACGCTGCCGCCCGGCACATGCTCGAAGCCGGCTTCGTCGAAATGCACGTCCAGTTTCGGCATGTCGGCCATCCCCGGAATGCGGTAATCCTCCATGCTGCCGCTCAGGATGTGGCCGCTCGAAGGATCGGTCTCCCGCGTCTCATAGAGTGCGTAGCCGATGCCCTGGATCACCGCGCCCGCGGCCTGGCTTCGCGCCAGCGCCGGTGCGGCGAGCTTGCCGACCGCGAGGCCCGTATAGGCGTTGAGCACGCGCACATGGCCGAGCCAGGTATCGACCTCGACTTCCATCACCTGCACCGAGCTCGGCACGCCGGCGCCGACCACCATGTGGTTCATCAGACGCAGCACCCAACCGAACACCCGGCCCATGATGCCCGCCTCGTGCAGCGCTGGCCTGACGCCGGGCGGCGGCTTGCCGTCCTCCTGGCGTTTCGCCGACACGGCGATGTCAGGAGAAGCCGCGATCATCTCGCGCCACGGCGCGTTCGAGCCCGGAGCAGGTGTGCGAGACGCGGTGCGCTTGATCTCCGCTTTCAGCTTGTCGATGGCGAGCAAGGTCGGCGGCACCACCGAGGCGGTGACGCGGCTGCCGCCGGAGCCCGGTCCGGGCGGCAGGTTGGAGCGGCCGATGCGAACGTCCACATCCTGCGGCTCGAGATCGAACGCCTTCGCGACGGTGTTCGCGATCACGCTGCGCGTGCCCGTGCCGATATCCTGGACCGCGCAGCTTGCGACGATGCGGCCGCCCTTGATCGCGAGTTCGACCGAGGAGCCGGTCTGCCAGAGATAGAGCCAGTAGCCGGTGGCGACGCCGACGCCGCGCCGGTAGCGGCCGGTCTGCGAGGCGGCCGGCTTGCGGCTCTTCCAGACGTCGAGGCCGGCAGCCCATTCGTACAATCGCTGGCGGTTGGGATCGGGGTCCCAGAGCTTGCGCAGCTGAATCGGATCGACCTTCATGCGCAGCGCCGCTTCGTCGACCGCCTGTTCCAGCGCAAACGACATCGGCGGACCGCCGGGGCCGCGGAACGGCGCGCCGGGCGGCAAATTGCTGAGCACGTCGAAGTCGACGAGCTCTTTTGCTTCGGCCGGATAGATCAGCCGCGCGAGGCCCGCGATCAGCGAATTCACGGCGGCGCCGGTATCGGCGTGGGCGGTGAGCGACAGAGCCTTGAGGCGGCCTTCCGCCGAAGGCAGCAAGGACAGCTTCAGCTCGGCGGCCGGACGATAGCCGGCGACGGAAAGCTCCTCTTCACGATCGAAGGCGACACGCACCGGCGCCTTCGCGGCGCGCGCTAGCTCGATTGCGGCGATGGTCTCCAGCCCAACGCTGCCCTTGGAGCCGAACCCGCCGCCGACATGATCGGCGATCACGCGCACCTTGTCGTGCGGAAGGCCATAACGCTTGGCGATCTTCTCCATGCTCTCGTGAATGGCCTGGGTCGAGATGTGCACAATGAGCTGATCGCCGTCGAACCTGGCCACGGCGGCATGTGGTTCGAGGCTTGCGTGCTGTTGCGTCGAGACGCGGAAGGTTTCCTCGACCAGCAGCGGATTGCGTTGCCGGCGCGCCTCGTCAAGCCAGCTCTTGGCCTTTTTGGCTTTCTGCGAGAACGGCGCCGAAGGCCCGCGCACATTGCCCTTCCACGATACCGGAGCGCCGCCCGCGCCCTCGGACACGTTGCCGGCACGCTTGCGGTCCTTCTTTTCGAACACGACTGGCGCATCGTCGCGTCGCGCTGCATCGAGCCCGATCACCGCGGGCAAAGGCTCGGGCTTGAAGCTGATCGCGGCAATCGCCTTCAGTGCGGTGCGGCGATCCTTGGCCGCGACTGCTGCAATCGGCGCGCCGACGAAGCGGACCATGTTGTCATCGTCGAGCAGCGGAACGACCGCGGCAACACCGGCAATGGCCCGCGCCGGTGCCAGATCAAGCCCGGTGATCCTCGCATGCGCGACGTGCGCGCGCAGGATGACGCCTTCGAGCTGGCCGTCATGGTGGATGTCGACTGTGTAGCGGGCCAGTCCCGTCACCTTGTCGCGGGCTTCCAGCCGCGGCGCGATGGGATCGTTGCCGTCGAAGCGGCCTGAACAAGCCTCCGCCACCGCGCGAAAAATGCCTTCATAGGCGCCGCAGCGGCAGAGATGTCCTGAGAGTGCGGCGGCGATCTCCTCGCGCGAGGGTGTCGCCGCGCCCCTGGTCGCGCGCCAGCCGTCATGGAAGGCGGTGGCTTCGACGACGAAGCCGGGCGTGCAGAAGCCGCATTGCAGGGCGTCGTGCGCCATGAACGCCTTCTGCACCGGATGCAATCCGGCTGCTCCGACCCCCTCGATGGTCGTCAGCGATTTGTCGGCGGCCGCCTGCGCCGGCAACAGGCAGCTCACGACAGGCGTGCCGTCGAGCAGCACGGTGCAGGCGCCGCAGACGCCGGAGCCGCAGACGAGTTTGGTGCCGGTGAGGCCGTCATCGCGGATCACGTCGATCAAGAGCGCATCCGGATCGTCGGGTAGCACCAGAGGCCGTCCATTGATGGTCGTGGTGGTCATTTTCGAACTCCCGTTTTGCGGTGGGATTTCTTTGCGGACGGCGCCATCGCGCCGGCGATCAGCATGCGCAGCATGGTCTCGAGCTGTTTCAGGAACGCCTCGACCGGCTGCATGGCAGGGAAAGCGGATTTGGTGCCGTGGATCGCCATCTCGACGCAGCGCGCGAGCTCGCGCACGCTGACGCCGCTTTCGAGGTTAAGCTTTCGCTTGCGGCACACCCGCGCGATCGTGGCTGCGATCTCGTCGGCGAAACGATTGGAATAGCTCTGGTAGAGGTCGCGCGCCTGCGCGAGGTGCTCGGAAAACAGCTCCTCGGTATGGGGCGAGTCCTTGAGCGAGGCGAGCAGCGACTGCATCCGCGCGCCGATCTCGGCGAGCAGAATGTCGGCAAGCTCGAGGCCCGCTTCTTCCGCCGCCTTCGCTGCCGCGATCTCGGCAGCGAGCCCCTGCTCGTAGATCCGCTCGAGCACGGCGCGAAACAGCGCCTCCTTGGAGGCGAAGTGATGATAGAGCGCCTGCCGCGTCAGTCCGGCTTCCTCCGCCGCCTGCTCGATCGAGGAGCGGCGGAAGCCGTGGCGCCGGAACACGCGCAAGGCGGCGTCGAGGATCCGGTCCTGGGGAGGGGCCTTGGCCTGCATTTTGTCAGATTTGACAAATACGCAGGAACTGTCAAATCACGGGTTGATGAGGTCTCGTGCGCGCAAGAGCCAAGGCCGCCCCCGCACGCGGGCGTGGACATCGCATATGGTGCTTTGCGCGAGCTGAGCGCGCGCCTCGTCCTTCGAGACGCCCGCCTCCGGCGGGCCCTCAGGATGAGGCTAAGCGGCATCGGTGCTCGTTGGAACCAGCGCAACGCACTCGGTCCTCATCCTGAGGGCCCGCCAACGGCGGGCGTCTCGAAGGATGGCCACAGGCGATATCGCTCCCATATGCGATTGCCCTGACCGCACGCGGGCAGGGACATCGCCGAATTCCCGTTGGCTGGCGATGGCGACGCGAAAACATCACCGCTCAAATGAAAACGGGCACGCCTTCGCGTGAAGGCATGCCCGTTTGAAACCCTATTCGTGCGACGCGCGTGCGCTCAGTGCACGCTCACCGCTTGCAGCTCGTTGCTCCAGGCGTTGGCGACCGCAGCTTCCCGGCTGTCGGTCAGCATGATCGGCGTGCCGTCGGCGGCGTGGAGTGACGCTGCCGCCTGCTCCCAGGCCTAAAGTCGCCACTTCCGCTATAGCTTGGCGATCGCATCTAACCACACGGGTGGCCGCACGAGCGTCTCCTTGCCGTGACGGTAGAACCTGTGCGTCCACGGATCGAACACCGGGACGCGCGCTTCGGCGAACTCGTCGACGTCGCGTGTAACCACAACCAGATCCTGAAGGGCGGCGATCGCAGCGATGAACAGGTCTGGTTGGCTGAACGTATGGCGGCGCTTGCGGCCTTCAACAATCATCGTTTTCCATCGCACGATGACGTCTTCGGTGATGGCAAGGACCCGACCCGCGAAGAGCGGTCGAAGGATGTTACCCAGCCACGATTGGAGATCGGCGCGCCTGGCCGGGTCGGAGAGTTGTTCGATGCCATAGACGATTTCGGCGAACGTGACCTCCGTTATGTAGAGATCATCGCCTGCTTGGTTGGCGACAAAATTCGCGCAGTCAGAGTTAGGCTTGGGCCTGCGTAGCTCTGAAACCACGTTGGTATCGAGCAGCCATCCTCTCAAAGCTCGACATCCCGAACCTTGGACTTGACCGACAGGCGCTCGAATTCCAGGTCGTCCAACGGAGACTTGGCAAGGGCGGCAACGATGTCGCGGCCACTGACGGGCCGCTGGAGGCGATCAAACTCCTCTGCCGCGATGACAACCGCGGCGTCCTTTCCGTGCAGCGTCACGCGCTGTGGGCCGGAGCGTTGGGCCTCTCTGACAATCTGGCTCAGATGCGTCTTCGCATCCTGAAGACTCCATCGCCCGGACCGGGAGCCCTTCTTGGAAGAGGGACGTCTTGCCGTCATGTTGCTCTTTCTGGTCAGATCAACCAGAATTTAGAGTATCCGAATTCGACGTCAAAGTAAAACGGGCACGCCTTCGCGTGAAGGCATGCCCGTTTGAAACCCTATTCGTGCGACGCGCGTGCGCTTAGTGCACGCTCACCGCTTGCAGCTCGTTGCTCCAGGCGTTGGCGACCGCAGCTTCCCGGCTGTCGGTCAGCATGATCGGTGTGCCGTCGGCGGCATGGAGCGCGAACAGCTTGAGGCCCGGCGCGATCTTGGGCGCCTCGGGGAACAGGTCCGGCACGTCCTCGGAGCGGATCTGCTTCACATAGGCGATATGGCCTTCGCCCAGGGTTGCCAGCGTCTCCGGAGAGACGTTCTTGGCTTCGTATTCGAACGCAACGTGACCTTCACTCATGGTCTCGACTCCTCTGGAACACTAAGCGGTCGAGTCCGCTACTCGTTCCATTATTCGTGCTCATTGATAGCGATTGTCTTAACGATCCGCTCCGGTTCTGGCCGGGCCAGATCGATCGACAACAGCCCGTTCTTCAGATCCGCGCCCAGCACCAGCATCCCCTCCGCCAGCACGAAGGTGCGCTGGAAGTGGCGCGCGGCGATGCCGCGATGGATGTATTGCCGGGTCTTGTCGTCCTGCTGCCGCCCGCGGATCACGAGCTGGTTTTCCTCAATGGTTACATCGAGTTGGTCGCGCGTAAATCCGGCGACCGCCAGCGTGATGCGCAAACGCTCGGGCTGGCCGTCCGTGCGGTCACACCTCTCGATATTGTAGGGAGGATAACCGTCGGCGCCTTTGACGACGCGGTCGAGCACGCGCTCGATCTCGTCGAAGCCCAGCAGGAAGGGACTGGAGAGCGTTGGAACACGAGACATAGTTTACAAAGTCCTCGCAGAAGCGACTTTGGTGTGTCGGGGCCCGTACTGGCACCCCTTGAGCAGCAATATGGGCATGTTCCCCTGTGGGTTCAAGGACGTAGCGGGGAGCCCTGTGGACGGGCCGATTCCACCTTCGATAGGCTCACATAGCCTCAGCTGCGTCATGGCCGGGCTCGTCCCGGCCATCCACGTCCTTGCTCGCGGCACTGAGAACGTGGATGCCCGGGCCTTCGCCGCGCCGAAGCGGCGGCGTCGGCCGCGCAGGCGGGACAAGCCCGGGCATGACGAATTCGCGAGAAAATTCTCCAACAAAAACAACCCCCCTTCTACTGTGCATGGGGTTGTTTCGCACTTGATCGAGCGCCTCCCGGAACCCGTCAGGCTTCGATCCGCTTCCGCCCGTCGCCGCTGAACAGATGGAGCTTGGCCCGCACCGCCGCGACACGGATTCTCGCGCCGATGGCGGGGGCCTGGGTTCCAGGAATGCGGACGATGACCTCGCCGGGCGGCAGCTCGCCGGGTGTGGCGGCGACGCGCTGGTCCTCTTGCTCCCGCGAGCCGTAGACGAAGGTTTCGGCGCCGACCCGCTCGATCGCCTCCACGGTGAGCGGCAAGGCGACGCCGCCGGCCGGAACTTCGTCAGTGATTACAAAATCCTCCGGGCGGATGCCGAGGATGCCGGCATCGGCAGCAGTGCTGCCGGCGAGCTGCGACCGGATCTCCTCGGGCCGCGTCGACATCAGGTTCATCGGCGGCGCGCCGATGAAGGAGGCGACGAAGGTCGTGGCCGGCTTTTCGTAGATCGCCAGGGGATTGCCGACCTGCTCGACCTGGCCGCCGTTCATCACCACGAGGATGTCGGCGAGCGTCATCGCCTCGAGCTGGTCATGCGTGACGTAGATCGACGTGGTGTTGAGCCGGCGCTGCAACTTGCGGATCTCGACCCGCATCGCGATGCGCAGCTTGGCGTCGAGGTTCGACAGCGGCTCGTCGAACAGGAACACCTTCGGCTGGCGCACGATGGCGCGGCCCATAGCGACGCGCTGGCGCTGGCCGCCGGAGAGCTGGCGCGGCTTGCGCTCCAGCATGGCGGAGAGCTCGAGCACGCGCGCGGCTTCCTCGACGCGGGTCTTGATCTCGGCCTCGGCCATGCCGCGGTTGCGCAGGCCATAGGCCATGTTGTTGTAGACGCTCATATGCGGATAGAGCGCGTAGTTCTGGAACACCATCGCGATATCGCGATCGGCGGGCTCGATTCCGTTGACGATTCGGCCGCCGATGTCGATCTCGCCGCCGGTGACCGTCTCCAGCCCCGCGACCATGCGCAGCAGCGTGGACTTGCCGCAGCCGCTTGGTCCGACCAGCACGCAGAACTGTCCGTCGCCAACATCGACGTCGACGCCCTTGATGGCCTCGAAGCCGCCGGGATAGGTCTTGCGGACGCTGCGCAGGGTGACGTTAGCCATGGGTTGCACCGGCGAATGGCGAATACGGAGTAGCGAATGGGGAACAGCGGCACAGGAAGCCGCTCACTGGTTTTTCCACTCGCCATTCGCTACTCACTATTCGCCCCTCTCACTTTTCCGTCTCGACCAGGCCGCGCACGAACAATTTCTGCATGGCGACGACGACGAACACAGGCGGCAGCATGGCCAGCACGGCGGTTGCCATCACGAGCGGCCATTCGGTCAGCGCGTCGCTGGTGGTGATCATCTTGCGGATGCCGATCTGGATGGTCTGCATGTCGTCGCGCGTCGTGATCAACAGCGGCCAGAGATATTGATTCCAGCCGAGGATGAACAGGATCACGAACAGCGCCGCCATGTTGGTGCGCGACAGCGGCAGCAGCGTATCCCAGAAGAAGCGGAAGGGGCCGGCGCCGTCGATGCGCGAGGCCTCCAGCAATTCGTCCGGCACGGTCATGAAGAACTGGCGGAACAGCAGCGTCGCGGTGGCCGATGCGATCAGCGGCAGCGACAGGCCGGCATAGCTGTCCAGCATGTGCAGGTCGGCAACGATCTTGTAGGTCGGATAGATGCGGACCTCGACCGGCAGCATCAACGTGATGAAGATAAGCCAGAAGATCGGCATCCGGAACGGAAAGCGGAAATACACGATCGCATAGGCCGAGATGATCGAGATCGCGATCTTTCCGACCGCGATCAGCAGCGCCGTTATCAGCGAGTTCAGCATCATGTTGCCGACCGGCTCGCGGGTCGAGCCGCTCGTGCCGACGAAGATGGTCTGGTAGTAGGTCTCGAAGAAGTGGCCGCCGGGCAGCAGCGACATCTGCCCGTTCGCGATCACCGCGTTGTCCTGGGTCGAGGCGACGATCGCGATGTAGACCGGGAAGGCGACGATCGCGATTCCGATCCACAGGATGATATGCGCGACGTAGCGCCTGATGCCCTCTTGCTCGACCATCAGTAGGTCACCTTGCGTTCGACGAAGCGGAACTGGATGCCCGTCAGCACGATCACCATGATCATCAGGATCACCGACTGCGCCGCCGAGCTGCCGAGATTGCCGCCGAGCAGGCCGTCGGAATAGACCTTGTAGACCAGCGTCTCGGTCGACTTGCCGGGACCGCCGCGGGTCATGGTGTCGATGATGCCGAACGTGTCGAAGAAGGCGTAGACGATGTTGACGACCAGGAGGAAGAAGATGGTCGGCGACAGCAGCGGAAAGGTCACGGTCCAGAACCTGCGCATCGGGCGCGCGCCGTCGATCGCGGCGGCCTCGAGCACGCTCCTGGGGATGCTCTGCAGGCCGGCGAGGAAGAACAGGAAGTTGTAGGAGATCTGCTTCCAGGCGGCGGCAAGGATGATCAGCGATGCGGCCTGGTCGCCGTCGAGCAGCGGATTCCAGTCGATGCCCAGCGCCCGCAGGTAGCGCGAGAGCACGCCGAGCGAGGGATGCAGCATGAAGATCCAGAGCACGCCGACGACCGGCGGCGCCACCGCATAGGGCCAGATCAGCAGCGTGCGGTAGAGCATCGAGCCGCGCAGCGGCTTGTCCGCCATCACGGCGAGCAGCAGCGCGAACGACAGCGACGACACCGCGATCGCGAACGAGAAGAAGAAGGTGCGCAGGATCGCCTCGAAATAGGCGCGCTCCCTGAACAGCTCGAGATAATTGTCGAACCAGACGAAGCTGGTCGACAGGCCGAAGGCGTCCTGGAGCAGGAAGGACTGGATCACCGCCTGCAGGGCCGGCCAGTAGAAGAAAATCAGGACGATCGCGAGCTGCGGCGCAACCAGCGCGTAGGGCAACAGCTTCGACTGGAAAATGGCTTGCTTTTGCATGATGCCCCAGAAGCGGCAGGCCGGCTGACCGGCCTGCCGCTGTCGCCTTACTTCACGGCGGTCTTTTCGAACTGGCGCAGCATGGTGTTGCCGCGCTCGACGGCCGCGTCCAGCGCCTGCTTGGCGGTCTTCTTGCCGGCCAGCGCCTGCTCGATCTCCTCGGCCCAGACGTCACGGAGCTGCACCATGTTGCCGAGGCGCAGGCCGCGCGAGTTCTCGGTCGGCTCCTTGTTGGTCAGCTCGAGCAGCGGCGTCTCGAGATAGGGCTGGTCCTTGTAAAAGCCCTCGGCCTTGGCCTTCTCATAGGCCGCCTTGGTGATCGGCAGATAGCCGGAGGCCTTGTGGATGTAGACCTGGCGATCGGTATCCGAGAGGAAGGTGAGGAATTTTGCGACGCCCTTGTAATCGTCCGCCGGCTTGCCGCCCATCACCCAGAGCGAAGCGCCGCCGATGATCGAGTTCTGCGGCGCGCCCTTGGCGTCCGGATAATAGGGCATCGGCACCGCGGTGAAGGCGAACTTGGCCTGCGCCTTGACGTTGCCGAAGAACGCCGAGGAGGTCAGGTAGAGCGGGCATTCGCCCGACGTGAAGCGGCCTTCGCCGGTGTTGGTGCGGCCGGCATAATCGTAGGTCTTGTCCTTCTGGAGCTCGACCAGGTTCTCAAGATGCTTGACCTGGAGCGGTCCGTTGAAGGACAGAACGGTGTCGAAGCCGTCGAGACCGTTGGCCTTGCTGGCGAGCGGCACGTTGTGCCAGGCGGAGAGCTGCTCGAGATTGACCCAGGTGACCCAGGAATTGGAGAAGCCGCAGGTAGCGTGGCCGGCCGCCTTCAGCTTCTTGGCAGCATCGAACACTTCAGGCCAGGTCTTCGGGATCTCGACATTGGCCTTCTTCAGCTCGTCGAGGTTGACCCACATCACGGTCGATGACGAGTTGAAGGGGAAGGACAGCATCTCGCCCTTCGAGGTCGAGTAGTAGCCGGTGATCGCGGGCAGATAGGCCTTCGGATCGAACTTCTCGCCGGTCTCGGCCATCAGCTTGTAGACCGGCTTCACGGCGCCGGTGGCGGCCATCATGGTGGCGGTGCCGACCTCGAACACCTGCATGATGTGCGGCGCGTTGCCGGCGCGGAACGCGGCGATGCCGGCGTTCATCGTATCGGCGTAGTTGCCCTTGTAGGTCGGGATCACCTTGTAGTCGCTCTGCGTGGCGTTGAAGTCGTTGGCAAGCTTGACGATGACGTCGTTGTTGGCGCCGGTCATCGCGTGCCACCACTGGATTTCGGTCGCGGCGAGTGCCGGCGAGGCGCCGAGACCAGCCGTGAGCGCGACAGCAGCAGCCGCGCCAAAATGTCGAAGAGCCATCAAGAAAACCTCCCTTGCCCGTCACTAAGAAGCGCTTGCGCTAGCAGCGCCATATGACGTTCACATGACTGTGTAAGCGGGAGAAACGAAAGCAGCAAGCGCTGCCAAATGGGAAGTCGTCAAATAGGCGAAGACGGAGCAGTCAGCCAACTCCGTTCGCGCTGCACATGCGTGCGCGCGCCGCAGTGCGGCATTGGTTGATGTGAAGTTGGCGATTAGCCGCGGGCTCGAAAACCTCTCCCGCCTGCGGGAGAGGTCGGCGCGTCCGGGCGATGCGAAGCATCGTCCCTCGCGCCGGGTGAGGGCTCTTTCCTCTTGGGGATTGTCCCGGTGCGGAGACACCCTGTCCCCGACCCTCCCCCGCAAGCGGGGGAGGGAGCGCACCTGCGCTGTCGCTTGACTACGTCCGATGATTTCAGCGTTTCCGCTCGGGACCGCAGACCGTGCCTTTTTCGACCATCGCGTCGATCTCGACCTTGGAGTAGCCGAACTCGCCCAGCACCTCCGCGGCATGCTGGCTGAATTTCGGCGGCACGCGGCGCAGGCTGGGCTTGCTGCGATCGAGCCGGATCGGCGAGGCGACGCCCTTATACCAGTCCTTCTCGATGATATCGCCACGCGCGATCGTGTGCGGATTGGTCAGCGCCTGGTCGATCTTCTGCACCGGCCCCGCGGGCAGGCCCGCCGCGAGCAGGCGGTTGCACAGCGGCTCGGCCTCGTGCTGGCTGAACACCGCGGCCAGCTCGGCGCGCAGCGCCTCGCGATTGGCGATGCGGTCCTTGTTGCGGGCAAAGCGCGGATCGGTGCCGAGCTCGGGCTTGCCGATCTCCTTCGCCAGCTTGCGGAAGGTGCCGTCATTGCCGACGCCGATGAAGATGTTGTCGGTCTTGGTCGGGAAGATCGCATAAGGCACGAGGTTCGGATGCTCGTTGCCGGTGAGCGAGGGCGGCTTGCCATGCATGAAATAATTCGCGGTGTGCGGGTGCATGATGGCAAGGCCGGTCTCGTACAGCGTCGTCTCCAGGAACTGGCCCTTGCCCGACCGCTGCCGCTCCGACAGCGCCATCAGGATGCCGATCGCCGCATAAAGTCCGGTGGTGATGTCGACCAGCGGCACGCCGATCCGCATCGGCCCGCTCTCGGGCGAGCCGGTCGCCGCGATCATGCCGGTCATGGCCTGGATGATGGCGTCATAGCCCGGATTGCCGCCGCGCGGGCCATCGGCACCGAAGCCGCAGATCCGGCAATGCACGAGGCGCGGAAATTTCTTGCTGAGGACGTCGTTGCCGATGCCCCATTTCTCCAGCGTGCCCGGCTTGAAATTCTCGATCAGGACGTCGGCGGTCTCCAGCATCTTGAGCAGCACGACGCGCCCGCCCTCGGAGGCGAGGTCGAGGCCGATCGAGCGCTTGTTGCGGTTGATGCCGACGAAATAGGCCGCATCCTCCTCGTGGAACGGAGGGCCCCATTCGCGCACCTCGTCGCCCGCGGGCGGCTCGACCTTGATCACGTCGGCGCCATGGTCGGCGAGGATCTGGGTGCAGTAGGGACCGCCGAGCACGCGCGTGAGATCGATGACGCGCAGTCCGCTCATGGCTCCCGTTGCGGCTTCAGAACTCATGCCTTCGCTCCTGTGTCGACGTTCGAGCACAGGCCTAGCGAGGTTTTTTTGCGCCAGCAATGGGCCCTCGCGTGGGGCCGCATGCGCGGCCGCGCTGCCATGCCGCGAGGTGGCAAATTCCCTCGGAAGCGGCCGGCCCGAGCAGGATCCCGGGCCAGCCAATCCGCCGTGATCAGACCACCGTCAGGCGAACGTCGACATTGCCGCGCGTGGCATTGGAGTACGGGCACACCTGGTGCGCCTTGGCGACCAGCGCCTCGGCCTCCGCGCGGGCAAGGCCCGGCAGCGAGACGGCAAGGTCGATGTCGAGGCCGAAGCCGCCTTCCGAGCGCGGGCCGATACCGACGGTCGAGGTAACGGAAGCGTCGGCCGGAACCTTCGGGCCGCCCTGCGAGGCCACGAACTTCATCGCGCCGATGAAGCAGGCGGCATAGCCGGCCGCGAACAGCTGCTCGGGATTGTTGCCGACGCCGCCGCCGCCGCCGAGCTCCTTCGGCGTGGTGAGCTTGACGTCGAGCGCGCCGTCGAGGGTCGCGGCATGGCCGTCGCGGCCGCCGGTGGCCTTGGCGCTGGTCTTGTAGAGGACGTTCACGGACATTTTCGTCTCCTCGGGTCTTTCCAGGTTGGGGTGCGAGCTTTATTGCAGACGATTAGATCGTACACAATCGAATTTCGCGCGCCTCACATTTAATTGTTCGCAATTGAATGTGCCGCCGGCCGGGCCCAGAATGGGAGAAACGCGAAAGATTCTTCATGGCCCGGAAATCAACGGCGGTCGACCCGCTTCGCCTCGACAACCAGATCTGCTTTGCGGTCTATTCCGCCACGCACGCCTTCAACCGCGTCTACAAGCCGCTGCTCGACCGGCTCGGCCTGACCTATCCGCAATATCTGGTCATGCTGGTGCTATGGGAGCGCGACGACGTGCCGGTGAAGGAGATCGGCGAGAGGCTGTTCCTGGACTCAGGCACGCTGACGCCGCTGCTCAAGCGGCTCGAGGCCGCCCATCTCGTCAAGCGCACCCGCTCGCGCGAGGACGAACGTCAGGTCCTGATCGCCCTGACGCCGCAGGGCCATGCGCTGAAGGAGAAGGCGCGCAGCGTGCCGCAATCGATCCTGGCGGCGTCGGACTGCTCGGTGTCCGAGCTGGTCGCGATGAAGGACGAGATCGTCGCGCTGAGGGATCGGCTGAATGCGGTGATCGGGGAGTAGGGGGAAAATGCGATCAGAAGTGCTTCTTCGCGAAAGCGCGCCCCGAGCCTGATTTCAGGTATCGCTCGAACCCGACAGCGCGCGGAGTCATCGAAGGCGAAATAAGTCCGAATTCGCCATGGCCCATATTTCGAGGTGTGCGGTACCTCGCCGGCGTTGTGCTTCACCAAACGGGCTCGCAGGTCGTCCGCAATACCGACGTAGAAGTGCTGGGAATCAAGACTTTCAAGGATATAGACATATTCATCGCGCTACCTCCCTGAAAGGCAGGGTAGCAGCTTCGGCACACGCTCAAGATGTCTCTGTAGCCTGCCGTCGCTTTATGGGCGACCAAGCGAATGTCAGCCCCAGCCCGCCGTCGCCCTTCGGGCTATGGCGCGGTAGCCTTCGCTCACTTCGCTACGAGAGACTTCCCGGGCTTGCCCAGCCGAAGCTCGCGAAGCGAGCGAAGGCTGGTGGAGCCAGGCGGGATCGAACCGCCGACCTCTTGCATGCCATGCAAGCGCTCTCCCAGCTGAGCTATGGCCCCTTAAACCCTAGACGGGATGAACCTGGTCGATCACCCCGGACCGGCGAGCCTTTCCGACTCGCGCGGTGCACCCTTTTTCACAGATCAGGGCTGATCTCAAGTCTCTTCATCACCTCCGACATCACCAATGATGTCGGTCACGTCCTCATCGCCCTCTTCCTCGTCGGCAATGAAGGTCGAATCGTCGTCATCATCGTCGTCGAGGGTCTCGTCGACCTCGATATCGTCCTCCGATTCGGGCACGATGGCCTTCACCTTGCCGGTGTTCTCCTCGGCATCGGCCTCCTCGAGCGAGACCAATTCCTCGGCCTCTGCCGGCTCCGGCGCGTTGTCCTGGGCCATGTTGCGGGCCTCGGCCCCACGAGGGGCGCGCGCAGGAGCGACCGGGGCGATCGGCACCACCTCGCCGGTATAGGGCGAGATCACCGGATTCTTGTTGAGGTCATAGAATTTCTTGCCCGTGGTCGGGCAAATACGTTTGGTTCCGAGTTCGGACTTGGCCACGGCAGGAATCCTGGGAATGTCTGAAAAGCGGTGCTTCACTTGGCTAGTTGGCGGCCCGCTGTCAATAGCGCATTACGCGAGAACGACATGCCCGTGACGGGGCGCGGACCATGTGGTACCTGCGCGCCAGCCCACCGGGCCTATTCAAGGACACAATCTTGACCCATTCCGACCAACCGAGGCCGCTCCAGTCTCGCGCCAGCGGTCCCCTGACCGGGAAAGTACGGGTGCCCGGCGACAAGTCGATCTCCCACCGCGCCCTGATTTTGGGCGCGCTCGCGGTCGGCGAGACCAGGATTTCGGGCCTGCTCGAGGGCGAGGACGTCCTCAACACCGCCAAATCGATGCGGGCGCTGGGCGCCAGGGTCGAGCGCACCGGCGATTTCGCCTGGACGGTCAACGGCGTCGGGGTCGGAGGTTTCGCCCAGCCCAAGGCGCCGCTTGATTTCGGGAATTCCGGCACCGGCTGCCGGCTGGTCATGGGCGCCGTCGCCGGTTGCCCGATTTCGGCGGTATTCGATGGCGACGCCTCGCTGCGCAGCCGCCCCATGCGCCGGATCCTCGATCCGCTGGAAAAGATGGGTGCCAAGGTCACCACGGGCGGCGAGGGCGGGCGCCTGCCGTTGACCCTCCAGGGCGCGCGCGACCCCCTGCCGATCACCTACAAGACCCCGGTCGCCTCGGCCCAGATCAAATCGGCCGTGCTGCTGGCGGGCCTCGCTGCACCCGGCACCACCACGGTGATCGAGACCGAGGCCAGCCGCGACCACACCGAGCTGATGCTGAGGCATTTCGGGGCCGACATCACCTCGGTCCAGGAAGGCCGGCACGGCCGCCGCGTCACGCTGGTCGGCCAGCCCGAGCTGCATGGCGCCAATGTCGTGGTGCCCGCCGATCCCTCGTCGGCCGCCTTCCCGATCGTCGCGGCACTGATCGTCGAAGGCTCCGATGTCGTGCTGTCCGACGTCATGACCAATCCGCTGCGCACCGGCCTGTTCACCACGCTGCGCGAAATGGGCGCGTCCGTCGAGGAGAGCGAAGTGCGGGGCGATGCCGGCGAGCCGATGGCGCAATTGCGCGTGCGCGCCTCGAAGCTGCGCGGCGTCGAGGTGCCGCCGGAGCGCGCGCCGTCGATGATCGACGAATATCTGGTGCTGGCGGTTGCGGCGTCGTTCGCCGAAGGCACCACGATCATGCGCGGCCTGCAGGAGCTGCGCGTCAAGGAATCCGACCGGCTTGAAGCCACCGCCGCCATGCTCCGCGTCAACGGCGTCAAGGTCGAGGTGGCTGGCGACGATCTGATCGTCGAGGGCCGCGGCCACGTCCCCGGCGGCGGCACTGTCGCCACCCACATGGACCACCGCATCGCGATGTCCGCGCTGGTGATGGGCTGCGCCTCCGATCAGCCCGTGACCGTCGACGACACCGCCTTCATCGCCACCAGCTTTCCGGATTTCACTCCGATGATGCGTTCGTTAGGGGCCGAGTTTTCATGATCATCGCCATCGACGGGCCCGCGGCTTCGGGCAAGGGGACGCTTGGCAAGCGTCTCGCCCACCATTACGGCTATCGTCATCTCGATACCGGCGTGATCTATCGCGCGGTCGCCTATGCCCTGATGCAGTCAGGGCACGATCTCAACGACGAGGCGGCTGCCGTGCAGGCCGCGTTGGAGCTCGATCCCGAAAAGTTCGGCAATCCTGCGCTGAAGACCCAGAAGGCCGGCGAGGGCGCCTCGATCGTCTCGGCTATCCCTCGGGTTCGCGAGGTTCTGGTCAATTTCCAGCGTCAATTCGCCGCCGATCCGCCCGGCGCCGTGCTCGACGGCCGGGATATTGGAACCGTGATCTGCCCCCACGCCGACGTGAAGATCTTCGTGGTCGCAGACCCCAAGGTCCGCGCCCGCCGCCGCACCATGGAAGCCAGGGCGCGGGGCGAGGATGCGGACGAGGCGGCCGTGCTCGCCGACATCCTCCAGCGCGACGAACGCGACAAGAACCGGCCGATTGCGCCTTTAAAACCGGCCCCGGATGCTTACTTGCTAGATAACTCCCAACTGGATATAGAAGGCGGCGTCCGGGCCGCCATCGACATTATCGAGGCTGTCCGAGCGGGCCGGTCGCGGGTTTAAGCCGCCGCCGTCATTGGAGGAAGTGCCCGCTCCCGCTCTTTGAGGTCGATACGCTCCGTCCCGGTTTCGGGACCGGTGCGATCCAGGTTCCGGACAAAGCTTTCCACGTATCGAACGCGCGGGCCTCAGCCGGCCCGCTTCCGCTGTTCTGGTCGCAAGACCGGGGCAACGAGCGGTCGCTCGAAGGTCTTGCGGACCTTCCGACACTGCGTGCGCGATGCGCCCATGAACCCAACGGCCGGCAAGACATCCGCAACTGGAGAACAAATGGCTTCGACTTCTGCTGATACCTACAGCCCGTCGCGCGACGATTTCGCCGCGATGCTCGACGAGTCCTTCGCGGGCGGCAACCTGCAGGAAAGCTCCGTCGTCAAGGGCAAGGTGGTTGCAATTGAAAAGGACATGGCCGTCATCGACGTCGGCCTGAAGACCGAGGGCCGCGTTGCCCTTCGCGAATTTTCCGGCCCCGGCCGTGAGAGCGACCTCAAGGTCGGGGACGAGGTTGAAGTGTTCCTCGATCGCATCGAAAACGCCCTCGGCGAAGCCGTGCTGTCGCGCGACAAGGCGCGCCGCGAAGAGAGCTGGGGCAAGCTGGAGAAGGCCTTCCAGAACAACGAGAAGGTCAACGGCGTCATCTTCAACCAGGTCAAGGGCGGCTTCACCGTCGACCTCGACGGTGCCGTGGCCTTCCTGCCGCGCTCGCAGGTCGACATCCGCCCGATCCGCGACGTTGCGCCGCTGATGAACAACTCGCAGCCGTTCCAGATCCTGAAGATGGACCGCCGCCGCGGCAACATCGTCGTGTCGCGCCGCACGGTGCTGGAAGAGACCCGCGCCGAGCAGCGCCAGGAGCTGGTGCAGAACCTCGAAGAGGGTCAGGTCATCGACGGCGTGGTCAAGAACATCACCGACTACGGTGCGTTCGTTGACCTCGGCGGCATCGACGGCCTCTTGCACGTCACCGACATCGCATGGCGCCGCGTCAACCACCCGACCGAGGTGCTCTCGATCGGCCAGACCGTGAAAGTCAAGATCATCAAGATCAACCACGAGACGCACCGCATCTCGCTGGGCATGAAGCAGCTGCTGGACGATCCGTGGCAGGGCATCGAAGCCAAGTACCCGCTGGGTGCCCGCTTCACCGGCCGCGTCACCAACATCACCGATTACGGTGCGTTCGTCGAGCTCGAGCCGGGTATCGAAGGCCTGATCCACGTCTCCGAGATGTCGTGGACCAAGAAGAACATGCACCCCGGCAAGATCGTGTCGACCTCGCAGGAAGTCGACGTGCAGGTGCTGGAAGTGGATTCCGTCAAGCGCCGCATCTCGCTCGGCCTCAAGCAGACCATGCGCAACCCCTGGGAGGTCTTCGTCGAGAAGCACCCGACCGGTTCGGTGGTCGAAGGCGAGGTCAAGAACAAGACCGAGTTCGGTCTGTTCCTGGGCCTCGAGGGCGACGTCGACGGCATGGTCCACCTCTCCGATCTCGACTGGAAGCTTCCGGGCGAGCAGGTGATCGACAACTACAAGAAGGGCGACATGGTGAAGGCCGTGGTGCTCGATGTGGACGTCGAGAAGGAGCGCATCTCGCTCGGCATCAAGCAGCTCGAAGGCGACCCCTTCGCCGAGCCGGGCGATGTCAAGAAGGGCGCGGTCGTGACCTGCGAGGTGCTGGAAGTGAAGGAGAGCGGTATCGAGGTGAAGATCGCCGGTACCGACTTCACCACCTTCATCAAGCGCTCCGAGCTCGCCCGTGACCGCAACGATCAGCGCGCCGAACGCTTCGCCGTCGGCGAGAAGGTCGATGCCCGCGTGATCCAGTTCGACAAGAAGGCCCGCAAGGTCCAGGTGTCGATCAAGGCGCTCGAAGTCGCCGAAGAAAAAGAAGCCATCGCGCAGTACGGCTCCTCGGATTCGGGTGCGACGCTCGGCGACATCCTCGGCACCGCGCTCAAGAACCGCGACAGCAAGTAAGCGAAACGTACGTTTCGCTGCATCAAGGCCCCGGCGCAAGCCGGGGCTTTTTTTGTGTGTGCCGAGTATGAACGACAGCTTGGAGGTGGAAGTCCTCTATCCAGCCTGATGACGGCGAAGGATTAGCGAAGCGCAAGGGCGTCATCGCGAGGTGGGGTCTGAAGACAGCGTGGAGCAAAGCCGCGGCTCGATGGACAATTACCGGATAACGAGGCCTACCCGGCCGGACGAGCGAGCACATGATCGCGAAGTCCATGGTCATCAAGGGACGGGGTGGTAAATCCGGCGAGCGTGCGGTGAAGGCGGTCGGTCTTACCTCGGGAGGTCTGTGCTGTGTCCCGGCAACGGGACTGAGGTCGTCGTAAGGCGATCTGACCGCAGCGCAGAAGTCAGCAGCGGGCATAGTAGGCGGCGGCGTGCCGCCGAAGGCCCAAACGGTAGAAGCGGTTAGTAGAACGGTGATCTCGCGCGAGCCATGCGGCAGAAGAATCAGGTCAAGCTGAACTTGGGCACCGGAACGAAGGGTGAAGCCCCGAACGCCGCCGCCCGAGAGACCGTAGCGCGCGCGGCGGCCACCGCCCTCGAACGCCCGGCGGACGAAGGGCCGTCGATGGAAGCAGTTGTTGGGCGTGAGAATCTGAAGAAAGCGTTGGCGCAAGTGACGCGCAACAAGGGCGCGGCGGGCGTCGACGGGATGACCGTCGGCGAGCTGCCGGGCTACCTGAAAGAGCATTGGCCCACGATCCGGGCCCAGTTGCTTGAGGGCACCTACAAACCGCAGTCGGTGCGGCGGGTGGAGATACCGAAGGCGTCGGGCGGCCTACGGCTGCTTGGCATCCCGACGGTGCTCGACCGCTTCATCCAGCAGGCGGCGATGCAGGTGCTACAGGCGGATTGGGATGAGACGTTCTCCGAGACCAGCTTCGGCTTCCGGCCGGGGCGCTCGGCGCATCAGGCGGTGGAGCGGGCGCAGGCGTATATTGCGTCCGGACATGCCGTCGTCGTGGACATCGACCTGGAGAAGTTCTTCGACCGGGTCAACCACGACATCCTGATGGGGCTCATTGCCAGGCGGGTGGCTGACAAGCGCCTCCTCAAGTTGATCCGTGGCTTCTTGACCACGGGTGCGATGGAGGGAGGACTGGTCAGCCCGACGGAGGAGGGCACGCCGCAAGGCGGTCCGCTCTCGCCGCTATTGTCGAACCTGATGCTGGATGTGCTGGACAAGGAATTGGAGAAGCGCGGCCATCGCTTCGTGCGCTATGCCGACGACTGCAACATCTATGTGCGCAGTCGGAAGGCGGGTGAGCGGGTGCTGGCGGGCATCGAACGGTTCCTCGAAAAGCGCCTCAAGCTCAAGGTCAACAAAGCCAAGAGCGCGGTCGCCAAACCGAGCGTTCGCAAGTTCCTGGGCTTCAGCTTTACCGGCGAAAAAGAACCGCGCCGGCGCATCGCGCCGCAGGTACTCGCCCGCTTCAAGGCGAAGGTCCGAGGACTGACGCGACGCACCTGCGGCCGAAGCCTCGCGCAGATTGCCAAGGAGCTGTCGCGCTATCTGATCGGATGGCGCGGCTACTTCGGCTTCTGCCAAACCCCGTCGGTATTGCGCACACTTGACGAATGGCTCAGGCGGCGGTTGCGCGCCATCGCCTGGAAACAATGGAAGCGCGGTGACACTCGTTTTGCCGAGTTGCGACGTCGCGGCGTCGGCCGGGAGCTGGCGGCACAAACCGCCGGCAGCCCGCATGGCCCTTGGCGGCTCGCCAACAGTCCTGCGCTCACCATCGCCATGCCAATCGCGTTCTTCGGCACACTCGGCTTGGCTTCCGTCGCGGCACAGCGGCCCGCATAATCCACCGAACCGCCGTATACGGACCCGTACGTACGGTGGTGTGGGAGGGGCGGAGTCGCGAGGCTCCCCCCTATCCCGATTGCTGCTTGTCGTTCTGTAGCCCGGATGGAGCGGAGCGAAATCCGGGGCTGCTCCAGTGTGGCACGAATCCCGGATTACGCTGCGCTCCATCCGGGCTACGCAGCCGTAGGCCTTGTTTTCTTCAAATTGGCCCGCAATTGATGTATCCAGATAAGCCGATGGTCACGCCGTGACGGCACAACGCGCCTGATCTTTCATTTGGAGATATTCCGATGTCGCTCGATTCGGACATCATCGTCGATCGCCGCAGGATTCGCCGCAAGCTGACGTTCTGGCGCGTGATGGCGGCGCTGATCGCGATCGCGGCGATTGCAAGCTTCGCGCTGATTGCGACACCCGGTGCACGCGGCACCTTCGCATCGGCCGGTTCGATCGCGCGCGTCCATATCGAGGGATTGATCCGCAGCGATTCCGATCGCACGCAGGCGCTGGAGCGGCTCGAGAATTCGCAGGCCGCCGCCGTCATCGTTCACATCAACTCGCCCGGCGGCACCACCGCCGGCTCCGAGCAGCTCTATGACTCGCTCGTTCGTCTCAAGGCGAAAAAGCCGCTGGTCGTGGTGGTGGAGGGCCTCGCTGCCTCCGGAGGCTACATCACGGCGATTGCAAGCGACCACATCGTCGCCCAACAGAGCTCCCTGGTCGGGTCGATCGGCGTGCTGTTCCAGTACCCCAACGTCACCGAGCTCCTGAAGACCATCGGCGTCAAGGTCGAGGAGGTGAAGTCCTCGCCGCTGAAGGCCGCGCCCAATGGTTTTGAGCCGACCAGTCCCGAGGCGCGCGCCGCGCTCGATGCGCTGGTGAAGGATTCCTATGCCTGGTTCAAGGGGATGGTGAAGGAGCGGCGTGGCATGGATGACACGCAGCTCGAAAAAGTCGCCGATGGCCGCGTCTTCACCGGGCGCCAGGCGATGGATCTCAAGCTGATCGACCAGATCGGCGACGAGAAGACGGCCGTGACCTGGCTCGTCGAGCAGAAGGGCGTCAAGAAGGGGCTACCCGTGCGCGATTACAAGCTCCAGCCACGCTTCGGCGACCTGCCGTTCCTGAAGACCGCGGCCGCATTGACGCTGGAAGCGCTCGGTTTGGGCTCGATCGCGCACCAGATCGGGCAAACCGGCGTCGCGCAGGCCGTGGATCGGCTCGGAATGGATGGAATGCTGGCCTTGTGGCAGCCGGCTGCGTCCAACTGACCGGAGACAGGCGAGTTCCATAGCCTTTTCCCGTCTGACGCGTGCCGGCGCAGCCCGCTTTTTCGGCATTTGTCACGCATTATCACGACGCTCAACCTTGATTTAGCGTCTTGACAGATCACGGTATTTTCACGGAAATGGTCATCCGCACGCTTCCGGGTCCTATCTCTCGATGATCAAATCCGAACTTGTTCAGCGTATCGCCGAGCACAACCCGCATCTGTACCAGCGGGATGTCGAGAACATTGTGAATGCGATTCTCGAAGAGATCGTAGCGGCGCTTGCACGCGGTGATCGCGTCGAGCTGCGCGGCTTCGGTGCCTTCTCGGTCAAGCATCGCCCTGCGCGCGCAGGGCGCAATCCACGCACCGGCGCCCATGTGCCCGTCGATCAGAAGAGCGTTCCGTTCTTCAAGACCGGCAAGGAAATGCGCGAGCGGCTGAACCGCGACCATCCGGATCCCGGCGGCGCAGACTAGAGCGCGATGTGAGCGCGCTTCAGGGTTTTTCGCGGTCGCACAGGATGCGGCCGCAGGCTTGATTCGGGGCGAGCGAAGCCAGATGCGAAAGTTCCTGACCGCGCTGATCGTGATTCCGCTGGGCCTGATCCTGGTGGCGTTCGCCGTCGCGAACCGGCATTTCATCACGGTC
This sequence comes from Bradyrhizobium sp. CB1015, assembly GCF_025200925.1. GTDB lineage: Bacteria > Pseudomonadota > Alphaproteobacteria > Rhizobiales > Xanthobacteraceae > Bradyrhizobium. Next base: position 264,337 of record NZ_CP104174.1, on the reverse strand, counting down.
TCCTTCGACCCCTTCATTTCCGACGACCCGTCGCTGTCGATCACCCTGCCGCTGTTCCTGCTGCTGATCCTGGTGGCGGTCCTGGGCGTCGTCGCGGGCGGCTCCGCCGTCTGGTTCGGCCAGCGGCGCTGGCGGCGCGCGGCGCGCCGGAATGACGCGGAGGCCCGGGCCGCCAGGGCCGAACTGGCCGATCTGCGGGCCCAGGCAACCGCAGCGAAGCCGGAGTCCCGGCGGCTTCCCGTTCCCTCCGGGATGGGCCTGTACGGGCCTGTCGGGCGAGACAAGCAGCGCGCGACGTTGTAGAAGCGGCCCCGACCGAAAGCCCCGTTTTCCGGCCGCGGACCCCGCGGCCTTCACCTGCTTCGAGACCATGTCCCTGCTCGTCAAGATCTGCGGCCTGTCCACGCGCGAGACGCTCGAAACGGCGCTCGACGCTGGCGCCGACATGGTGGGGTTCGTGTTCTTCCCGCCGTCGCCCCGGCACCTGTCCCTGGAGCTCGGCCGTGATCTCGGCCGTCAGGTGCAGCGGCGCGCGCTCAAGGTGGCGCTCACGGTCGATGCCGATGACGCGACGCTCGACAACATCATGGACGCGCTGTCGCCGGACATTTTCCAGCTCCACGGCAAGGAGAGCGTCGCGCGGCTGCGCGACATCAAGCAGCGCTTCGGCCGCCCGGTGATGAAGGCGGTGCCGGTCGCGGCGGCAGCCGATCTCGCGGTCCTGCCCGGCTATGCCGCGGTCGCCGACCGCATCCTGTTCGACGCGCGCGCGCCGAAGGATGCGACGCGGCCCGGCGGTCTCGGGGAACCCTTCGACTGGCACCTGCTCGAAAACCTCGATCTGAAATTGCCCTACATGGTCTCGGGCGGGCTGCACGCCGACAATCTCACTGAGGCCCTTCGGGTCACCCGCGCCGGCGGCGTCGACGTGTCCTCCGGTGTCGAGAGCGCCCCCGGCGTCAAGGACCCCGAGATGATCAAGGCCTTCATCCGCGCCGCGCGCGCCAGCAAAGATGCAAGTCAAGAGTTGAGCGTCCGATGAACATCGCCAAGCCAAACTCCTACCGCAGCGGCCCCGACGAGCGCGGTCATTTCGGCATTTTCGGCGGACGCTTCGTCGCCGAAACGCTGATGCCGCTGATCCTGGACCTGGAGAAGGCCTACACCGCGGCCAAGGCCGATCCGTCGTTTCAGGCCGAGATGAACGGTTATCTCAAGAACTATGTCGGCCGGCCCTCGCCGCTCTATTTCGCCGAGCGCCTGACCGAACATCTCGGCGGCGCCAAGATCTACCTCAAGCGAGAAGAGCTCAACCACACCGGCTCGCACAAGGTGAACAATGTGCTCGGCCAGATCATGCTGGCACGACGCATGGGCAAGAAGCGCATCATCGCCGAGACCGGCGCGGGCCAGCATGGCGTCGCCACCGCTACGCTGTGCGCGCGCTTTGGCCTCGAATGCGTGGTCTATATGGGCGCCGTCGACGTCGAGCGGCAGCAGCCCAACGTCATCCGCATGGAGATGCTGGGCGCGAAGGTGATGCCGGTGCAGTCGGGCACGCGCACGCTGAAGGACGCCATGAACGAGGCGCTGCGCGACTGGGTCACCAACGTGCACAACACGTTCTATTGCATCGGCACGGTAGCGGGCCCGCATCCCTATCCGACCTTGGTGCGCGATTTCCAGTCGGTCATCGGCAACGAGACCAAGGCGCAGATGCAGGAGATCGAGGGACGCCTGCCGGATTCGCTGGTCGCCTGCATCGGCGGCGGCTCCAACGCGATGGGCCTGTTCCATCCGTTCCTCGACGATCCCACGGTCGAGATCTTCGGCGTCGAAGCTGCCGGCCATGGCCTCACACAGCTGCATGCCGCCTCGATCGCGGGCGGCCGTCCCGGCGTTCTCCACGGCAACCGCACCTATCTCTTGATGGATGCGGACGGCCAGATCCAGGACGCGCATTCGATCTCGGCCGGCCTCGATTATCCCGGCATCGGCCCCGAGCATTCCTGGCTGCACGAGGTCGGCCGCGTGAATTATCTCTCCGCGACCGATGACGAGGCGCTCGCCGCGTTCCAGCTGCTGTCAAAGCTCGAAGGCATCATCCCCGCGCTCGAGCCGGCGCATGCCATCGCCAAGGTGATGGAGCTCGCGCCGAAGCGGCCGAGGGACCACCTGATGGTCGTCAACCTCTCCGGCCGCGGCGACAAGGACGTCCCGCAGGTCGGCGATATCCTGAGGGGTAAGAAGTGACCACACGCATCGATACCCGTTTTGCCGAGCTGAAAAGCCAAGGCCGCGCGGCCTTTGTCACCTATGTGATGGCCGGCGATCCCGATCCCGCGACCTCGCTCGAGATCGTCAAGGCACTGCCGAAGTCCGGCGCCGACGTCATCGAACTCGGCATTCCCTTCACCGATCCGATGGCGGATGGTCCTTCGATTCAGGCTGCAGGCCTGCGTGCGCTCAAGGTCGGCATGACCTTGAAGAAGACGCTGGAGCTGGTGCGCGACTTCCGCAAGGACGACAATGTCACGCCGCTGGTGCTGATGGGCTATTACAATCCGATCTACATCTACGGCGTCGACAAGTTTTTGGCTGACGCCAAGACGGCCGGCGTCGACGGCCTGATCATCGTCGATCTGCCGCCCGAGGAAGACGACGAGCTCTGCATTCCCGCCCTGAAGGCGGGCCTGAACTTCATTCGCCTGGCGACCCCGACCACCGACGACAAACGCCTGCCCGCGGTGCTCGCGAACACATCAGGCTTCGTCTATTACGTCTCGATCGCCGGCATCACCGGTGCTGCGGCGGCGGACGCCAATGCCGTCGGCGAAGCTGTCGCCCGCATCAAGCGGCATACCAAGCTGCCGATCTGCGTCGGTTTCGGCATCCGCACGCCGGAGGCGGCGCGCGCCATTGCCGAGAAGGCCGATGGCTCGGTGGTCGGCACCGCGCTGGTCGACGCGCTCAAGAACAGCCTCGATGCCGAGGGGCGAGCGACCGCCAAAACCGTTAACGCCGTCGCCGAATTGACGGCTGCCCTGGCCCAGGGCGTCAAGGGCGCACAGCAGGCGGCGGAATAGGCCATAATTCCGCTTTAGCTCTTTAGTTTGAGCATGATCTGGTCGGAAAACCGCTTCACACTTTTCCGGATCATGCTCTAACGCGGGCGACACGGCGGCTTGTCGGGCCGATGTCCGGCCGCCATATATCCTTCAGGCGATTCCCAGCGGGATCGCACATCGGAGCAAACCATGAACTGGCTTACCAATGTGGTCCGGCCGAAGATCCGCAACATGCTGCGGCGGGAGACGCCGGAGAACCTGTGGATCAAGTGCCCGGATTCCGGACAGCTCGTGTTCTACAAGGACGTCGAGGCCAACCAGTTCGTCATCCCCGGCTCGAACTACCACATGCGCATGGGCGCGGTGGCGCGTCTCAAGTCGATCTTCGACAACGAGACCTGGTTCGACGTCGCGCTGCCCGAGGTCACGCCTGACCCGCTCAAGTTCCGCGACGAGAAGAAATATGTCGACCGCATCAAGGATGCGCGGGCGCGGACCAATCTGAACGACGCGGTCAAGGTCGGCTACGGCAAGCTCGAAGGCGCCGCCGTCGTCGTCGCCGTGCAGGATTTCGACTTCATGGGCGGCTCGCTCGGCATGGCCGCGGGCGAAGCCATCGTCCGCGGGATGGAGCTCGCGGTCGAGAAGAAGTCGCCGTTCATCGTGTTCGCGGCGAGCGGCGGCGCGCGCATGCAGGAAGGCATTTTGTCCCTGATGCAGATGCCGCGCACCACCGTTGCGGTGCAGATGCTGCGCGAGGCAAAGCTGCCCTACATCGTCGTGCTGACCAACCCGACGACCGGCGGCGTCACCGCGTCCTATGCGATGCTCGGCGACGTGCAGATCGCCGAGCCCGGCGCGCTGATCGGCTTTGCCGGTGCGCGCGTGATCGAGCAGACCATCCGCGAGAAGCTGCCCGAAGGTTTTCAGCGCGCCGAGTACCTCAAGGAGCACGGCATGGTCGACATGGTCGTGCATCGCCACGAGCTGCGCCCGACGCTGGCGCGGCTCTGCCGCCTGCTCACCAAGGCGCCGGCGCAGGAAGGTGCATCGAAGCCGGCGCAGCCGGTCGCGAGCCCGGCGCAGATCGTATCGGCTGCCGAGACGGCGCCGGCTGTGCCGCACGCGTGAACGCCTCCCCTGACAGTGCAAAGACACCGCTCGGCGAGTTGATCGGGCGGCTGTCGGCCCTGCATCAGAAGCGCATCGATCTCGGACTGGAGCGGATGCACGGTCTGCTCGAGCGGCTCGGCCATCCCGAGCGCAAGCTGCCGCCGGTGATCCACATCGCCGGCACCAACGGCAAGGGCTCGACGCTCGCCTATCTGCGGGCGACGCTGGAGGCCGCCGGCCTGCGCGTCCACGCTTACACCTCGCCCTATCTCGTCCGCATCAATGAATGTTTTCGCCTTGGCCGCGGCGGCGGCGGCGTGCTCGTCGGCGACGACGAGCTGCGTGCCGCGCTGGGAGAGGTCGAGTGCGCCAATGCCGGCGAGACCGCGACATTGTTCGAGCTGAAGACGGCGGCGGCCTTCCTGCTGTTCGCACAGAATCCGGCCGACATCGTGCTGCTCGAAGTCGGCCTCGGCGGCCGGCTCGATTCGACCAATGTGGTCGATGCGCCGGCAGCCTGCGTGATCACGCCCGTCAGCATGGATCACATGGATTTCCTCGGCGATACGCTGGCGTCGATTGCCGGCGAGAAGGCCGCGATCATCAAGCGCGGCGTGCCCGTGATTTGCGCCGAGCAGATGCCGGAGGCGATGGCCGTGATCGAAGCCCAGGCGAGGCGCATGCGTGCGCCGCTGTTCGCTGCCAACGAGAGCTGGCACGTCAATGTCGAGCGCGGACGTCTGGTCTATTCCGACGACCGCGGCTTGATGGACCTGCCGGCGCCGCGTCTGTTCGGCCGCCACCAATTCGCCAATGCCGGGCTCGCGATCGCGACGCTGCGCGCGCTTCCAACGATCAAGGTCAACCAGGCCGCGTTCGAGGCCGGCATCGTCGGTGCCGACTGGCCGGCGCGGATGCAGCGCCTCACCTCTGGCGAGCTGTTGTCCTGGGGTCCACAGGGCTCGGAGATCTGGCTCGACGGCGGCCACAATGCCGAGGGCGGGCGCGTTGCGGCGGCGGCGCTCGGCGATCTCGAGGAGCGGGTGTCGCGGCCGCTGGTGGTCATCGCCGGCATGATGGCCAACAAGGATGCGCGGGGCTTCCTCGCCAATTTCGCCGGCCTCACCCGCCACATCATCGCAGTGCCGATTCCCGATACCGAGAACGCGATGCCGGTCGACCGTCTCGCCGACGCCGCGCGCAGCCTCGGCATGCGCGTCGAGCCCGCGCCCGGCGTCGAAGCCGCCCTGCGCGCGCTGGCGCATCTCGCCTACGAGTTGCCGCCGCGCATCCTCATTACCGGCTCGCTGTATCTCGCCGGCCACGTGCTGGCGATCAACGGCACGCCTCCTGCATGAGCATTGGTGTCCCGGACAAGGCGCATCGCGCAAGCGATGAGCCGCAGAGCCGGGACCCAGAATGCCGCAACATGGGCCCCGGCTCTGCAGCGCGCCGCGGAAGACGCGCTGCGCTGCGTCCGGGGCACGAGAGTTGGGATAAATAACAAATGCGCTTTGCCGCGATTGCCGATATCCACGGAAACTATCTCGCGCTGGAAGCCGTGCTCGCCGACATCCGCGCGCAAGGCATTGCCGACATCGTCAATCTCGGCGACATGCTGAGTGGCCCGCTCGATGCGCGCCGCACCATCGAGATCCTGATGCCGCTCGATGCCGTGCACGTGCTCGGCAATCACGACCGCTATCTGCTCGACCGTCCACCGGAGAGGATGGGTTCGTGGGATCGTCCCGCGTACGAACAGCTCGACGCTGCGCGCCTCGATTGGCTGCGCGCACAGCCGATGACGCGAGTGTTCCGCGAGCAGGTGTTCCTCTGCCATGCGACGCCCGGCAGCGATGAGGTGTACTGGCTCGATACCGTTCATCCCGACGGCGCGGTGGCGCTGTCGCCGCTTGATCGGATCGAGCAACTCGCGGAAGGCATCACGCAACCGCTGATCCTGTGCGCCCACACCCATCTCGCCCGCGCCGTGCGCCTGCGCGATGGCCGGCTGATCGTCAATCCCGGCAGCGTCGGCAGCCCTGGTTTTCGCGACAAGCATCCGTACCCGCATGTGGTGGAGGCCGGCACGCCGCACGCGCGTTATGCGATCCTCGAACGCGTCGATGCTGCCTGGCAGGTGGCGTTCCGGCATGTCGTGTATGATCACGAGGCCATGGCCGCGCTGGCGCGGCGCAATGGTCAGCCGGAGCTGGCGAACGCGCTGGCGACGGGGTGGATCGGGTAGTGACGCTCGTGTCCCGGACAAGGCGCTCGCGCAAGCGATGAGCCGCAGAGCCGGGACCCAGGAGCAACAGAGCACATTTGCCGCGACATGGGCCCCGGCTCTGCAGCGCATCGCTGAAGAGGCGCTGCGCTGCGTCCGGGCACGAGGCTGGCTCACTTCAACAGCTTCATCGGATCGGCCGCCTTCTGCTTCAACTGCTCGAAGGTGCATTGCTGCGGCGCCTTGTCCGAGCGCCAGCGCAGGATCGAGGTGCCGTGGCGAAAACGCTCGCCGCTGAAATGGTCGTAGCAGACCTCGATCACCAGCTTCGGCTTGAGCGGACACCACTTTGCGGAACGCTCGGTCGACCAGCGGCTCGGCCCGCCCGGCGCGTTGCCGGTGAAGCCGGGCTCGCCGATCAGTGCTTCGAGCCGATCGGTCAGATCAGGCTTCGCCTCCGCCTTGATCGCCGAGGTGAAGCCGACATGGTGCAGCAGGCCGTCATCGTTATAGAGCCCGAGCAGCAGCGAGCCGACGACGTTGCGGCCGGCGATCTTGTTGGTGGCATAGCGGAAGCCGCCGACCACGCAATCGGCGCTGCGGAATTTCTTGATCTTCTGCATGCCGTTGCGATTGCCTGCCTGGTAGGGCAGGTCGATGCGCTTGGCGATGACGCCGTCCGAGCCGCCGCCGGATTGCGCCAGCCATTTCTTGGCCATGGCGTAACTCGTCGTCGCCGGCGAGAGCCGGAAGAGGCTGTTCTTGAAGTTGGCTTTCGCGAAGGCTTCCAGCGCCGGCCGGCGCTCGCGCAGCGTCTTCTCAGCCAGGCTCTTCGCTCCGGACGCGAGCAGATCGAAAACGAGATAGAGCGCCGGTGTCTCCACCGAGAGCTTCTTCACGCGGCTTGCCGCGGGATGAATGCGTTGCAGCAGCGCGTCGAAGGAAAAGCTCTTGCCGTGCGGCACGACGATCTCGCCGTCGAGCGTGAAGCGGTCTGCCTTCAGCTCCAAGGCAGCAGTGACGACTTCCGGGAAATAGCGCGCAAGGTCTTCGCCGGATTTGGAGCGCAGATCGATGTCGCTGCCGTCGCGCGCCAGCAGACAGCGGAAGCCGTCCCACTTGGGTTCATACTGCCATTCACTGCCGCGCGGGATCGCGTCGACCGAACGCGCCTCCATTGCGGCGAGAGAGGCGGGCTTGCGGTCGCGCTTTCGGGCAGGAGCAGGCAAGGGCGGGACTCGTCATACGCTGAACACGTCCCATCAACGCAAAACGGCCGGCTTTCGCCGGCCGGTGCCAAAAATAATCTTGCGCGAGGTGGATCAGACCGCGGAGGTGATCCACTGCTGCAGCTTCGCCTTGGGCGCAGCGCCGACCTGGCGCGACGCCATCTCGCCGCCCTTGAAGATCATCAGGGTCGGGATCGACATCACGCCGTACTTGGAGGCGGTCTTCGGGCTCTCGTCGACGTTGAGCTTCACGATCTTGACCTTGTCGCCCATCGCGCCGGCGATCTCGTCGAGGGCGGGCGCGATCATGCGGCAGGGGCCGCACCATTCGGCCCAGAAATCGACGACCACGGGGCCGTTCGCCTTGAGCACTTCGGCTTCGAAATCGGCGTCGGAAACCTTGCTAACGGCCATTGGGAGTACCTCACTCGGTTGAAAGAGAATCGGCGCGACCTGGAATCGCGCCCGGGATCATGCGGTCAACCTATGAACGGCCCCTTGCCGGGTCAAGGACGCTCACACCGAGATGAAGGGATGCCAGCGCCGCGTCCAGCGCGGGGGCCGAAATCTCCATATATTCAAGGGCCTCGGTCCAGATCAGGACGGCCCTGACCGGCTTTTGGGGATAAAGCCGCGACAGCACCGCCCGGTACAGCGCAAGCTGGCGGACATAGGCCGCGGGTGCCTCGGCCGCGCTCTTGGGCGCTGCCTGGTTGGTCTTGAAGTCGACGATCAGGACCTCCTCGGGGCGCACGACCAGCCGGTCGATCTGCCCCGATACCAGGGCCGGGGTGCGGCCCGGCCGCTCCAGCCGGCCGGCGATCGCGACCTCCGCCCGGCTGCCGGCGGCAAAGACGGGCGCGAAACGCGGCTCAGTGATCAAGGCGAGTACCTTGTCGGCCAGCGCGATGCGGTCGGCCTCCGGCCAGTCCGAGGCGTTGCGCGCCATGAAGCCGAGCGCGGCCTCGCGCCGGCGCTCGCTGGCGATGTCGGGCAGCGATTGCAACAGCCGGTGCACCAGCGTGCCGCGTTGCAGCGCCAGCGCGCGCGACTGGATCGATTCGCCCGATCGGACGCTGCGGCCCTCCTCGGCAGACTGGCCCGAGGGGCGCACGGGATCCTCGTCAATGGTCTCGCGCGGCGCCAGTGTCCGCAGCCAGTCCGGCAGCGCGATGGTCTGGTGCACGGTGCTCGCCGGCGCGCCCAGCGCCGCGACATCCTCCGGCCGGGCGAACCGCGTCACCTTGCCGAGCGGCGTCTCGACCACCTGCTTGTCGAGGCCCGAGCCTTTGAGCCCGGTGTCGACGAGGTCGTACCAGCTGAGCTTGCGCACCGTCTTCATATTGCCGGGCATGCAGCCGCCGACGATCAGCCGGTCGGCCGCGCGCGTCATCGCGACATAGAGCAGGCGGCGATATTCGTCCTCGGTCTCCTCCAGCATCGCCTTGCGCGCCTCGGCCACGGGCTTGGGATCGTCGGCCTTGCGGCCGGCCCAGACCACGACCTCGCCGCCATTGCCGCGCGGCACGTGGATCAGCCGCAGCCGCTGCGAGTCCGCGGGCGAGGACGTGGTGTCGACCATGAACACGACCGAGGCCTCGAGGCCCTTGGCGCCATGCACCGTCATCACCCGCACCTCGTCGCGCGAGATCTCCATGTCGCGCTTCACCTCGGTGTCGGCCGAGCGGAGCCAGGCCATGAAGCCCTGCAGCGAGGCCGGCGCCTTGCGCTCGTAGTTCAGCGCGAGCTCCAAAAATTCGTCGAGCGCGTCGTTGGCCTCGTGGCCGAGCCGGCGCAGGATCCGCGCACGTCCGCCGTCGCCGCCCAGCAGCCAGGCGTAGAACGCGAACGGCGTCTCGTCGCGGGCACGGATCTCGCAGGCTTCCAGGCGTCGCAACGCCGTGGCGAATTTCTCGCTTGTGGCCGCATGTTCGCCGAGCGCGCGGCGCAGCGATCCGTTGCGGTCATGGGCGAGCTTGAACAGATCGTCGTCGTCGAGCCCGAACAGCGGGCTCTTCAGCGCCACCGCGAGCGCGAGATCGTCCTGCGGCAGCAGCAGCGCGTCGGCCAGGTTCATCAAGTCGATGATGGCGATGTGCTCGGTGAGCTTGAGCCGGTCGGCGCCCGCGACCGGAATGCCGGCGTGCTTCAGCGCCTGGATCACGGCGTCGAAAGCGTTGCCGCGCCGGCGCACCAGGATCAGCATGTCGCCGTAGCGCAAGGGACGACGCTCGCCCTCGTGTCCTGTCAGCGTGCCGCTCTCGACCAGCCGCTTGATCTCGGCCTGGATGCGCCGGGCAAGCTTCACCTCCGGGCTGGTGACGGCGACGCCGTCGAACGGCGCGCGCCAGCCCTCGATGTCCTGCCGATCGTCGGCCTCCGCGAGGTCCCACAGCTCGATCACGCTCGGACCGGCATCGGCGAGCGCGTTGTGCAGGGGATGGCCGATCTCGACCGAATGGATGCTCTTGTAGATCGCGGGATCGCGGAAGACGTGGTCGACCGAATGCAGGATCGTCGCGCCCGAGCGGAACGAATAGGTGAAGGCGACCGGATCGAATTTCAGCCCGGCCGCTGTGAACTTGCGGTGCAGCTCGCGCCGGCGCGCGTCGAACTCGTGGGGAGCGGCGCCCTGGAACGAGAAGATCGACTGCTTCTCGTCGCCGACGGCGAAGATGGTGCGGTTCAGCCCTTCGCGCGCGCCTTCGCCGGCGGTGAACTCGGAGATGATGTGCGCAATGATGTCCCATTGCCGCGGGCTGGTATCCTGCGCCTCGTCGATCAGCACGTGATCGACGCCGCGGTCGAGCTTGTAATGCACCCAGCCCGAGGCAATGCGGTCCAGCATCGCCAGCGTCTTGTCGATGAGGTCGTCGTAGTCGAGCAGGCCGCGCTCCTGCTTCTCGCGGCGATAGTTCGCGGCGGCCGCGGTCGCGATATGCAGCAGGGCCGCGGTGCGGTCCCGAACCGTCACCGCGCGACGCTTCTCGATCAGCCCCGCAAGGCGCTGCGCCTCGGCTTCGAACAGGTGGGCGACGGACGGATTGTGATCGCAGAACTTCTTGGTCAGCACCGCCTTGCGCGGCAGCTTGTCGTCGGTGAGGAACACGGACAGATAGGCATCGACCTGATCGCTGCCGGAAAACACTGTTGCCGCGCGCAGCCGCCCCGCCTGGTCATTGTCGGATTTGCTGCCGTCCTCCAGCGCGAAGGCGACGTCGTCCCAGCGCGCGCGCGACAGGAAAGGCCCATCGAGAATCTCCGTCTCGACGGTCTCGATGCGGTCTGCGACGTCGACGCCCAGCACTGAAGCCATCTGCACGGCAGCGGCTTCCGCGTTGCCGGCTTGGTCGGTCCAGGCCATGAAATGATCGCGGCTGAGGCACGCTTCGCGCACGACCTCCTTGAAGGTGACATCGGCGGCGCTCGCCATCGCGGTCAGCAGCGCGCGGCCGGTGACGCTCTCCGGGCCGCGCGCGGCTTCCAGCAGCACCTTCAGATTGGCACGCTCCATCATGTCAGTCTGGTCGCGCTCGTCGATCACGGCGAAGCGCGCGGGAACGTTGGCCTCGAACGGAAATTGCTGGAGCAGGCGTGTGCACAGCGCGTGGATGGTCTGCACCTTCAGACCGCCCGGCGTCTCCAGCGCGCAGGCGAACAGCTTTCGCGCGTCGCGGCGCAGCTTTGCGCCGGGATGCGGGATGCCGACCGCGCGGATCGCTGCGTCCAGCGCCTCATCGTCCAGCGTCACCCAATGACCGAGCGTGGTGAAGACGCGCTCGGCCATGTTGGCGGCGGCAGCCTTGGTGAAGGTGATGCAGAGGATTTTTTCCGGCGGCACGCCCGACAGCAAGAGGCGGATCACGCGCTGCACCAGCACATGGGTCTTGCCCGAGCCGGCATTGGCCGACACGAAGGCCGATGCAGTCGGATCGGAGGCACGCGCCTGCCGCGCGCGCACCTCATCGGGGATGGGACGCGGCGCCTTCACCATTCCTCGATCCCCAATCCGCCGGCCGCGGACCATTCCTTGATCCGGGCGAGGTCGTCATAGGTGCCATAGCGGTTCGCCCACATCGGCAGGTTCAGCGAGGTGTAGGGTTGGTTCTGGTCCTCGAAGGCGCGGATCAGCGCCTCGAGCTTGGCCCGCGCCTCGGCGGCTGCCATATCCGGCGGCTGCGGCTCGTCGCCCGGCTTGAACTTGAGCTCGAGGATGCGTTCCTCGCCCGGCGGATTGTTGCCGCTGAGGCGGACATAGACGAGCTGGCTCACGGATGCGCCGGCGTCGATATCGGGAAAGCCGCCCTCACGCAGGATCGCGGCTTCCAGCGTCAGCTGCGGCGACAGGCCCATGCGGACCTGCTTGCCGGTCGGCGGCTGGCCGGTCTTGTAGTCGAGGATGGCGTAGAAGCCGCCCTTGCGGCGCTCGATGCGGTCGGCGCGCGCAGAGAGGCGGAAGCTGCGCTGAGGATCGAGCGTGATCGAGATCTCGCCACGGGTTTCCGCGACGATCGCCTCGATCGCCTCGCGCCGCGCCGTCTCCCATTCGCCGAACCAGCGCGCGATGCGCTGAAAGCGCGGCCACCACAGCGCGCGGGCCTCGGGCCGTTCCATCAGCGGCGCAAAATGCTTCTCGCCGATCGCGCGCAGCACCCGCGCGGGATCGTCCGGCAAACGCGTGGCATAACTTTCCGTGAATTCGCCGATGGCGTCGTGAATGGCTGAGCCGCGATCGGCGGCCGAGAGCGGCATGTCGACGGGGTCGAGCGCATCGAGCCGCAAGATACGTTTGGCGTAGATCGTGTAGGGATCGCGCAGCCAGTCCTCGATCTCGGTGACGGACATCTTGAGGGGCCGTGTCGCGCGCGGCGGCCGGGGCTCCGGCTGCTTGATCGGTTTGACCTCGTCGGGCTGGTCGAGCGCGGCTGCGAACTGCACGTATTTTTCGCCGGCGCGAATGGCGGCCTTCCAGAGCTCGTCGCCGGCCACCGCCTCCAGCCGATGCAGAAAGCGCGAGGCCACCGCCGGCGCGCCGCCGGCCTTGGCGGAATGAGTGAGAATGACCTCGTCGCCGCCGAGCAATTGCGCGAAGTCATGGGCGGACAGGCCGATACGGCGCTCCGGCAGATCGAGCCCGAGCTCGTGCCGCATCGGCCGGCTGAGCCAGGGATCGATGCGCGGCGCCGGTGGCCAGACGCCCTCGATCAGGCCGCCGATGATGATGCGGTCGGCCTGCATCAGGCGCGATTCCAGCGGGCCGTAGATTTGCAGCCGCGCGCCCGGTCTGTCGCGCCGCCGCACCGCGCGATCACTGAATGCCGTCTGGAAGACGTCCGCGTAGTCAGGCAGCGGCACCAGCAATCCGCTGGTCGTGCCGCCGCGCAAGAGATCGTCGAACGCGCCGGCGAGCGCGACACCGTCGCGATCCTCGAAGGCGAGCGGAATACCCTGCTCGTCGCGCGACAGCTCGATCATGCTCTCGCGATGCCGATGCGCGAGCTCGGCGAAATCATAGGGCTTCGAGTGCGGCAGGCTCTCGATCGGCGCCAATGCCTTTTGCAGCGCATCGATCAGAGCTTGGATGCGATCGAGATCCTCGGCTTTCAAGCGCGCCCGCGGCTCGGCGCGATGCAGCGCGGAGACCTCGCCGCGCCACAGCTTTGCCAGCTCCTCGCGGAAGCGGTTGAATTCGCGCAGGAGGCCGGCCGTGCCCGCAGGTGGACGCGTGCCGCGCAGCACCGCAAGCTCCAGGCTCTCGATTGCCATCTTCCACGCACCCGGCGCGCGGCCGAGCCGGCACAGCGGATGCTTCAGCATCGCCAGCAATGTCGGCGGCTCCAGGCCCTTGGTCGCCGCCTCTGCCGCGAGGCGCGCAAACGTGCCTGCGGATGTCTCCATCAAGACGTCGCCGCCGGAATCGTCGAAGGCGAGATCCCATCGGGTCAGCGCCGCCATCACCCGCCGCGCCAGGGCGCGGTCGGGCGTCACCAGGGCAGCCGACTTGTCGAGATGGCGCGCCTCGCGCATGGCGATGGCGATGGCGAGCGCTTCCATTTCAGGATTGGGCGCTTCGACCACGGCGAGGTTCCTCATGCCGCCCGCGATCTTCGCGGCGACATCGGGCTGCTTCAGACGGTCGTGCCAGACTTCGGTCTTTGCGGATGGCCGCATCGATTCCGACGCAAGCAGGTCGCGCCCGCCTTCCGCTGCCGGCTGCAAAATCTCGACATCGCTGCGCTTGATGCCGAAGCGTTGCAGCAGCGCATTCATGGCGTATTGCGGATGGTTCGAGGCCGGATGCTCCGCGAACTTGCCGAGCGCGTCGCGCACGCCGCCGATGCTGCGCCAGGCGTCGTCGTCGAGATCGGTGTCGAGTCCCGGCAGCACCACGGCGCCATGCGGCAGCAATGCGACCGCATGGAGAAACTTTGCGGTGGCCGGCATCGAGCCGGTCGAGCCCGCCGCGACCACGGGTCCATTTGGATGCGCGGTCAAGCGCCTCGCTTCCGCGGCGATCAGAAGATCGCGCCGCGCGGCCGGCTCGATCCGGTTGATCTCGGCGAGATGATTGGGCCAGGCGATGCGGGCGATGCGCAGGAATTCGAGCGAGTGCTGCCAATAGCGGTCGAGGTTATCAGGCACCAGCCCATCGAGCGCGCTCCAGTCGACGCCGCGCGTCACCATGTCGTCGATCAGGCGCGCGAGATCGGAAGCCAGCGCCAGCGTCGAGGCGGGGCCGCCGACCACCAGTGGCGCCAGCACCGGGCCCTTGGCCCAGGCGGCGACGAGCTGCGCCAGCGTCAGCCGCCGTTCGAGCTCGCCCAAGCGCGGCGGAATGTCGAGCGGCGCGGTCCCGGAAAACTGTTCGCTTTCGCCCGCGAAAGCGAGTTCGTCCTCGTCGATATCGCCGAGCGCGACGATGCGCGGCAGCACGACGGCATCCGCCTTCATCTCGTCGAGGAAGATCTCGCGCACGACCCGCATGGCGCGCCGCGTCGGCAAATACAGCGTGGCATCAGCCAGCCGCGCCGGTTCCTTGCGCGCCTCGAACCCCTCGACCAGCCGCCCGTCGAGCAGGGCCGTGACGACCGTGCGCAGGAAGGGAACTGAGATGGGAACGCTGAAAACGCGCATGGGCCGCCTGATTCGAAGGATCAGGCAATATAGGGAGGTGGAGTCGAATGGTCATTGGTGGAGGAGGAGTCGTCCCCGCTGTTCGCCGAGGTTCGTAGCCCGGATGGAGCGCAGCGCAATCCGGGATGGTCTCTCCACGGCGAGAGAGGCCCCGGATTACGCTACGCTCCATCCGGGCTACGGCACCGAGGCAGGAGCGAGAGCGCCCTACGCCACGCTCTCCAAAAACGCCTCTTCCGCGGCGTGCACGGCATCGGGCGTGCCGACATGCATCCAGACGCCGTCGAGGCGCAGGCCGAACAGCCGCTCCTGCTCCTCGGCGCCGTCGAACATCTTCGTCAGCGAGAATTCGCCCGCAGGCGCATCCGCAAAGATCGCCGGCGACATGATCGCGGCGCCGGCATAGACGAACGGAACGACCTCCTTCTCCTTGCGCTTGCGCAAGGCACCGTCGGGCAGCATGCCGTAATCGCCGCGGCCGCCATAGCCGATGCTGGTCGCGGTCGGCGCCATCAGGAGCAGGATGTCCATTCGATCAGGATCGAAGTTTTCGGCGAGCCGCAAGAGGTTCGAGCGCACGCCGTCGATCCATAGCGTGTCGGAATTGACGTGAAAGAACGGCGCATCGCCGAGCAGCGGCAGCGCCTTGACCACGCCGCCGCCGGTGCCGAGCACCTGGTCGCGTTCGTCGGAGATGGTCACGCGCGGAAGCCGGCGCGATGCGACGTGATCGATGATCTGGTCCGGCAGGTAATGCACGTTGACCACGGCCTCGGTCACGCCGGCCTGGCCGAGCTTGTCGAGCACGTGGTCGAGCAGCGGCTGGCCCGCGACCGGCACCATCGGCTTCGGCATCTTGTCCGTCAGGGGGCGCATGCGCAGGCCAAACCCTGCGGCGAGCACCATGGCTTTGGTCGGTTTGACGGACATCCTTCCCCTTCTCGGACCTTTCGCGATCGCAGCAATCCTAACACGAGGCTCGATCTGCCGCACCGCATCTCGACCGCCTTAACCACCCGCCGTGACGGTTGTACGACGGGTGTTGCCGTCACGCCCCAACGGCTGTGGAACGTACCTTCTTCTTCTTGTCGCCCACTTTCAGGAAATTGACACCGATCTGGTCGCCATTGACCCAGGCCAGTTCGCAACGCCGGTAGGCGAGCCCCGTGGACGACAGCAGGAGAAAGAATTCCTTCAAATGCAGGCCTTCGACCGACCCGTCGATCGTCAGCTTGGCGCCGGTCTCGGAGACGTCCTCCATGGTGCAGTCGCGCCGCCAGGTGCCGTCGATACCCATCATCTGGGCCGAAAACCCGCGCTCGAAAATAACCCGGCTATTTCCGCGCTGATCCGCTTTCGCTGCCATCTGCCCGCTCCAGCCCCGTAATGACCCGGCTGCCTCGGCGCAAGAATACCGAGGTCTTGGCTAACAGCCGGTAAATCGGCCCCGAATCAGGCCTGCGGCGGGCTTTGGGGCGCCGGCACGTTGGCGAGATACCAATCGCGCAGATGGCTGAGCGCGGGATGCGCCAGCGAGCGCTGGAGATAGGTCCAGATCCGCGGCTGGTGGCGCAGATAATGCGGCTTGCCGTCGCGGCGGTTGAGCCGGGCGAAGGTGCCGAGCAGGCGCGTGTTCCGCTGCGCCGACATGATCGCGTAGAGCTCGGCGAAGCCGGCGGCGTCGAAGCTCGTATCCTGCGCCCGCCGCGCCTTGATGTAGCGCGACAGCAGCGTCAACTCGATGGTCTCGGGCACGTCGATGCGGGCGTCCTGGAGCAGCGACACCACGTCGTAGGATTGCGGCCCCAGCACGGTGTCCTGAAAATCGATCACACCGACGCGTTCGATGCCGCTGCGCTCGCCGAGCCAGATCAGATTGGGCGAGTGATAGTCGCGGATGATCCACGTCTTCGGCGCCGCCAGCGGCCTCTTCAGCAATTCGCGCCACATCGCGAAAAATTCGCCGCGCGTCTCGTCGCTCAGCGGCGCGTTGCGATCGGGCAGATACCATTCCGGCATCAGCCCGATCTCGATCACCAGCGCCTCGACGTCGAAGACCGGGATCGCGTAGGTTTGCCCGTCCAGCGGCAGCGTCTCCGGGAGCGCCTTGCCGTGCAGCATTGCCAGCACGTCGGTCGCGGCTTCGTAGCGCTCGAGAATCGGTCGCGGCGGATCGCCTTCGATCACGCCCTCGCTGCCGAAATCCTCGGTGATCAGGAAGCCATGGTCGAGATCGGAATGGTGGATGGCCGGCGCCGAGATTCCCTGGGCGCGCAGACCTTCATCGATCGCGACGAAGGGCTTTACGTTCTCGGCCAGATGCACCGCAGCGCTGTAGGATTTTCCGTCGTAGAGCGCGGCGCCATCGGGCCGCTGCGGAAAGTTCATGAGGATGACGATTTCCTCATCGCGCAGCAGCCGCGCATAGGAGCGTGTCGAGGCGTCGCCGGCCATGCGCTTGCGCGTCGCATCGATGTAGCCGGATGCCTCGAGGAATTCGCGCAGCGCCTTCAGCCGCGCGACTTGCGCGGCGCCCTTGCCATGGCCGGTGATGTCGGCGGCACGCGCGTTCGAGCCCAGCGCCGGCCGGTGCGTCAGCGCGATGTCGATGCGGTCCTGTGGCATCGCCGATGGGGCGCGCTCCGGCCATTCGATTAGCACCAGCGTGGCATCGGGCAGCGGCGACAGCCCGATCTCCTCGAGCTCGCTCTCGTCCTCGACACGGTAGAGATCGGCATGCAGCACCGGGAAGGGCGGCAGCTCGTAGCCCTGTACCAGCGTGAAAGTGGGACTCGGCACTTCCAGCACGTCATCGCCGGCGAGATAGCGGATCAGGCTGCGCGCCGCCGCGGTCTTGCCGGCACCGAGATCGCCGGTCAGGGTGATGACGTCACCGGGACCGACCAGCAGCGCGAGGTCGGCCATCAGCTGTGCCGTGGCCGTCTCGTTGTGAAGCGCGACGGAGAATGTGGTTGTTTCCGTCATTCGGCGGCGTCGCGATGCGCCGCCTGGTCGGTCGGGAAATCGCAGATCACGACCGTGCCCCTGCCGACGATCGAATCCACCCGAACCTTGCCGCCATGCAGCTCGACGAAGGAGCGCACCAGCGACAGGCCGAGCCCGGCGCCGCGATGACGCGAGCCCTGCGAGCGGCTTTCGAACCAGTTGAACACCTTGTCCTTCATGTCGGCGGGTATTCCAGGGCCCGAATCTGTCACGGTGAAGACCACGCTGCGTTCGGTGCGCCGCGCGCTGATGCCGACGGTGGAATCCTGTGGAGAAAACCCGACGGCGTTGGCGAGGAGGTTATAGAGCACCTGCACCACGCGCTTCTCGTCGCCGACGAAGCTGCCGACATCGGGCGCGATCTCGACCTTGAGGCGGATGCGGTCGGTGGCGAGCCGGTCCTGGATGCCCTCGGCGGCAAGCTCGATGGCCTTGCTGACGTCGACCTGCCCGAGTTCCAGCTTCATCGCGCCGGCGTCGATGGTGGCGAGATCCAGGATGTTGTTGGTCAGCGCGAGCAGCGCGTTGGTCGACTTGGTGACGTAATCGAGATATTCGGCCTGCTTCGGCGTCAGCGGTCCGGTCGAGGGATCGCTGAGGAAATGCGCGAAGCCGATGATGGTGGTGAGCGGCGAGCGCAGCTCGTAGGAGACGTGGTGGACGAAATCCACCTTCATCTGGTCGGCCGCCTCCAGCGCCTCGTTGCGCTCGCGCAGTGCGCGCTCGACATTCTCGGTGTCGGTGATGTCCTGGAACGTCAGCATGGTGGCGCCGTCGGGCAGCGGCCGGATCATGCCGTCGAGCACGCTGCCGTCCTTGCGCTCCAGCTTCAGCGGCACGTCGGCGCGGTTCTCGATCGAGGTGATGGCCTCGCGGATCTGGCGCCAGACTTGCGGATCGTCGAACAGCTGATGGCACCAGCCTTCGACGGTCTGGATATGCGGCTCGTCGCGCATGGCATCGCTCGACAGCTTCCACATCCGGACGAAGGCCGGGTTGAACAGCTGCGCCTTGCCGTTGCTGCCGAACACCGCGACGCCCTCGGCCAGGCTATCCAGCGTCTCGCGCTGGACGCGGATCAGACCGTCGAAGCGGCGGGCGAGGTCGAGGCTCTCGGTGACGTCGTCGAACAGATAGGTCACGCCGCCCTCGGGGTTCGGCGTGGTGACGACCGAGAGCGCGCGGCCGTCAGGCAGATACCAGGTCTCCTTCGCGGTCTCGACCGCGCGATAGGCCTCGTGCAGCTTGGCCTTCCAGGCACGGAAATCCGGCTGCTCCGGTAATTTGCGCGCGGCGCGGAGCTGGTCGAGCACGCTGGAATCGTCCGGATGGGCGTCGAGGAAGTTGCGATCGAGATCCCACAGCCGGCGATAGGAATCGTTGTAGAAGGCAAGGCGCCGCTGGCCGTCGAACACGGCCACGCCGGAGGAGAGCTGGTCGAGCGTGCGGCGGTGCGCCTCCGCCATGCGCACCAGCGCCGAGCTCAGCGCATCCGCCTCGCTGGCATCGATGGCGACGCCGACGCTGCCGCTGCCGACATTGACGGCGCGCACGTCGTAGATGCGCCGCTCGCCGCCGATCACGATCGGCAGCCGCGAGGTGAAGCCGGCCGCGTCCTTCAGCCCCCGCTCCATCGCGGTGCGGTCGGCACTGTCGAGCAGCTCCAGCTTGCGCTCCTGGGCATCGATGGCGCTGGTCGCCTCGGTGGCGCGCACATAGGCCGGGTTGGCGTAGGTCAGGGCGCCGTTCTCCCCCTTTGCCCAGATCGGCCACGGTGCGGCCGCGGCAAAGCCACGAAGCATCTCAGTCTCGTCGGAGAGCGCCTTGTAGCGCAGATGGGTCTCGGCGAGTTCGCGGCGGAGGCCCGAGAGCTCGCGAATGCGGACGATGGCCTGGCCGCCGATGGCGCGCCCGATCGCTTCCAGCATATGGCCGTGCGCGGTGGTCAGTGTCAGCTGGAACCCGTCGCCGCGCTCGCGCAGCGCATCGACGGCATGGTCCATCTGCAGCGCCGGTTCCGGCGGCAGCCAGGTTCCGAACGCCAGCACGCGCTGCGGCGAGGAATCGCGCGGCAGCACCATCGCGATGTCGCCGGAAATCTGCGCGCGGTTGTCGCCGGCGGGCCACGAGATCAGGATCTGCGGCTCGGCGAACAGCAGCGCGCCGAAGCGGTCGGCCTGAAGTTGCAGTTCCCCGATCCGCGCGCGCAGCCGCGCCTCGTTCTTCGCAGTGCGCACCCGAGTGCGCATCAACAGGATCGCGGCCAGGACCGAAAAGCCGAGCAGCGCCAGCGCGGTGGCGAGCACCGCAAGTTCCTGCCGGTTGAAATCCATCACGAGGGAAAGGGTGTCGATGAGGTCGGCGGCCTCGGCCGGCGCAGCCGGCAGCAGCGCTGCGAGAGCGCCTCCCACCAAGCCGTTGCGCGCCAGCGATGTGCACGACAGCAGCGTCCGACGCATCGACACGATCACGCCTGACATAGTTGCCCCAAGACCGCACGAATTGACGCGCGGCGACCCCCGTCGCGCGCGAATCAAAAGACAATACCCTCACCGCGACTCCGCCGGTAAGAGTCCAGATCGTGAACGCAAAGGCGGCCCCACAAAAATGCCCCGCGTGTTGTTCCAACGCACGTGATTCTGCGGATGATTTCGCCTGGGATTACCGTGATTTAGCGTGTCAGGCGGATTGCCTGCCACGATGCCGGTGCGCTCCTTCCCCCGCTTGCGGGGGAGGGTTGGGGAGAAGGTGTCTCCGCGATGGGCCAATCCCCCAGAGGAGAAAACCCTCACCCGCCGCGCTCTGCGAGCGCGACGGCCTCTCCCGCAAGCGGGAGAGGCAAGAAAGCTAGCGTCCGGTCGAACCAAAACCGCCGGCGCCGCGATCGGTCGCTGACAAGGTGGCGACGGGAACCAGCGCGGCCTGCACCACGGGGGCGATCACCATCTGCGCGATGCGCTCGCCGCGCTTGATCACGAAAGGGGCGGTGCCGTGATTGATCAGGATCACCTTGATCTCGCCGCGGTAGTCCGCATCGATCGTGCCCGGCGAATTCAGCACGGTGACGCCGTGCTTGGCCGCCAGCCCCGAACGCGGCCGCACCTGCGCCTCGTACCCGGGCGGCAAGGCGATCGCGAGCCCCGTCGGCACCAGCGCATATTGGCCAGGCGCGAGCGTCATGGGCTCGTCGTTCGGCACCGCGGCCATCAGATCGAGGCCGGCGGCCTCGCTGGTCTGATAGACCGGCAGCGGCAGGCCTTCAGCGTGGGCGAGACGTTGCAGCTCGACGGTAACCTTCGTGCTCAAGATGCGGACTCCAGGGATTTGCCGGTCACGCTTTTCGCAATATGCGCGACCAGTTCGATGGCGACCTGTTCCTTGGTCATCGCCGGCCAGGAATCAACTGCAATCTCGCCGTCCTGTGCACCGTTTTTGCGGCTGAGCAGGTGGACCGTGTTGCGGTCGCCGCCCATCACCCCGGTGGCGGGCGAGACGTCGTTGGCGACGATCCAGTCGCAGCCCTTGCGCGCGAATTTCGCTTTGGCGTTGTCGATGAGGTGCTCGGTCTCGGCGGCAAAGCCGATCACCAGCCTCGGGCGCTTGTCGGTAAGCTTGGAGATCGTGGCGAGGATGTCGGGGTTCTCGACGAGCTGAAGCGGCGGCATGCTGCCTGCGGTCTTCTTCAGCTTCTGCTCGCCCTCATTGGCGACGCGCCAGTCGGCGACCGCGGCGGCGAAGATCGCGACGTCGGCAGGGAGCGCGGCTCTGACCTGCTCCAGCATCTGCCGCGCCGATTCGACATGCTTCACTGTCACGCCCGGGGGATCGTCGAGGTCGACCGGGCCGCTCACCAGAGTAACCTCCGCACCCGCGGCCTGCGCAGCGGCGGCGATGGCAAAGCCCTGCTTGCCGGAGGAGCGGTTGGCGATGTAGCGCACCGGGTCGATCGCCTCGTGGGTGGGACCGGCGGTGATCAGCACGCGCTTGCCGGCGAGCGGCTTCGGCATCGGCGGCCGCAGCAGCCGTTCGGCGGCATTGGCGATCTCGATGGCTTCCGACATGCGGCCCGTTCCGGCTTCGCCGGCTTCGGCCATCTCGCCCGCGTTCGGGCCGATCAGCACCACGCCGTCGCGCTGGAGCTGGGCGACGTTGCGGCGCGTCGCCGCGTTGCTCCACATCAGCGGATTCATCGCCGGCGCCAGCAGCACCTTGCGGTTGGTCGCAAGCAGGATGGCGCTGGCGAGATCGTCGGCATGACCGTTCGCCATCTTCGCCATCAGGTCGGCCGTCGCCGGCGCCACCACGATCAGGTCGCAGTCGCGCGCGAGGCGAATATGGCCGGCGTCGAACTCGCTCTGCGGGTCGAACAAGTCCGTGTAGACGCGCTCATGCGAGAGTGCGCTCGCGGCCAGCGGCGTCACGAATTGCTGAGCCGCCTTGGTCAGCACGCAGCGCACCTCGATGCGGCGCTCCTTCAGCCTGCGGATCAGGTCGAGCGACTTATAGGCTGCGATCCCGCCGCCGATGATCAGGGTGACGCTGGCCTCGGGAAGGGCGCCAGTGCGCTGAGGCGTCGGGGCGGACACGGCCGGCGGCACCGCAAACGGCGTCAGCGGCTCCTCGCGGCCCTCGATCAGCTCCCGCAGGATGACCCGGACCTCCTCCTCGACCGACCGGTGGTTCTTGGCCGAGCGCAGCCGCAGATAGGTTTTGACGGCGTCGTCGAGCTTGCGGATGGTCAGGCTTGCCATGACGCCCTCCGGCACGGAATGATAGCGATGCTATCACTTGCGTGATTGCAATGCAATCATAGATTCCGGACAGCGATCAGAATCCCGATGAAGGTCGCGGCGATGATCCAGAGCGCCACGGTGCGCCAGCGGTTCTTGCGGCCCTCGCTGCGTCCCATCGCCGCGATGCTCTCCGGCGACAGCCTGATGCCCTCCCGCGTCATGGTCTCGAGCTGCTCGAGCACCTTCACCGACCGCTCGGCGATCTCCGGCAGGCGCATCATGACCCGCGCGATGTCCCCGGTCCCTGCGAGCGCTCCCTCGATGCGGCCGATGGGTCCGAGATTGCGCTTGATCCACTCGCGCACCACGGGATCGGCGATCCTCCAGATGTCGAGCTTGGGATCGAAGCCGCGTGCCACCCCCTCGACCACCACCATGGTCTTCTGCAGCAGGATCAGCTCGGGCCGCGTCCTCATGTCGAACAGGCCGGTGACTTCGAGTAGCAGCGTCAGGAGCCGCGCCATCGAGATCTCCTCGGCGGTGCGGTTGTGAATGGGCTCGCCGATGGCGCGGATCGCTTGCGCGAAATTCTCCACCGAATGATGCGCGGGCACATAGCCCGCCTCGAAATGCACCTCGGCAACGCGGCGGTAGTCGCGGGTGATGAAGCCGAGCAGGATCTCGGCAAGGAAGCGCCGCTCCTTCATGCCGAGCCGGCCCATGATGCCGAAATCGACCGCAACGAGACGGCCGGTATCATCGAGGAACAAATTTCCCGGATGCATGTCGGCGTGGAAGAAGCCGTCGCGCAGCGCATGGCGCAGAAAGCTCTGGATCACTTTGCGGCCGAGATCGGGCAAATCGACCTGTGCCTCTGCGAGGCGCTTGTGATCGTTGAGCGCGATGCCGTCGATCCACTCCAGCGTCAGCACGTTGTGCGTGGTGCGGTCCCAGTCGACGGCGGGCACGCGGAAATCTGGATCGTCGCGCGTGTTCTCCGCCATCTCCGACAGCGCGGCGGCTTCGAGCCGCAGGTCCATCTCCATCGCGACCGAGCGCGACATGGTGTTGATCACCTCGATCAGGCGCAGGCGCCGCGCCTCGGCCGAATAGGCCTCGGCCTTGTGCGCGACGAAGAAGAAATCGGAGAGATCGCGACGGAAGCGCGCCGCGACGTTGGGCCTCAGCACCTTGATCGCGACCGGCCTGCGGACGCCGTCGCGGAGCACCTCGCCGCGATGAACCTGCGCGATCGAGGCCGCCGCGACCGGCGGGCCGAAGCTGACGAAGACGTCCTTCAGCGGCCGTTCCAGCGAGGTCGCGATCGTGATCTCGGCTTCCTCCTGCGGAAACGGCGGCAGGCGGTCCTGCAGGCTTTCGAGATCGCGCGCCATGATGACGCCGACCACGTCGGGGCGCGTTGCCAGGAATTGGCCGAGCTTGAGATAGGCCGGGCCCATCCGCGTCAGCGCGCGCGAGATCCGCGGACCGTGCTTGGCGCCGCGGCGCTCGACGATGCGCGCCAGCTTCAGCGCGAGTTGCCCCGGCGGCGGCACCAGGCTCGGATCGACTGCGCCGAACACGCCTTCGCGCGCAAACACGAACGCGGCGCGGATCAGGCGCGCAAGGTGGGTGACAGCAGAGATCACAAACGCCAGCCCGAATGCAGAGCGACGATGCCGCCGGAGAGTGTCTGCCAGCTGACGCGGGCAAAGCCGGCCTCGCGGATCATGTCGGCGAAGGCGGCGGGCTTCGGAAACTTGCGGATCGACTCGACGAGATATTGGTACGACTCGGCGTCGCCCGTGACCATGCGCCCGAGCGGCGGGATCACCTTGAACGAGAACAGATCATAGAGCTTGTCGAGGCCGGGCATCTCGACGGTGGAGAATTCCAGGCACAGGAAGCGGCTGCCGGGCCTCAGCACGCGATAGGCCTCGCGCAGCGCGAGGTCGATCCGCGGCACGTTGCGGATGCCGAAAGCGATCGTGTAGGCATCGAAGCTGCGGTCGGCGAAACCGAGCGCCTCGGCGTTGCCTTCGACAAAATCGACCTGGGTGTCCAGATGACGCTTGGCGGCGCGCTCGCGCCCCACGGCGAGCATGTCCGGATTGATGTCGCACACCGTGGCGTGGAAGCCGGGACCGGCCGCCTTGGCGGCGCGGAACGAAATGTCGCCGGTGCCGCCGGCGACGTCGAGCAGCGCGAACGGCCGGTCGCCCCTGGGCGGATCCAGCGCGGTGATCATGATGTCCTTCCAGACCCGGTGCAGGCCACCGGACATCAGGTCATTCATCAGATCATAGCGCGACGCCACGCTGTGAAACACATCGTTCACCAGCGTCTGCTTGTCCCCGAGGGGAACGTCCCTGAAGCCAAAATGCGTGGTTTCGCCCGGCCGATCCATTACTCTACTCCACTCGGCGGACCATAGCCTGCCCGCCGCAATGGCGCTATCACACCGCCCTCATAAGGTGAATGCCTGACCATGCCTGAATTGCCTGAAGTCGAGACCGTCCGCCGCGGCCTTCAGCCCGTGATGGAGGGTGCGAAAATCCTCAATGCAGAGGCCCGCCGGCCGGATTTGCGCTTTCCGTTCCAGCCCGACTTCGTGGCCCGGCTCAAGGGGCAGGTCGTCACGGGCCTGGGGCGCCGTGCAAAATATCTCATGGCCGATCTCGCCTCCGGCGACGTGCTCTTGATGCATCTGGGCATGTCGGGCTCGTTCCGCGTCATCAAGCCCGACGACGAGGCTCAGCCCGGCGAGTTTCACTATCCAAAGGCCAAGGACTCCGCGCACGACCACGTGCTGTTTCGGATGTCCTCAGGCGCCGACATCGTCTTCAACGATCCGCGCCGTTTCGGTTACATGAAAGTGATCGCGCGCAACGCGCTCGAAGACGAACCGCTGCTGCGCGGGCTCGGCCCCGAACCGCTCGGCAACGAATTCGACGCGGCGATGCTGGCGCGCTCCTGCCAGGGCAAGACCACCAGCCTGAAGGCCGCGCTGCTTGACCAGCGCGTGGTGGCCGGGCTCGGCAACATCTATGTCTGTGAGGCGCTGCACCGCTCGCATCTGTCGCCGCGGCGCATTGCGGCGACACTGTCGACGAAGGCCGGACAACGCAAGGGCGTTGCCGGGGGCGAGCCGACGGATCACGCCAAGAGACTGGTCGGTGCGATCCACACCGTGCTGAACGATGCGATCAAGGCCGGCGGCTCCAGCTTGCGCGACCACCGCCAGACCACCGGCGAGCTCGGCTATTTCCAGCACTCGTTCAAGGTCTACGACCGCGAAGGCGAAAAATGCACGACGCCGCGCTGCGGCGGCATGATCAAGCGGTTCGTGCAGAACGGCCGCTCGACCTTCTGGTGCCCGAAATGTCAGAAGTGACGTAGCGCCGTAGCCCGGATGGAGCGAAGCGCAATCCGGGGCCGGCCTTTCCGCGGAGTGACTTTCCTGGATTGCGCTTCGCTTCATCCAGGCTACAGGAGGCCGTCATTGCGAGCGCAGCGAAATGCATTGAAGATCAATCCTTTGGAGTGCTGGGTCAGGGATACGCCACGCGAACGTGCATCGCTTCTGGATGCTGAGCGCTTCTCGCTCAGGACGTGCCGGCCCGATCCAAAGGGGACCGCGGAGGTCCGAATCAACGGTAACGATGCTGGCGGAATAGCGAATGCCAGCGAATCCGTACCATTACCGGCTCCGTAGTCGTACGTAAGAGGGTTGGCCGTCGTGCCCCGGACAAAGCGCAGCGCGAAAGCGATGCGCTGCAGAGCCGGGGCCCAGAGAGCCACTTGCACGGAATTTGAGGACGTATGGGTCCCGGCTCAGCGGAGCGGCATTTCATGCCGCACCACGTCCGGGACACGAGATTGGAATCGGCAGCGGCCTACTTCCGCACGCAGATCACGCGCACGACGGAGGCCTTGGCGTCCGTCGCCGTGCCGTTCGCCGCGACACCGCTCGCCTTCAGGAATCCGCGCACCGCCTCTGCGGAGACCATCACCGCCTGTGACGCCGGCCCCGATGGCGCGGGACCTGCGACCATTGCCGGCTTCAGCAGCGCGATGCCGGCGAACTTGCCGTCGGCGTCGATGGCCGGGCTGCCGGAGAAGCCGACCGCCGGCGGCGGCGAGAGCGCGGAATTGCTGCTGGTCACCGGCGCCAGCGCGGCATTGAGGCTCGACACGGCGGCCGCACCGCCCTGGCTTTGCGGATCGGCGATGCCGACGACATCGACATTCGTCTTCGCGGCCCCGCCGGCGAGGCTGAGCGGCCTCAACCCGCGCGCGCCGTAGATGTGCAGCAGCGCGAGATCGTGCTCCTTGTCCTCGGCGAGACGGTCGGCGTTGCCATGGCCGGCGATCGTGATCGCAACGCAGCCATCGGTGACGAGGCGGTCGGTGACGATCGCACCGTCCTCGCTGACGACGATGCCGGTGCCGTATTCCACGGTCTTGCGTGGCGGCGGCCCGGCCAGCGGTCCCGGCGGAAACGCGTTGAACGCGCTCGACATCGCGATCACGACCGGCTCGACAATGTTCTCGGTTGCCTGGTCGTAGAGGATCGTCATGGTGCGGACCTCGTCGCCCTTGAAGGTGCCGCGGACGTAGAACTTCTTCAGGCCCTGCAATCCCGACAGCACGAAGAAGTCGGGCTTCACCACGGTGTAGTCGACCTTGCGCCCGGACGGCTCCTTTTCGAGCTCGGCGAGCTTTGCCGAGGTCGGGTTCGATTCCTTGCGGCGGCTGAGAACCACCTGCACCGTCCCTGTCGGCGAGGTCCATTTCGAGCCGTTGGCGTCGCTCGTCTGCTGCGGCACCAGCTTGCCGGGAATGCCGAGCCGGGCGCCGCTGGTCGGCTCCGTCACGATCTTCCAGCCGACGCTCTCCTGCTTCTTTCGCGCCGTCTCGGCGAGCGCGGCGCGCTCCTGCGGATTGAGCACGCCGGTCGGCTTGCCACCCTTGGCTTTCTGGTATTCCTTGATGGCGTTGACCATGCGCTCGCTGACGTCGCCGGTGATGGCGCCGTTATACTGGCCCACCCAGGCGAGATCGGACTGGAGCGCCAGGCGCTCCGCTTTTGCCATGGCATCCGCTGTCGCCGACGGCGTCTGCGTTGCGGGAGGCTGGATCGGGACGGTCTGGACCGTTTTCGGCTTGGTGCCGGCGACTTGCGATGTCGTCATCTGGGCGTTCGCGCCTGTGGCGGCCGCAAACATCAAGGTTGCAGCAAGCATCGATCTCATGACAAATCCAGCCAGCCCATTGAACGCCAAGACCTTCAAAAGCATGCCATTGAAAAGCATGCCATTGAAGCACATCTCGTTGGTCGCGAACAACGTAGCGGTGGTTCAGGCCTAAGGTCGAGCCGTGTACACAGGTCCTCATCCTGAGGAGCGGCCTCAAGGCCGCGTCTCGAAGGATGGCCCCCGGTGAGATCCGGGCCTGCATGGTTCGAGACGCGCGTTCCGCGCTCCTCACCATGAGGCGTGAAAGCGATGGCTTGGTAGGAAAGGTGTACGACGATGCTGAGCCCGGACGAACTCGAACGCTATGCCCGCCACATCGTGCTGCGCGACGTCGGCGGTCCCGGCCAGGCGGCGCTGAAGCGGGCCTCGGTGCTGGTGATCGGCGCCGGCGGGCTCGGCGCGCCCGCGCTGATGTATCTGGCGGCCGCCGGCGTCGGCACGCTCGGCGTCGTCGACGACGACGTGGTGTCGCTGTCCAACCTGCAGCGCCAGGTGATCCACACGACGCCCGATATCGGCCGGCACAAGGTCGAGAGTGCGGCCGAGCGGATCGCGGCGCTCAATCCGCATGTCCGCTTCGTCGGTCATGCCACCTGGCTCAACGCCGACAATGCGCTCGCCCTGATCGGCGATTACGATCTCGTGCTCGACGGCTCCGACAATTTCTCGACGCGCTATCTCGTTTCCGACGCCTGCTTCTTCGCCAAGCGGCCGCTGATCACCGCGGCGCTCGGCACCTTCGATGGCTCGCTCACCACCATCCGTGCGCATGAGACGAACGAGCAGGGCGAGTTCAATCCGACCTATCGCTGTCTGTTTCCCGAAGCGCCGCCGCCCGGCACCGTGCCGGCCTGCGCCGAGGCCGGAGTCATGGGCGCACTGGCGGGCGTGCTCGGCTCGATGATGGCGTTGGAGGCGATCCGCGAGATCGTCGGTTTCGGCGACGGCCTCGTCGGGCGCCTCCTGATGATCGATGCGCGCGCGATGCGCTTCGAGACGCTGCGCTATGCGCGCGATCCCGCCAATCCGCTCAACGGCGATGGGCCTGTGTTCGAGGATCTGAGCGTCCATCGCGCGTAGGCGCGTGGTACGAAAATAGACACTTGCAAGCGTCTCTGTTCGTGATTGAATTCGCCTCGCCGCAAGGCGCATGGAAATTTCAGATTGGAGATTGCTATGAAGTACATCTCGAGCTGGAAATTGCCGCCGAATTTGATCGACTCCGCGATCGAAAAGTTTCTGAAGACGGGAGGAGCGCCACCGGAAGGCGTGAAGATGCTCGGCCGCTGGCACGGAATGAACGGGACGGGCTTTGCGATTTCGGAGAGCAACGACCCGAAGGCCATGTATCAATGGTATGCCCAATGGGCCAACGTGATGGAGATCACGGTTACTCCATGCGTTGAAGACGCCGAAGCCGGTCCGATCCTGGCCGCCTTGGCGAAGCAGTGACTGGTTCGGAGCGGTCGTCGTACGCTGCGGCCGCTCCGCTCAAATCTGCGACACAAATCTACGAGCCAAATCTGCGAGCCTTTGGCGAGCAGCGCCTTACAGCATGCTCGGCAGCACGCGATCCGGCGGCTTGTGGGCATCGAGGAAGGTGCGGATGTTGATGATCACCTTCTCGCCCATCTCGACGCGGCCCTCGATCGTGGCCGAGCCCATATGCGGCAGCAGCGTCACCTTGCCGGCCTTGGCGAGCCGCACCAGCTTCGGATTCACCGCGGGCTCGTGCTCGTAGACGTCGAGGCCGGCGCCGCCGATCTCGCCGCCTTCGATCAGCTTGATCAGCGTGTCCTCGTCGGTGACCTCGCCGCGCGCGGTGTTGACGATGTAGGCGTCCTTGCGGATCAGCTTCAGCCGCCGCGCCGAGAGCAGGTGGTAGGTCGCCGGCGTGTGCGGGCAGTTTACCGAGATGATGTCCATCCGCGCCAGCATCTGGTCGAGGCTTTCCCAATAGGTCGCGCCGAGTTCCTCGGCGATCACGGGGGCGACGGGACGGCGGTTGTGATAATGGATCTGCAGGCCGAAAGCGCGGGCGCGGCGCGCCACGGCCTGGCCGATGCGGCCCATGCCGATGATGCCGAGGCGTTTGCCCCCGATGCGGTGGCCGAGCATCCAGGTCGGCGACCAGCCGGCCCAGGGCTTGCCGTCGGTCAGGATCGAGGCGCCTTCGATCATCCGCCTCGGCACCGCCAGGATCAGCGCCATGGTCATGTCGGCGGTGTCCTCGGTCAGGACTTTTGGCGTGTTGGTGACGGT
Source organism: Bradyrhizobium sp. CB1015 (assembly GCF_025200925.1). Classification (GTDB taxonomy): domain Bacteria; phylum Pseudomonadota; class Alphaproteobacteria; order Rhizobiales; family Xanthobacteraceae; genus Bradyrhizobium. The sequence goes on along the minus strand of NZ_CP104174.1, from coordinate 234,307 downwards.
GATGCCGCGGGCATGGGCGGCCGCGACGTCGATATTGTCGACGCCATTGCCGAAATTTGCGATCAGGCGGAGCTTGCAGTCGGGCTGGTTCACCACGTCGGCGCTGATGTGATCGGTGACGGTCGGAACCAGCACGTCGGCGGTGCGGGCGGCTTCCGCGATCTGCTCTCGCGACATCGGCGTGTCGTCGAGATTGATCCGCGCATCGAACAGCTCGCGCATCCGCGTCTCGATCGAATCCGGCAGCTTGCGCGTCACAACGACGAGGGGCTTTTTCTTCACCGACATGTCCTGCTCTCATGAGGCACAGCAACCGGCCTCTGTCGCCAAAGGCCGGTCGTTGAGGCCTCATTAACCCGGTTGTTCGACACTGCCCTTGCCGTGTCCGTCCCCGGCGTTTCCTCCAAGCTCACCCGACATTTCCGGCCGGAAAATCGGGGCCAATTGGTTGCTCAAATGCCCGTTCTCTCTAGCAGAAGGCCGGGCCAAGACAAGAACCACGGCTCAAGGCTTGGAACCCGCGTGGGGCGGGGAGAAGGGGCAGGCGCGGCAGGGTTTTGGAATTTGGGGTGAGGGCCCGGTTTGCCGGGTCTTCGAAGGAGACGGTTGATGGCGTTGGGGCGTGTTTGTTCGGTGATGGCGCTCGTTTGCACCTGGTTGAGCGTCTCGGTCGGCCCCTTGCATGCGGCGAAGGACAATAGCCCGCAGACCGCCAGCGGCTTGCCGGTGCCGCGCTATGTCAGCCTCAAATCGGATCACGTCAACGTTCGCGCCGGCCCGACCAAGGACAATGACGTCGCCTGGGTCTACACCCGTGCCGGCTTGCCGGTCGAAATTACCGCCGAGTTCGAGAACTGGCGCCGGGTGCGCGATTCCGAAGGCGCCGAGGGCTGGGTCTATCACTCGCTGCTGTCGGGTCGCCGCACCGCGGTCGTCACCATGAAGCACAAGGACGACCTCGCCCCGATCTATGACCGGCCCGATCCCGATAGCGCGGTTGCGGCAAAGCTCCAGGCCGGCGTCGTTACCCAGGTCAAGAAATGCGCCGCAGGCTGGTGCCGCGTCATCGGCAATGGCTTCGACGGCTGGATCCAGCAGGAGCGCCTCTGGGGCGTCTATTCGGACGAGCAGGTGAATTGATGCGATAGAGCGAAGCGGCTGCTCCAACGTCTTGCCCGAGCTTGTCCCGGGCATCCACGTCCTTCACGCCCCGTCCAAAAACGTGGATGGCCGGGACATGGGCGAGCGCAAGCGACGCCGTCCTTCGGACGGCTATGCCCGGCCATGACGACGATCTCAGCAGTTTAAGACGAGCTGATCTCAGCGCTTCTTGCGCAGGCGCACGACCATGTCGATGCGGGAGATCTCGTAGCCCTCGGGCACCTCGGGCATCTTCGACAGCGCCAGATGCGGATCCTCGATGTCGACCAGCTCGTGGCTGTTCTCGAGGTAATAGTGGTGGTGGGTGGTGACGTTGGTGTCGAAATAGGTCTTGGTGCCGTCGACGCTGACCTGGCGGAGCAGGCCGGCATCGGTGAGCTGGTTCAGCGTGTTGTAGACGGTTGCCAGCGACACCGGGACCTTGGCGAGGGTGGCTTCCTCGTAGAGCATTTCAGCCGTGAGGTGGCGTGCGCCCTTGCCGAACAGGAGCCAGCCCAGCGCCATGCGCTGGCGCGTCGGCCGCAACCCTGCGGACTGCAGCATTTCGTTGACGTCGTGCCAGGGACATCCGGTCAGGGCCGGCTGGCGGCCGGACAGGAGGGCCGCGGCATGGTCGTCGTCATGTTGGGGCGCGGTATTCTCGTTCATTTCCAGGATTTCGGGCACGCGTGAACAATATCTCTCTGGAATATAAGAACAGAAAGATGCAGATGCAAGTTTCTCGCAACTAGAGAGGTTCTAATCAGGCGAGGAACCGCCCGGGGAGCGCGTCATTTTACCTTCATGTCTGCGCTTTGCCACCCGAAATCGCCTGTGTTAGAGAGCGCGCGGTTCCGCTTAGCCGATTTTGGCGCGGCCGGGCATGGAGGCCCGGTCGGCAGTCCATCCGAAGCTTGCGCAGGTCGCGGCCGGCGGTGGCAATTGGCGTCGCTCTCCGATCGAGACGGGGCCCATTTTCGCCAGAAACGCCGCTCAATCGGGATTTGAACAGAGGCTCGTGAATGCTGAACAGGCGCAACGGTTACGACTACGAAGATCTGCTGGCCTGTGCCCGCGGCGAGATGTTCGGCCCAGGCAATGCCCAGCTGCCGCTGCCGCCGATGCTGATGTTCGACCGCATCACTGATATCAACGACAATGGCGGCGAGTTCGGCAGAGGCCTGGTGCGCGCCGAGCTCGACGTGAAGCCCGACCTCTGGTTCTTCGGCTGCCACTTCAAGAACGATCCCGTCATGCCCGGCTGCCTCGGCCTCGATGCGCTGTGGCAAATGGTCGGCTTCTACCTCGGCTGGAGCGGAGGTGAAGGCCGCGGCCGGGCCCTCGGCCTGAGCGAGCTCAAGTTCAGCGGCCAGGTGCTGCCAGAAGCGCGCAAGGTTGTGTACAACGTCGATATCAAACGCGTGATGCGTTCAAAGCTCGTGCTCGGCATCGCCGACGGGTGGCTTTCGGTCGATGACCAGATTATTTATCGCGCCAAGGATCTGAAGGTCGGCCTGTTCAAGCAAGGCACGAGCCTGGGCTGAGCGCATTACCAAGAAGACAACGATTGAGGCGAGGCTGTCATGAGGCGGGTTGTGGTCACCGGGATGGGCATCGTCTCGTCCATCGGAAACAACACCCAGGAAGTGCTTGCGAGCCTTCACGAGGCGAAGTCGGGCATTTCGCGGGCTGAAAAATATGCCGAGCTCGGCTTCCGTTCGCAGGTGCAAGGTGAGCCGACGCTCGATCCTGCGACGGTGGTCGACCGCCGCGCGATGCGCTTCCTCGGCCAGGGCGCGGCGTGGAATCACATCGCCATGGAGCAGGCGATCCAGGATTCCGGCCTGTCGCCCGACGAAGTCTCCAACATCCGCACCGGCATCATCATGGGCTCCGGCGGCCCCTCGGCGCGCACCATCGTCGAAGCCGCCGACATCACCCGGTCCAGGGGACCGAAGCGCGTCGGCCCGTTTGCGGTGCCGAAGGCGATGTCCTCCACGGCCTCCGCGACGCTCGCGACCTGGTTCAAGATCAAGGGCGTGAACTATTCGATCTCCTCGGCCTGCGCGACCTCGAACCATTGCGTCGGCAATGCCTATGAGACCATCCAGATCGGCAAGCAGGACGTCATCTTCGCCGGCGGCTGCGAGGAGCTGGACTGGTCGCTGTCGGTGCTGTTCGACGCCATGGGGGCGATGTCCTCGAAGTACAACGACACACCGGCCACGGCCTCGCGTCCCTACGATCTCAATCGCGACGGCTTCGTCATCGCCGGCGGCGCCGGCGTCTTGGTGCTGGAAGAGCTCGAGCATGCCAAGGCGCGCGGCGCGCGCATCTATGGCGAGGTCGTCGGCTATGGCGCGACCTCGGACGGCCACGACATGGTGGCGCCGTCGGGCGAAGGCGCCGAGCGCTGCATGCGCATGGCGATGTCGACCGTGAAGACCAAGGTCGACTACATCAACCCGCACGCGACCTCGACGCCGGCTGGCGATCCGCCGGAGATCGAGGCAATCCGAAAAGTGTTCGGCGTCGGCGAGAAGTGTCCGCCGATCTCGGCGACCAAGGCGCTGACCGGCCACTCGCTGGGCGCCACCGGCGTGCAGGAAGCGATCTATTCGCTGCTGATGATGAACAACGGCTTCATCTGCGAGAGCGCGCACATCCAGGAGCTCGACCCCGTGTTCGCCGACATGCCGATCGTGCGCAAGCGCATCGACAACGCCAAGATCGGCACCGTGCTGTCGAACTCGTTCGGCTTCGGCGGCACCAACGCCACGCTGGTGTTCAGCCGGCTGGATGCGTGATCTCTGACCTTGTCATGCCCCGCGAAGGCGGGGCATCCAGTACGCCGCGGCTTCTCTATTTATCACGACGGTCTCTGGAATACTGGATCGCCCGCCTGCGCGGGCGATGACGTCGAAAATAGGAGCGATGGCGGCAATGGAAGGTTTGATGAAAGGCAAGCGCGGTCTGATCATGGGCATCGCCAATGATCATTCCATCGCCTGGGGCATGGCGCGGACGCTGCATGCCCATGGCGCCGAGCTTGCCTTCACCTTCCAGGGCGAGGCGCTCGGCAAGCGCGTCAAGCCGCTGGCGGAGCAGCTCGGCGTCGATCTGGTGCTGCCTTGCGACGTCGAGGATATCGCCAGCGTCGATGCCGCCTTCGCGGTGCTGCGCGAGAAGTGGGGCAAGCTCGACTTCGTCATCCACGCGATCGGCTTTGCCGACAAGAACGAGCTGAAGGGCCGCTACGCCGACACCAGCCGCGAGAATTTTTCGCGCACCATGGTGATCTCCTGCTTCTCGTTTACGGAGGTCGCAAAGCGCGCCGCCGAGCTGATGACGGAAGGCGGCAGCATGGTCACGCTGACCTTCGGCGCCTCGGAGCGCGCGATGCCGAATTACAACGTCATGGGCGTGGCCAAGGCGGCGCTGGAAGCCTCCGTGCGCTATCTCGCCGCCGATTTCGGACCGCGCGGCATCCGCGTCAACGCGATCTCCGCAGGCCCCATTCGCACCCTGGCCGGCTCCGGCATCGGCGAGGCGCGCGCCATGTTCGCCTTCATGCAGAAGCACGCGCCGCTACGCCGCGGCGTCACGCTCGACGAACTCGGTGGCTCGGCGCTGTATCTGTTGTCGGATCTCTCCGGCGGCGTCACCGGCGAGATCCATTATGTGGATTCCGGCTACAGCACCATCCTGATGCCCCGGCCGGATGATTTGAAGGCGTCGGAATAGCTTCGTAGCCCGGATGGAGCGCAGCGAAATCCGGGCTACTGCAGCTCCTCGGCCACCCCTCGCATTGTGTTATCCCGCCGCGATCTTCTCCGCGCGCTGGAACGCCGGCCGCGCCGTGCAGCGCGCGAGATAGGCGTCGAACGCCGGGCGCGACGGCACCATCTTGAACAGGCGTACAGCGAAATTCAGGCCCGAGCCGATCACGATGTCGGCGGCGGAAAATTCCTCGCCGAGAATCCACGGACCCTTGGCGAGCGCGGCTTCCAGCACGTCGAACACCTGCGCGGCGCTGCCCCAGGCCGCAGTCGAGGTCGGGATCTCGATCTTGGTGAAGATCTGGATGATGGCGGGCTCGATGCAGCCCGGCGAGAAGAACAGCCATTGCAGATAGCGCGCACGGCGTGGATCGGTCACAGCAGGCACGAGCCTGGTCTCGGGATAGCGGTCCGCGATGTAGGCGCAGATCGCGGCGGCTTCGCCGAGCGCGGCTTCACCGTCGGTCAGCGCCGGCACCTTGCCCATCGGATTGACCTTCAGAAAGTCCGGCGCCTTCTGCGCGCCGGTCGAGATGTCGGTCAGCACGCGCTCATAGGGCAGGCCGCTCTCCTCCATCAGCCAGAGCGTCGTGAACGAGCGCGAGCGGGGCGACCAATAGAGCTTGATCATGGCGCGGACCTTTCATCGGCAGGAGGCGAACAGCGCGCATTCATGGCGCGTCTGCCGCGCATTCGCAACGCACTACGTCTAGAGGGACGAGCCGTTCGGCGAGCGATATCTTGGTCAACGCGGCGAAGGCGGTGTCGGACGTTGCAACAGAGTCGGAAGCGTCTTGTCGAGGCTCTTGATCAGCATCGTTCGCACCCCGTCCCGCAGCACCGCATTGTTGACTGCGTCCGTCGGCTTTTCGGGGAACATGGCAATATCCACCTGCATCGAGGGGCCGCCGAGAAAATTGTGCCGCATACGCTCGATATAGGTGTCCTCGGTCATCAAGGCCGGCGCCTCCTTGATCAGCTCGAAGGTCCGGCCGTCATAGATCCGGATGAACATCATGGCGAAGAGATGCACGGGTCCGCCATACGGGTATTGCGAGATGCCGATACCGTATTCCCGCTGAGTTCCGCCGTGGCGGTGCACGACCAGGTAGCGTTCGCAGCGGAGCCGTGGTGCCAGAAATTGGACGAAGCTCCCGACCGCGGCGGCTTGGCGGTAGCTTGCGAAGAGCGAATCCTGTTCTCGACGGCCGCCTGACCTGAGTTCCTTCGGCGTATATGGAATCCTGCGGACGGCAATGCCGGGCGCGGCGGCACGAACGCGGGAGACGACGAGCTCGTCGAGCGCCCACGCCGCGACCGAGGTGCGCGTGTACTTGTCGAGAAACTTCAGGGGGCCGAACTTTTCGACCATGAAGAGGTCTCCGGCGATCGGAATCACACCGATCTGGCACGGGCCACTTTCGACAGGCTTGGTCGGCGCGACAGTTGCAGGTTTCCTGATGGCAGGTTTCGCTTTGGCGCAGGCTGCACTTGCCCACCTGTCGGCGACAACAGTGCATATGAGACCAATGCGGCAGCAAGCAATTTCATCGTCGCACCGTCACGGCGCGAAATAGGGCGGCAAGGTCTTGTCCAGCCGCTCCGTCAGGAAATCGCGCATGTTGTCGCGCAGGGTCGTGTTGCTGGCGGCATCGGCCGCCGCGACTGGAAACAAGGAATTGTCCACTTTGCGCAGATGTTCGTCTAGCCCAAAGCTGTCGGCCATACGCTTCACGACGGCTTCCAATGTCACACCAGGCCCCTTCCTGATTTCGAAGCTCTGGCCGTCGAACACGGTGACACCGAGATAGACGTAAAGAAACGAATGGCTGATGATGCCGATACCGCGGTTGAGGATGCCGAGTCCTCTGAGTGGCAGGTTGGTTCCCGGCAGCATACCCTCGCCGCGCGTGACGACGACATAGCGTTCGCAGCCAGCATTGCCCGCGAACTGACGGACCAGGTTCGTCAGCTCTTCGCGCTCGTTGCGAAACAGGCTGGGCTTCGGGTGATAGTAGGCGTCGAACGCGCCTTTGGCGTAGGTGATTCGCCGGAGCGGCGTGGCGCCAGCGGCCGCACGCACGCGTGCGAAAACGAGATCGTCCAGGCCCCAGGAAACCGGCACTTCCGCATATTCGTTGCCAAACACCGTGAGGCCGATCTTTTCGACGATGAAAGGATCCTGCGTCGCCGCGATCACGCCGATGCCGCAGGGACCGGCGGCCGCCTGCTCCGCGGGTTGGGCTGGCTGTGCTTTCGGCTTTGCTGCCTTCTTGGTCGCCGGCTTTGCCGGCGTTGCAGTCTGAGCAGGAGGCGCGGTGGGTGCGGGAGGAGCTTGCGCGGCGGCAGGAGGCAGAAGCGACAGGAGCGCGATCAGCGCGACAGCAATTCGAACCATGGATTCCTGGATGTCAGAAGCAGAAGGTCATCGGCCGTCACACTAAGTGGGTATCGTGACAACCGCAAGCTGCAGCGTGGAAACGGCGTCTATCCGGCCGGTCGCTGCCGCTTCCACCGGTAATACTTCATCACGAACCCGTTCGACGGCTCGATCTCTTCCTTCTCGAACACAAAGCCTTCGCGCTCGTACCAGCGCCAGGCCTTTTCGTTCTCGCGCAAACAGCGCAGATACATCTCGTCCGGCATTTGCGTGCGCGTGAAGGCGAGCAATTGCCGGCCCAGCGATTGGCCCTGATAGGCGGGCGCGACGAACAGCATGTCCAGATAAAGCTTTGGCAGATGCAGCGCCAGCATCGCGGCGATCGTGCCGTAATCGTCGGCGACGAACAGGCTCCAGCCGTTCTCGATCTCGCGCCTGATGCGCGCACGCAAGTTCGCCAGCAGGAAGTCGCTGGCTTCGGCGAGCCCTGTCGAGACCCAGCTCTCCATCCAGACCCGGCCGATCTCGTCGTACTCGTCCGGACCGGCGGGGCGGATGACCGGATGCGACATTCGCCGGTCAAGCCTTCTGGCTGCGCAGGGATTGCCGCGCGCGCACCTTGCCGGCCGACAGGCACACCACCTCGGAAATCTGCAGCAGCTGGCGCGCCAGCGGGCTGGTCTTGCGCCAGACCATGCCGATGGTGCGCGACGGCTCGGGGTCGCGGAAGCGCGCCAGCGAGACCGAGGCGGAGCGCGTCTCCACCGGCACCGCCATTTCCGGAATCAGGGTGACGCCGATGCCGGCGCTGACCATCTGCACCAGCGTCGACAGCGAGTTCGCATCCAGCATCTCGCGCGGCGGCGCCGATTGCATGTTACAGAACGACAGCGCCTGGTCGCGGAAGCAGTGCCCCTCCTCGAGCAGCAGAAGTCGCATCTCGCGCATCATCTCGCGCGACGGCACCGGTGTGCCTTCATCGGCGCCCGGCCGCACCAGCAAGAATTTCTCCTCGAACAGCGCGACCTCGGTGAGCGAGGGCTCGGACACCGGCAGCGCCACGATGGCGGTGTCGAGCCGTCCCTCCACCAGTTCCTGGATCAGCCGCGGCGTCATGGTCTCGCGCACGCGGATGTCGAGCTCCGGATGCATGCGCGTGAGATTCTTGGTGATCTTGGGCAGCAGGTAAGGTGCGATGGTCGGGATCATGCCGATGCGCAGGCGGCCGGCGAAGCGGTCCTGCGACGCGCGCGCAAAATCGCCGAGCTCGTCGACCGAGCGCAGGATGTCGCGGACCCGTTGCGCCAGCTCCTCGCCGAACCGGGTCAGCGCGACCTGCCGCGCGCTGCGCTCCAGCAGCAGGCCGCCCAGCGCCTCCTCCAGCTCCTTGATCTGCATCGACAGGGCCGGCTGAGAGATCGAGCAGGACTCGGCCGCGCGGCCGAAATGGCCGTGACGGGCCAGCGCATCGAAATACCGGAGCTGGCGCAGCGTCAGATTGATCATCAGAAAATCCTATCGCAGCGATCACTAAAGTCAACTTCCCCTGATAGGACGCGGCGCTTAGAGTGGCTCTACCTGGTCAAGGGCGCGAGTTCGACGCCGCCAGAGGAGGTATTCATGGACGACACTTCGAAGTGCCCGTTTTCGGGCGGAAAACCCACGCGCACAAACCGCGACTGGTGGCCGACGCAGCTCAACATCGAGGTGCTGCACAAGAATTCCGACCTGTCCGATCCGATGGGCAAGGAATTCGACTATGCCAAGGAGTTCAAGTCGCTCGACCTGAACGCGGTCATCAAGGACCTGACGGCCCTGATGACGGACTCGCAGGAATGGTGGCCGGCCGACTTCGGTCACTACGGCGGCCTGATGATCCGCATGGCCTGGCACAGCGCGGGCACCTACCGCATCACCGACGGCCGCGGCGGCGCCGGCGCCGGTCAGCAGCGTTTCGCTCCGCTCAACAGCTGGCCCGACAACGCCAACCTCGACAAGGCCCGCCGTCTGTTGTGGCCGATCAAGCAGAAATATGGCCGCAAGATTTCCTGGGCCGATCTGATGGTGCTCGCCGGCAACGTCGCGCTGGAATCGATGGGCTTCAAGACCTTCGGTTTTGCGGGTGGCCGCGCCGACGTCTGGGAGCCGGAAGAGCTCTATTGGGGTCCGGAAGGTACCTGGCTCGGCGATGAGCGCTACAGCGGCGAACGCCAGCTCGCCGAGCCGCTCGGCGCCGTCCAGATGGGCCTCATCTACGTCAATCCGGAAGGCCCGAACGGCAAGCCGGACCCGGTCGCCGCCGCCAAGGACATCCGCGAGACCTTCTTCCGCATGGCGATGAACGACGAGGAAACCGTCGCGCTCATCGCCGGCGGCCACACCTTCGGCAAGACCCATGGCGCGGGCGACCCGTCGCTGGTCGGCCCGGAGCCGGAAGCGGGCGCGCTGGAAGATCAGGGCCTCGGCTGGAAGAGCAAGCACGCATCGGGCCTCGCGGGCGATTCCATCACCAGCGGCCTCGAGGTGACCTGGACGCAGACCCCCACGAAGTGGAGCAACAACTTCTTCGAGAACCTGTTCAAGTACGAATGGGAGCTGACCAAGAGCCCGGGCGGTGCGAACCAGTGGGTGGCGAAGGGCGCCGATGCGATCATTCCTGACGCCTTCGACAAGTCGAAGAAGCATCGGCCGACCATGCTGACGACGGACCTCTCGCTGCGCTTCGATCCCGCCTATGAGAAGATCTCGCGTCGTTTCCTGGAGAACCCCGATCAGTTCGCGGACGCCTTCGCCCGCGCCTGGTTCAAGCTCACCCACCGCGACATGGGTCCGATCCAGCGCTATCTCGGCCCGCTGGTGCCGAAGGAGACGCTGATCTGGCAGGATCCGATTCCGGCCCTGAACCACGAGGTGGTCGGCGAGAAGGACATCGCTTCGCTGAAGAGCAAGATCCTGGCTTCGGGTCTGTCGGTCTCCGAGCTGGTCTCGACGGCCTGGGCGTCGGCCTCGACGTTCCGCGGCTCGGACAAGCGCGGCGGCGCCAACGGCGCGCGCATCCGCCTTGCTCCGCAGAAGGACTGGGAGGTGAACGACCCGGCCCAGCTCGCCAAGGTGCTCGGCAAGCTCGAAGCGATCCAGAAGGACTTCAACGCGTCATCCGGCGCGAAGAAGGTCTCGCTGGCGGATCTCATCGTGCTCGGCGGCACCGCCGCGGTCGAGAAGGCCGCCAAGGATGCCGGCGTCGACGTCAAGGTCGGCTTCACGCCGGGCCGCATGGATGCTTCGCAGGAGCAGACAGATGCGGCTTCGTTCGCGCCGCTGGAGCCGCGCGCCGATGGTTTCCGCAACTACATCGGCAAGCGGCAGCAGTTCCTGCAGCAGGAGGAAGCCCTCGTCGACCGCGCGCAGCTGCTCAAGCTCACCGGTCCCGAGATGACCGTGCTGGTCGGCGGCCTGCGTGTGCTCGGCGCCAACGCGAACGGCTCGAAGCACGGCGTGTTCACCACCAAGGTGGGAACGCTGAGCAACGACTTCTTCGTCAACCTGCTCGACATGAGCGCGCAGTGGACGCCCGCTGCCGACGGCACCTATGAGGCTCGCGACCGCAAGACCAATGCGGTGAAGTGGACCGGCACCCGCGCCGATCTCATCTTCGGCGCGCACTCGCAGCTCCGCGCCTTCGCCGAGGTCTATGCGACCTCGGACTCCAAGGAGAAGTTCGTCAAGGACTTCGCCAAGGCCTGGACCAAGGTGATGAACCTCGACCGCTACGATATCGCGGCTTGAGCTAGCTGATCGCGCCTCGGGCTCGGTGCAACCTCTCCCGCTTGCGGGAGAGGTCGGTGCGCAGCACCGGGAGAGGGCTCTCTCCTCTCGGGGGTTCTTCGTTGCCGAAGCAGCCCTCTCCCCAACCTCTCCCGCAAGCGGGAGAGGGAGCGCAGATCGCCCGGAGCGGGCGCAAACAAAAAGGGCGGCCTTTCGGCCGCCCTTCGTTTTTCCAGACTGTCGCGAGAAGCCTTACTCGCCGGCCGCTTCGCGCGGGGCCTTCTCGCCCTCGGCCTTGTCCTTGCCCTCGAGGTCCTCGCCGGTGGTCTGGTCGACCACCTTCATCGACAGGCGGGTCTTGCCGCGATCGTCGAAGCCGAGCAGCTTGACCTTGACCTTGTCGCCTTCCTTGACGACGTCGGAGGTCTTCTGCACGCGGTTCGCCGCAAGCTGGCTGATGTGGACGAGGCCGTCCTTGGAGCCGAAGAAGTTCACGAACGCGCCGAACTCCATCACCTTGACGACGGTGCCGTCGTAGATCTGGCCGACTTCCGGATCGGACGCGATCGACTTGATCCACTTGATCGCCGCCTTCATCGCCTCGCCGTCGCTGGAGGCGACCTTCACGGTGCCGTCGTCCTCGATGTTGACCTTGGCGCCGGTCTTCTCGACGATCTCGCGGATCACCTTGCCGCCGGTGCCGATCACTTCGCGGATCTTGTCGGTGGCGATCTTGAAGGTCTCGATGCGCGGCGCGTATTCGCCGAGCTCGGCGCGGGCCGCGGTGAGGGCCTTGGCCATCTCGCCGAGGATGTGGATGCGGCCGTCCTTGGCCTGAGCCAGCGCCACCTTCATGATCTCTTCGGTGATGCCCTCGATCTTGATGTCCATCTGCAGCGAGGTGATGCCCGCTTCCGTGCCGGCGACCTTGAAGTCCATGTCGCCGAGATGGTCCTCGTCGCCGAGGATGTCGGAGAGAACCGCAAAGCGCTTGTCTTCGAGGATCAGGCCCATCGCGATGCCCGCGGTCGGCCGCTTCAGCGGCACGCCCGCATCCATTAGCGCCAGCGAGGCGCCGCAGACCGAAGCCATCGAGGACGAGCCGTTCGACTCGGTGATCTCCGACACCACGCGCGTGGTGTAGGGGAATTCATGGTGCGGCGGCAGCACCGGATGGATCGCGCGCCAGGCCAGCTTGCCGTGGCCGATCTCGCGGCGCTTGGTGCCGCCGAGGCGGCCGGTCTCGCCGACCGAGTAGGGCGGGAAGTTGTAGTGCAGCAGGAACGTCTCCTTGTACGTTCCCGACAGCGCGTCGATGTACTGCTCGTCCTCGCCGGTGCCGAGCGTGGTCACGACCATCGCCTGGGTCTCGCCGCGGGTGAACAGCGCCGAGCCGTGGGCGCGGGGCAGCACGCCGACTTCGGCGACGATGTTGCGCACGGTCTTGACGTCGCGGCCGTCGATGCGCTTGCCGGTGTCGAGGATGTTCCAGCGGACGATCTTGGCCTCGAGCTCCTTGAACACGCCGGCGACACGGAGCTTGTCGTATTTCGGCTCCTGCCCTTCCGGGAAGTAGTGGGCCATCACCTTTTCCTTGGCGACGCCGACGGCGGCATAACGCTCCTGCTTGATCGGAATCGCGTAGGCGGCGCGCAGCTCCTGCTCGATCAGGCCGAGCATTTCCTTCTCGAGCGCCGAATTGTCGATCGCGGTGACTTCGCGCGGCTCTTTCGCAGCCTTCTCGGCGAGCTCGATGATCGCGTTGATCACCGGCTGGAAGTGGCGGTGACCGAACATCACCGCGCCGAGCATGATGTCTTCGTTCAGCTCCTTGGCTTCCGATTCCACCATCAGCACGGCGTCGGCAGTGCCGGCGACGACGAGGTCGAGCTGGGTGTCGACCATCTCGTCGAGCGTCGGGTTGAGAATGAACTCGTCATTGGCGAAGCCGACGCGGGCGGCGCCGATCGGGCCCTTGAACGGCACGCCGGACAGGGTCAGCGCCGCGGAGGCCGCGACCATCGCCACGACATCGGGATCGTTCTCCATATCGTGCGACAGCACGGTGACGATCACCTGGGTCTCGTTGCGCCAGCCGTCGACGAATAGCGGGCGGATCGGACGGTCGATCAGGCGGGAGACCAGCGTCTCCTTCTCGGTCGGACGGCCCTCGCGCTTGAAATAGCCGCCGGGAATGCGGCCCGCAGCGTAGGCCTTTTCCTGGTAATCGACGGTCAGCGGCAGGAAGTCGACGCCTTCGCGCGGCGCCTTCGCCGCGACGACGGTGGCGAGCACCACGGTCTCGCCATAGGTGGCGACGACGGCGCCGTCGGCCTGGCGGGCGATCTTGCCGGTTTCGAGCTTGAGTGGGCGTCCGCCCCAGTCGATCTCGACTGAATGCTTGTTGAACATAGAGGTCTTCTTTCATGGGTTTTCGAAAGAAGGGACAGCTCTCGAAAAACAAAAACCATGCGCAAGATTGCGGGACGCTGATCGGAGCGGATGATCAGCGTCCTGCGATCCTGCCATGGTTTTTGGATGTCGGATGGCGTCCATCCTTTCGGGTCATACGGGCGCCTTGCCCGTTGTGCCCAGCCGCCGGATTGCTGCTGGACTGTCAGTCGGCACGAATGCGAACACCGAACCGCGGTCTTCGCTCTTCATGCCCGGATGCAAATCGTCGACGGATCGCATCCGACGCGCACGCAGCTTCGATCAAAACCTTTGAGGAAAGGGCTTTCGTTCGAAACCACGTGCGAAAACGCGCGCCGGTGGCGCGCGCAGGAACTCTTAACGACGAATATTGTGCTTCTCGAGCAGCGCCTTGTAGCGTGCCTCGTCCTTCTTCTTGAGATAGTCGAGGAGCGAGCGGCGGGTCGAGACCAGCTTCAAGAGGCCGCGACGCGAATGGTTGTCCTTCACGTGGGTCTTGAAATGGTTGGTGAGGTTGTTGATGCGTTCCGACAGGATCGCGACCTGAACCTCGGGCGAGCCGGTGTCGCCGGCCTTGGTGGCATTCGTCTTGATGACTTCCGCTTTGCGTTCTGCGGCAATCGACATCGTCAATTTCTCTCGTTGCGACCGGGGCTGGCAGTCAGGCCGGTCAGGTTGAACACACGCTTGGGGATGATTTCGCCATTGCCAACTTCGGCAAGCGCCAAAAGACGGCCTGCCACCGTGACATAGACTGTGCCGCTACAAGTGGGCGCATCCCGTCCGCGCAACAAAACGGCCTGGCCCCGATGGAGCCTTGCCGCATCAGCCCGAGTGACGGCCAGTGCCGGGATGTCGTCCAGCGCGGTCTCAACGGGCAAAAGCGCGTCGGCGAGGCTGCCCTCGCCGGACGCGGCTCTATCGCACAAAGCCTCCAGCTGATCCAGCGGAATCATGTCGTTTTCGCCAAATGGGCCGACCAGGGTCCGCCTCAGCGCGCAGATATGGCCGAAAGTGCCGAGAATCCGGCCCATATCGCGGGCCAGCGCCCGGACATAGGTGCCCTTGCCGCATTCGGCCTCGAACACGGCGTGGTCGTTATCTGGTTGATCTACAAGGGTTAAATGGTGAATCTCGACCGGGCGGGGGGCCAGCTCCACGACCTCGCCGTCACGGGCGAGGTCATAGGCGCGCTCACCCTGGACCTTGATCGCCGAATAGCGCGGCGGGATCTGCTCGATCACCCCGGTGAAGCGGGGCAGCAGGGCGAGGATCGCCTCCCGGCTCGGGCGCTGGTCCGAGGTCGCGGTCACCCGGCCCTCGATGTCGTCGGTGTCGCGCTCCTCGCCCCAGCAGACCGTGAAGCGGTAGCGCTTGCGGCCGTCCATCACGAAGGGGACGGTCTTGGTGGCCTCGCCGAGCGCGATCGGCAGCCCGCCGGAGGCGAGCGGATCGAGCGTGCCGGCGTGTCCGGCGCGCTTGGCGTTGAACAGCCGCTTGAGCACGGCGACCGCCTGCGTCGAGGTCATGCCGATCGGCTTGTCGAGCACGACCCAGCCATGGACGTCGCGGCGGTCGCGGCGGGGCTGGTTGCCCTTCTGCTGCTTGGCGCGCGGATCGTTGTTGACGCGGCGCGGCTCCTGCTGCGGCTGCGAATTCTCCGCGAAATTGTTGTCCTGCACGTCGCGCTGATCGGTGTCGTTGCCGCCGATCGTGCCGTGAGCCGGGTCCATGGTCATTGCTCTTCTTCCCGATCCGAATGCGGATCCTGTTCCAAATCCTTCTGCACCGCAGGCGTTCGCAAAAGCTTGTCGATCCGTTCCGCTTCGTCGAATCGTTCGTCGACGCGGAAGCGAATGTCAGGTGCAAATTTCAGGTTAACGCGCCGTGCGACCTCGCCGCGCAGGAACTTCTTGTTGCGTTCGAGCGCAGCGATCACGATCTCGGTGTCGCGGCCACCGAGCGGCATCACGTAGACCGTCGCGAGCTTCAGGTCGGGCGACATCCGCACCTCCGGCACGGTGATGATGTGACCTTCGAGGTCGGCATCATGCACATTGCCTTGCGCCAGAATATCGGCCATCGCGTGGCGAACCTGCTCGCCGACGCGCAGCTGACGCTGCGAGCCGCCGGGCGCGGAACTCTTCTTCTGATGATGGCGTGGCATTTTTCGAAAATCACCTCGTCATGCCCGTGCCTTCGACACGAGCATTGTCATTTGTCCTGTTGAAACGAAGAGGGGTGGATGGCCGGAAAAATCCGGCCATCGCACTCCCGCAATCTCAGTTCAAAAAGATCCGAACGCTTCGGTAAGATTTGGACTTACAGGGAGCGCTGGATCGTCTCCACGCGATAACACTCGATCACGTCGCCGGCACGCATGTCGTGGTAGTTCTCGAAGGCCATGCCGCATTCCTGGCCGGACTGGACTTCCTTCACCTCGTCCTTGAAGCGCTTCAGCGTCGACAGCTTGCCTTCGTGCACGACGACGTTGTCGCGGATCAGGCGCACATTGGCGCCGCGTTCCACGGTGCCGTCGGTGACGCGGCAGCCGGCGACCTTGCCGACCTTGGAGATGTTGAAGATCTCCAGGATCTCGGCATTGCCCAGCATGGTTTCGCGCAAGGTCGGCGCGAGCAGGCCGCTCATCGCCTTCTTCACGTCGTCCACGAGGTCGTAGATGATGTTGTAGTAGCGGATCTCGATGCCGTTGCGCTTGGCGGCCGCAGCGGCCTCCTTGTTGGCACGAACCGAGAAGCCGATGATCGCGGCGTTGAAGCCTTCCGCGAGCGTCACGTCGGATTCCGAGATGCCGCCGACGCCGGCATGCAGGATGCGAGCGGCGACCTCGTCGGTGCCGAGCTTCTCCAGCGAGCCGAGGATGGCTTCCAGCGAGCCTTGCACGTCGGCCTTGACGATCAGCGGGAATTCCTTGCGGCCCGCCGTCTTCAATTGCGACATCATCTGCTCGAGCGAGCCGCGCATGCCGGAGATCGAGGCTGCCGCGTTCTCGCGCTTCTGGTGCGCGCGGTAGCTGGTGACCTGGCGGGCGCGGGCTTCGTTCTCGACCACCGCGAGACGATCGCCGGCCTCGGGCGGGCCGTTGAAGCCGAGCACCTCGACCGGTACCGAGGGGCCGGCCTCCTGCACGGTTTCGCCCTGATCGGAGATCAGCGCGCGGACGCGGCCCATTTCGGCACCGGCGACGATGATGTCACCGACGCGAAGCGTGCCGCGCTGCACCAGCACGGTCGCGACCGGACCGCGGCCGCGATCGAGCTTGGCCTCGATCACCGTGCCTTCGGCCGGACGGTGCGAATTGGTCTTCAGGTCGAGGATTTCGGCCTGCAGCGCGATCATCTCGAGCAGCTTGTCCAGATTGGTCTTGTTCTTGGCGGACACCTCGACGTCGACGACGTCGCCGCCGAAGGACTCCACCTGCACCTCGTGCTGGAGCAGCTCGGTGCGCACGCGCTCGGGCTTGGCGTCGGGCTTGTCGATCTTGTTGATGGCAACGATGATCGGCACCCGCGCCGCCTTGGCGTGGTTGATGGCTTCGACCGTCTGCGGCATCACGCCGTCATCGGCCGCGACCACCAGCACGACGATGTCGGTGACCTTGGCGCCGCGGGCGCGCATCGCGGTGAACGCGGCGTGACCGGGCGTGTCGATGAAGGTGATCTTCTTGCCGCTTTCGGGCGACAGCACCTGATAGGCGCCGATATGCTGGGTGATGCCACCGGCTTCGCCCGAGACGACGTTGGCGTGGCGCAGCGCGTCGAGCAGCGACGTCTTGCCGTGGTCGACGTGACCCATCACGGTCACGACCGGCGAGCGCGTCTCGGTGTCGGTGGAATCGTCGACGGTGTCGAACAGGCCTTCCTCGACGTCGGAAGCGGCAACGCGCTTGACGGTGTGGCCCAATTCTTCGGCGATCAGCTGCGCGGTGTCGGCGTCGATCACGTCGGTGATCTTGTGCATCGCGCCCTGCTTCATCAGCATGCGGATGACGTCGACCGCGCGCTCGGACATGCGGTTGGCGAGCTCCTGGATGGTGATCGCCTCCGGGATCGTCACTTCGCGGACCAGCTTTTCCTTCGGCTCGTTCGAGGCGTGGCCCTTCAGGCGCTGGGTGCGGCGGCGGAACGAGGCGATCGAGCGCTCGCGCACTTCGTCGGCATTGAGCGCGGTGACGACGGTCAGGCGGCCGCGCTCCTTCTGTGGGCCGGGCTTGTGCGTGGTCTTGGGGGCTGCCGCAGGACGCGCGGCGCCGCCGGGGCCGCGACGGATCTGGCGCGGCGCCTCGTCGTCGTCAGGCTCGGCCGCAACGGCGGGGCCGCGGCCAGCCGGTCCACCCGGACGCTGCGCGGTCGTGGTTGCAGGGCGGGCCGGCGTTGTTCCCGGGCGTGCCGTCGTGGTGCCCGGGCGCGGTGCAGGCGCGGCCGGTGCCGCGGCGGGACGCGGCGCGGCAGCCGGCTGCTCGCCTTCGCCAAAGCGCTTCTTGGCCTCGGTCTCGGCCTTGCGCTTGGCTTCGTCCTCGTGGCGATGCCGCTCTTCCTCGGCCTTGCGACGGGCTTCGGCGGCTTCGCGCTCGGCGCGCTCGGCAGCCTCACGGGCGGCGCGGCGCTGGGCCTCTTCCTCGGCCTGGCGGCGTTCCTCGACTTCGCGCAGCTTGGCATCGGCCAGCGCGCTGGCACGGGCCGAACGCTCGTCCTCGGTCAGGGTGCGCAGCACCACGCCGGAACCGGCGTTGCGCGGCGGCGGCGGAGCCGGACGCGACGGCGCGGCGGGTGCGGCCGGCGCGGGCTTTGCCGTCACCTCAGGTGCGTGCGGCTCGGGTCCGTCGCCAATGCGGCGCTTGCCGCGCTTCTCGACCACGACCTGCTTGCTGCGGCCATGGCTGAAGCTCTGGCGCACGGTGCCCGTTTCGACGCGCGGCTTGAGCGATAGCGTCTTGCTCGGAACGCTCAGCTTCTTGTCGCCAGGGGTCTTGGTATCAACCATTCAGCAGTCCTAATCCTGATTTATCAGTGTTGTGCGTTGCCGCACCATCCAATTGGGTCGTCGTTGTCTCTCAGAAATCCTGGCCGGGTTTTTCGACAGTCTTGTCGTCGTCCGCCATCCGGTATCGGACCAGAATCTGGCTACGTGACAGGAATGACTTGCTCGCCGGGCCCGCGAGCAGGGCAGCATGTATCACATTTGACCGGGTCAGTGCCAAATCCAATTCTACCGATTTCAGAGCGGTGACGACGGGAATCTGCGCCTTAGCACCGCGATTCCCGGCATTCTGACGCGCCAGCATGTCCAATTTGCGGATTCCGTCCGCGGCCCCGTCGCTGGCATGGATCAGGACCTCGACCGTTCCTTCCCGAAGGGCGCTCTCGACCTTGCCGAAACCGGCCACGACCTGGCCCGCCTTGGCGGCGATCCCAAGGGCTTCGCTCACGCTCCGGACCAGGAGCGCCTCGATGTCGGTGGGAAGCGTCTGAGGGATGCGCAGCTCGCGCTTGAAGGCCTTGCTAAATTGGTGACGCCGCACCGCTTCCGCAACCATCTTGCGTGAGACGGTGAGCCACATGCCGCGTCCGGGCAGCTTGCGCTTGAGATCGGGAACTATGCCGCCTTGTGGCGAGACGACGAAGCGGATCAGCTCGTCGATCGGCCGGACCTCGCGGCTGACCGCGCACATGCGCATGGTCGCGGACCTTTCGGTCCGCGGGCCATGGTCAAGTTCGAGGTCGGAATCTGCAAGCATCCGGGCGACATTCTCCTTTGCCCTTAAGCCGGCTGATCTTCGGTCGCCTCGGCCTCTTCGGCAGGCTTGGCGAGATCGGCCTCGGTGATCCAGCCGGCCTTGACGCGGGCCTGCATGATCATCGCTTCGGCGTCGTCACGGGAGATGTCGATGCCGTCGAGCGCACCGGCGTGCTTGGTCGGCTCGCTGCCTTCCTTGCGCTCGGTCCAGCCGACCAGATCGTCGGTGGCGCAGCCGGCGAGGTCCTCGACGGTCTTGATGTCGTTCTCGCCGAACTTCACCAGCATCTTCGAGGTGACGCCGGGCACGTCCTTGAGCGCGTCCTCGACGCCGAGCTCCTTGCGCCTGGCCTCGAGCTCGGCTTCCTGCTGCTCCAGATATTCGCGGGCGCGGTTCTGCAGCTCCTGCGCGGTCTCCTCGTCGAAGCCCTCGATGCCGGCGAGCTCCTTGACGTCCACCATCGCGAGCTCCTCGACCGAGGTGAAGCCTTCGGACGCCAGGAGCTGGCCGACCACCTCGTCGACGTTGAGCGATTCCATGAAGACGCGGGTGGAGTTCTCGAAGTCGGCCTGGCGGCGCTCCGATTCCTCCTGCTCGGTCAGGATGTCGATGTCCCAGCCGGTGAGCTGCGAGGCGAGGCGCACGTTCTGGCCGCGGCGGCCGATCGCGAGCGAGAGCTGGTTGTTGGTGTCGGGCACCACGACCTCGATGCGCTCGCGGTCCTCGTCGATGACGACCTTGGAGACTTCCGCCGGCGCCAGCGCGTTGACGACGAAGGTCGCGATGTCGGGCGACCAGGGAATGATGTCGATCTTCTCGCCCTGCAGCTCGTTCACCACGGCCTGCACGCGCGAGCCGCGCATGCCGACGCAGGCGCCGACCGGATCGACCGAGGAATCGCGGGAAATCACGCCGATTTTCGCGCGCGAGCCGGGATCGCGGGCCACCGCCTTGATCTCGACGATGCCGTCATAGATCTCCGGCACTTCCTGCGCGAACAGCTTCGCCATGAACTGCGGATGGGTGCGGGAGAGGAAGATCTGCGGACCTCTCGTTTCGCGGCGGACGTCGAAGATGTAGGCGCGGACGCGGTCGCCGTTGCGGAATACTTCGCGCGGCAGCATCTCGTCGCGACGGATGATGGCTTCACCACGGCCGAGATCGACGATCACGCTGCCATATTCGACGCGCTTGACGACGCCGTTGACGATGTCGCCGATGCGGTCCTTGAATTCCTGGTACTGCCGGTCGCGCTCGGCCTCGCGCACCTTCTGCACGATCACCTGCTTGGCCGATTGTGCGGCGATGCGGCCATATTCCAGCGGCGGCAGGGTGTCGGCGATGGTGTCGCCGACCTGGGCACCGGGATTGGCGCGCTGCGCGTCCACCAGCGAGATCTGGTTCGAGTGGTTCTCGACCTTGTCGACCACCAGCATGTGGCGCGACAGCCGCAGCTCGCCCTTCTTCGGGTCGATCTCGGCATGAACGTCAGTCTCGCTGCCGTAACGGGCGCGCGCCGCCTTGGCGATGGCGTCCTCCATCGCAGCGATGACGATGCCGCGGTCGATCGACTTTTCGCGTGCGACGGCGTCGGCGATCTGAAGCAATTCAAGTCGGTTGGCGCTGACTGCCATGGCTAGTCTCCTTGGTCAGGCTCGATCTCGCCGCGCCGCGCGCGTTCGGCGGCAAGGCGATGTTTCTTCGTGTTGGTCGGAGCCGGTTTCTTCTTCGGCTTGGTGTTCTTGGTTGTCTTCTCGCTGATCTTGGCGTGCGGTGCCTGCGGCGGCTCGAGACCGAGATTGCGCCGCATCTCGCGCGCCTCGGCCTTGCCGCGGCGCATGGATTCGGCGATCAGCTCGTCGGTCAGCACCAGCCGCGCCTCGCCGATATCCTCCATGGTCAGGAGAACGTCGGCATCGTCGCCAGCCTTGGCATCGTCGCGACGCAGATGCACGCGGTCGCCTTCGACCGCGCCGAGCGTGCCGCGGAAGCGCTTCCGCCCTTCATGGGCGACCGCCATCTCGATCTTCACCAGATGCCCGCAATAGCGCTCGAAATCGGAGCGGCGCACCAGCGGGCGGTCGATCCCTGGTGAGGAAATTTCCAGCCGGTAGGCGCGGTCGATGGGATCGGCGACGTCGAGCACGGGCGACAGGGCCCGCGAGATCGCCTCGCAATCCTCGATCTGCATCGAGCCGTCCGGCCGCTCGGCCATGATCTGCACGGTGCAGCCGGCTTCCCCGGAAATGCGGATCCGGACCAGGCGGTAGCCCATGCCCTGGAGCACGGGACTTGCCACCGCGGACACCCGTGCCGCGACGCCGGGCTCGACCACGAGCCGCGGCTCGGCCAGCAATTCGGCATCCGTGGAACCAGGGTTCGGTTCGGTCATGTCCAGGGTCAGGGCGCTCGATGGTTAAGGCTTGGTTACGATTTCAAAGCCCGCTTCGGAACTTTCCCGACAACGCGTCGGGTGCATCTCCCGCCGAGCCGCGTTCAGGTAATAAAAAAGAGCGGGTCCTTGCGGGCCCACTCTCACTACGCGGATCGTATGAGAAGATGAATTGCCGCTGATATAGCGCTTTCCTACCCCCCGGACAAGGCCCATTGCAGCGGGAACGGGGCCTTTTTGCGCCCGTCTGCGGGCCCTGCGCAACGCTTCCTTCATCAAGCAGGCCTAGATTTCCCGATTGTGGGGCGGCTTGAACCAAGGGCGCACCCGCGGCGTGCCCCGTTCGAGTTGCGTTTCATGACCGTTGCCACGTCGCTCATTCCTGGACTGGACGATATCGTCAAGCGCGGCGATCCGCGGCGACGCGGCGAGATCGCGCGCGCCATCTCCCAATTGTTCTTCCGGGACGCGGACAAGCTCCGCCCCGAGCTGATCGATCTCTTCGACAATCTCCTGATCGATCTCGTCCCCCACGCCGAGCTCGCCTCGCGCGTCGATCTGGCAGAGCGCTTCTCGCGCCTGAACAACGCGCCGCCGCACCTCGTCAATCAGCTGGCGCGCGAGAACGAGATCATGGTGGCCGGCCCCGTGCTGCGCCGCTCGCCCGTGCTCGAGGAGGCGGCGCTGGTCGAGATCGCGCGCGTGAAGGGCCAGGGCCATCTCCTGGCGATGACGGAGCGTCCCGCTTTGTCGCCCGCCGTCACCGACGTGCTGGTCGAGCGCGGCGATCGCGACGTGGTGCGCCGCTGCGCCGCCAATGCCGGCGCGGTGTTCTCGCCAGGCAGCTATTCCGAGATGATCAAGCGTGCGGCGCAGGACGGCGTGCTGACGCTGAAGATCGGCCAGCGCAACGACCTTTCCGGCGAGCACTTGAAGCTGCTGCTGGACGGGACGCTCGACGTCATCCGCCGCCGCCTCTCCACCGTGGCCAATCCCGCACGCCAGGTCGAGATCAAGCGCGCGATGGCGGCGATCGAGGAGGCCGCGCTGCCGCCGGGCCCGCGCCGCGATTTCTCCGCGGCACAGCGCACGGTGCTGACCTTGAATCGCGAGGGCCATCTCGGCGAGAGCGCGCTGCTCGGTTTCGCCAAGGCGCACAAATACGAGGAATCTGTCGCCGCGCTGTCGGCGATGTCGGGCGTTCGCCTCGCGATCCTCGACCGCCTGATCGCGGGCGACCGCTACGATCCGCTGCTGATCCTGGGCCGCGTGCTGAACCTCGGCTGGCCCACGGTGCGCGCGCTCATCCTGCTCTGGTACGGCTCGAACCGCACGCCCGCCGATGCCGACATCGAGACCGCGCGCGTGAACTTCACGCGCCTGATGCCGACGACCGCCGAGCGCGTCGTGAATTTCTGGCGCAACCGGCAGACGATTTAATCAAAGTTCAGGTCTCACCGTCATGGCCGGGCTTGTCCCGGCCATCCACGTTCTTCGTCCCACGGGAAGAAAGTGCGTGGATGCCCGGGACAAGCCCGGGCATGACGACTGCGGATGGATCGTGCGAAAAAGTTACACGCGCCTGAACCGCAGATACGCCGCCTTGCGCCCCTCGCGCGCGGCCTTGCGGCCGTAGCGCGTCATGGTGTAGCCCGGCCATGGCTGCCGGAAATCGTCGGCGCGTTCGGCAAGCCAGACGAAGTCCGGCGAGCGCGCAAGATGCGACAGCGTCCAGGCGCAGTAATCGTCGATGTCGCAGACGAAGCGGAATTCACCGTTCGGCTTGAGCACGCGCGCCATTGCGATGATGGTGCGGTCCTGGACGAAGCGCCGCTTCCAGTGTCGCCGCTTCGGCCAGGGATCGGGATGGATCAAATCGATCCGCGACAGCGACTCCTTGGGCAGCCAGGCCAAGAGCTCGGCGGCATCGCCCGCGAACAGGCGGATGTTGCCGATGTTGGCCGCCTCGATCTGCGCGAGTATCTTGGCCATGCCGTTGACATAGGGCTCGCAGCCGATGAAGCCGGTGGCCGGAAAGTTTTGCGCCTCGGCCGCGAGATGTTCGCCGCCGCCGAAGCCGATCTCGAGCCTGATGTCGTCGGCTGCAGGATCGAAGATGTCGCGGGCGTCCGCCGGCGCCTCGCCCTCGATGTCGAGGGCAAGATGCGGCAGCAGTTGCTCGATCAACCCGGCCTGGTGTTGCCTCAGCTTGTGGCCCTTGCGGCGCCCGAAGAAGGCTCGCTCGCTGTCCTCGCGATCCGGGTCGGATTTACGTTCGCTCATCGCAGCGTCTGATACAGGCGATGGAGCAGCCGCGCGCGCGGTGCCAGCGAGGAGACATAGAGCTGCTCATAATGCGTGTGTGCGCCTTTGCCGTCGACGCCGAGCCCGTCGAGCGTCGCGGTGTGCGGGGCGGTGAAATTGCCGTCCGAGCCGCCGCCGGTGTGGGTGTCGATCAGCTCGAAGCCGATCTCGCCGGCGAGCGTCTTGGCATGCTGGTACAGCGAGGCGCCTGCATTGCTCTTCTCGTAAGGCGGCCGGTTGAGCTCGCCGGTGACCGTGACGGTGACGCCGTCGGTCTTCGATCTCATTCCGAGGATCTTGCCGACGAACTCGTCTGCGTCCCTGAGGCTCACGACGCGCAGATCGACTTCCGCATAGGCCTCCTCGGGCGTGACGTTGGGGCGTGTGCCGCCGCGTACCACGCCGACATTGACGGTGACGCCGCGCGCCAGATCGTTCATGCCTTCCAGCGCCAGGATGACGTTGCCGAGCTCGCGGACGGCGCTGCGGCCGTCTTCGGGTCGCGAGCCGGCATGCGCGGGCACGCCCTTGATGAACACCTGGAAGCGTCCGACGCCCTTGCGTCCGGTCACGATCTTGCCGCCGTCGCGCGCCGGCTCGGTCACCAGCACATATTTGGCCTTGCGCCCTTCCTGCTCGATCAGCGCGCGCGACGTCGGGCTGCCGATCTCCTCGTCGGAGGTGAACAGATGCGTGATGCCGAGCGGCGAGCGATCGCCCGTCGCGCAAAGCGCGCGGAAGGCGTGATGGGCGATGTAGGCGCCGCCCTTCATGTCGTAGATGCCCGGACCGAACGCGGCGTCGCCTTCGACCTTGAACGGCAGGCGCTCGATGAAGCCCATGGGATGGACGGTATCGAGGTGGCTCAGCACCAGGATGCCCGGCTGCTCCTGCCCCCAATTCGTGCGCGCCACGAGATGGTCGCCGCAGCCGTCCACGCCCGCGATGCGCTCGAGCGTGACGGGCAGGTCGCGGTAGTGCTCCGCCACCACGGAGACCAGCTTGTTGACCTGTTCAGGTGCTTCCGTCGGCGTCTCGATCTCCACCCAGCGGCGGATGCCATCGAGAATAGTTTGTGAATCGAACCAATTGGAGTCGGTCATGGACGGATCTGTGCCTTTGAATCGCATCATCGAAGCGGACGCGCATCAAAGCGCGGTCGGAAATGACGACATAGGCCAGATTTGATGCAGTCTCAAATCGCCGTGGAGATGGCGATTCAGCGCTTGTCGGGGCCTTCGCGGGCCGCAATCTGCTCGACCAGATCGACGATCGAGCGGCGCATCTTCGAATCGGTGATTCGCGTGAACGCCTTGGTCAAGGCGAGCCCTTCTGAGGTCGCGAGAAAGTCCGAGACGTAAGAGGGTGAGGCGCCTTCGCTGAAGCCGTTCGGACCCGGCACGCCGCTCGGGCCGCCCTCGAACAGGAAGGACACCGGCACCTGCAGAATCTCCGCGATCTGCTGGATGCGGCTTGCGCCGACCCGGTTGGTGCCCTTCTCGTATTTCTGAATCTGCTGGAAGGTCAGGCCCAAAGCTTCACCGAGCTTTTCCTGGCTCATGCCCAACATGATGCGGCGCATGCGCACGCGACTGCCGACATATTTGTCAACAGGGTTGGGCGCTTTCGACATTTCCTCAGCCCTCCAAACACCACCTTCGGCGCAATCATCAAGCATGCCTCGGGTGCAACATCGCAAAATCAAACCCTGTTATTGGGAAACATTGCGGAGAAATTTAGCAACGCACCACTGTCTTTTGCAGCCGGTGCAGAATGGGGAGCCCGCGTGCAGTCTGTCAACCGTGGGACTACGGTTGTCAAAGGATTCCGGCCGCTGCGGCGGCGGCGCGATCAGGGCTGGCGTTTGCCTATTCGTCGGCGGACCGCCAACAGTACAGCCACCGCGACGAGCATCGCTGCGGGCACATCACCCACCCGTGCATAAACGGTCGGTGGGATCGCCGCCGGCAGGTTTGCATCCAAAATGCCCTCGATGCCGAGACCGAGGCTCGCGACAGTGCGGCCGACCGGATCGATCACTGCGGAGATGCCGGTATTGGCCGAGCGGACCAGCGGCAATCCGAGCTCGATCGCGCGCATCCGCGACTGCTCCAGGTGCTGGTAGGGACCGGTCGAGATGCCGAACCAGCCGTCATTGGTGAGGTTCACGATCCAGCCCGGACGTTCGTTGCGTGCGGCCACTTCGCCGGGAAAGATCGCCTCGTAGCAGATCAGCGGCAGCGCCGGCGGCGCGCCGGCGACCGGCAGCGCATGCCGCACGGTCCCTGGAATGAAGCCGCCGCGCACACGCGTCAGTTGCTCGAAACCGAGCTTCTCCATCAACGACTGGTAGGGAAGAAATTCTCCGAACGGGACCAGGTGCAGCTTGTCGTACACGGCGAGCACGCTGCCGTCGTGATCGATCACGTAGATCGAGTTATAGGCGCGCGTGATCGGCGTGCCTCGCGGCAGGTCAGGCGCACGGACCGATCCCGTGATCAGCACCGTGCCCTTCGGCAAGAGATCGGCGATTTGCGCCATCGCGTCGGCTTCGCGCGTCAGGAAGAATGGAAAGGCGGATTCCGGCCAGATCAGGATGGTGGCATCGCGCACGCCGGTCGATTGCGGCCCGGAGGAGCGGTCCGACAGCGCGAGGTACTTCTTCATCACCTCCGGCTTGGCGGCGTAGTTGAACTTCGCGTCCTGTTGCAGGTTGGGCTGCATCAGCCGCAGCTTGGCGCCTGACACCATCGTGGTCGGATGCAGCGACAGGCGGATCGCGCCGAAGATGCTCATGACAAGCAGGAGCGCGACGGCTGCGGCCGGCACCCGCCATTGCAGGCGCCGATCGGGCGTGCGGTCGATCAGCGTCGCCGGGCTCGCGAAGATCGCAATGGTCAGGAACGTCATGCCCCACAGGCCGATCAGCGAGGCCGTCTGCGCCAGCGGCAATGGCTCGGAGAGTGCATAGCCGAACGCGTTCCAGGGAAAGCCGGTCAGCGCATGGCCGCGCAACCATTCGCTGATGGTGAGGCTCGCCGCGAGCGCCAGCACGCGCGTGGCGTTCTTGCTCCAGAGCAGCCGCGCCAGCGCAAAGCCGATTGCCGTGAAGATCGCAAGATAGGCCGGCAGGCCCAGCACCGCGAACGGCGTCAGCCAGGCGAATATGTCGGCGTCGACGAAAAAGGCATAGCCGATCCAGTAGAGGCCGGGCACGAAATAGCCGAGCCCGAACCAGTAGCCGGTCAAGGCGGCGGCGGGGACGCCGCCATAGCGGCCGCCCCCGGCGCCGTCGATCAGCCAGACCAGCACCGGGAAGGTGACGAACAGCACCGGAAAGAGGTTGAACGGCGCCAGCGCCAGCACCGACAGCGCGCCGGCCGCCATGGCGACGATTGCGCGCTGCCATCCCCAGGTGAGGATGATGGCCAGCGCAATTTGCCGAAGGCGCTGCGATGGGCTCACTGCGGGCCGGCCCCGTCGCTCGGCGGCGGCGTGGGCGTGTCGCTGGCCGGCGCTTGTCCGCTCTCCGGCGTGGCTTCACGGCGCCGGCTCTCGCGCTGGGTGCGGGGCGCCGGGCGCTCCTTCCGCGTCGCGATGCGCAGCCGCTTGACGCGGCGCGGATCGGCATCGAGCACCTCGACCTCGTAGGTGCCGGGGCCCGAGATCACTTCGCCGCGCACCGGCAGCCGGCCGACGAAGCTGACGAGATAGCCGCCCAGCGTCTCCACCTCCTCGCCGGCCTCGCCGGTGACGAAGTCTTCCCCGATCACCGAGCGGACGTCGTCGAGGCTGGCGCGGGCGTCGGCGATGAAGGCGTTGTCGGGCAGGCGCACGATCGAGGGCGGCTCGTCGCTGTCGTGCTCGTCGTCGATCTCGCCGACGATCTGCTCGACGATGTCCTCGATCGAGACCAGCCCGTCGCTGCCGCCATATTCGTCGACCACCAGCGCCAGATGGATGCGCGAGGCCTGCATCTGCGCGAGCAGGTCGATCGCCCGCATCGACGGCGGCACATAGAGCAGCTTGCGGATGATGTGCGCCTCGTGAAGCGGCAGCGCGAGATCGACCGCGCGCAAATCGAGCCCGGCCGGCAGCGGCTTCTTGCGCTTGGTCTTGGTGGCTTCCGACACGCGGGCGCGCGCGGTCATGAAAGCCAGCAGGTCGCGGATGTGGACGATGCCGACGGGATCGTCGAGCGTCTCGTTGAAGACGACGAGGCGCGAATGGCCCGCGCTCTCGAAGCGGTCCATCAATTCCCCGAGCGGGATGTCGCGCTTCACCGCGATGATGTCGGCGCGATGCACCATGACGTCGGCGATGCGGCGCTCGTGCAGGCCGAGGATGTTGCGCAGCATGGTGCGCTCGACCGCGGAGAAGCCGGTGTCGTCGGGCGTCGAGGCGTCGAGCACGACCTGGAGGTCGTCGCGCACCGACCCCGCCTTCCAGCCGAACAGCGTGCGGATGGCGCGCAGCAGCCAGCTGTCGGCGGTCGGGCGCAGCACCTCGCCGGGCGTCACCACGGCCGGCAGATTGGACGTGTTGCGGGGATTGTCGTGGGTAGGCTCGGAATCCGGCATCTCAGTGCGTCCCCGGGCGGTCGGCATAGGGATCGGGGATGCCGAGATGAGCGAGGATCTCTGTTTCGAGCGCTTCCATCTCCTCGGCGTCGTCCTCGCTCTCGTGGTCGTAGCCGATCAGGTGCAGGAAGCCGTGCACCGCGAGGTGGCTCAAATGATGGTCGAACGGCTTGTGTTCCTCGTCCGCCTCGCGCCGCATGGTCTCGTAGGCGATCGCGATGTCGCCGAGCATGCGCGGCGCATCGCCTACCTTCCACGCGCCCTCCGGCTGGAGCGCGGGGAACGACAGCACGTTGGTCGGCTTGTCGATGCCGCGCCAGTTGCTGTTGAGCGTGCGGATGCCGGCATCATCGGTCAGCATCACGGCCACTTCCGCGTCGGCAACGTCCTCGTCGACGCTCTCGGCGGCCGCCGCCACCGCGCGCTGGATCACGGCTTCGGAATCGGGCTCGCGCTGCCAGCAATCGGCGACGACGAGGACCTCGGTCATGGGAAGGTTGGAATGGGACATTGTGTTGTCTCGGACGAAAGGCGCTGTGCTCGCGCCCTGTTTGGTCCGGTGTTGCCTCGTCAGGATTGACCGGTGGCCGGCCGCTGCGGCGGCCCTTCGTAAGCGGCGACGATCCGCGCCACGAGCTCGTGGCGGATCACGTCCTCGGCCTTGAAATGAACCTGGGCGATGCCCTCGACGCCGTTCAGGAGGCGGGTCGCCTCGGCCAGGCCCGAGGTCTGGCCGTTCGGCAGGTCGATCTGCGAGGGATCGCCCGTCACGATCATGCGGCTGTTCTCGCCGAGACGCGTCAGGAACATCTTCATCTGCATCGACGTGGTGTTCTGGGCCTCGTCCAGGATGATGGCGGCATTGGTCAGCGTGCGGCCGCGCATGAAGGCGAGCGGCGCGATCTCGATCTCGCCGGTCTGCAACGCACGCTCGACGATGCGCGCATCCATGAGGTCGTAGAGCGCATCGTAGATCGGCCGCAGATAAGGGTCGACCTTCTCGCGGAGATCGCCGGGCAAGAAGCCGAGCCGCTCGCCGGCTTCCACCGCCGGACGCGACAGGATGATGCGGTCGACCTCCTTGCGCTCGAACAGCTGCGCGGCATGCGCGACGGCGAGCCAGGTCTTGCCGGTGCCGGCCGGGCCGATGCCGAACACCAGCTCGTGCCGCTTCAGCGCGCGGATGTAGGAATCCTGCGCTGCCGTGCGCGCGCGCACCGGGCGCTTGCGCAAATTGATGCTGTCGAAGGCCGATTTGGCCGATTTGGCGTCGAACTCGAACAGCGAGCCCTGCGCGATCACGGCGCGGATGGCGCCCTCGACCTCGCCCTGGTCGAGATCCTGCCCCTTCACGGCCTGCGCGTAGAGCAT
Source organism: Bradyrhizobium sp. CB1015 (assembly GCF_025200925.1). Classification (GTDB taxonomy): domain Bacteria; phylum Pseudomonadota; class Alphaproteobacteria; order Rhizobiales; family Xanthobacteraceae; genus Bradyrhizobium. Next base: position 204,405 of record NZ_CP104174.1, on the reverse strand, counting down.
CTCCAGCACGCGGCGCGCGGCGTCGCAGCCGTCGCGGGTCCCGCCGATGGTGATGTGGTTGCCCTTGGAATCGACCACCACGCCGAGCCGCCGCTCGATCTGCGCCAGGTGCTGGCCGTAGGGGCCGACCAGCGCGGAAGCGGCGCGGTTGTCGTCGAAGTCGATGACGACCTGGGTCTCGGGCGGAACTTGCATGTCGCGGTCAAATTTGCGGCTGGGAGCGAACGAAGACGAATCCGATGCGCTTTTGGGCAAGGGTTCAGGCTCCACTGGCTTGCGATAAAGCGGGCTCGCGCGCCTTGCGCGGCGTCACGAGCTCGCCGAGAAAACTGTAGCGCTCGAGGCTGTCGATTCGGACCGGCAGGATCTGTCCGATGATGTCGATTGATGCCATCACATGGGCGGGCTGGAGGTAGGCGGTGCGGCCCACGATCTGGCCCTCCTTGCGCGCCGGACGCTCGAACAGCACGTCGACCGTTGAGCCAATCGCGGCCTTGTTGAAGGCCGATTGCTGGCTGTCGATCAGTTCCTGGAGCCGCTCCAATCGCTGGTCCATCTCGGCGGGGGACACCGTCTCCTGCATGTCCGCGGCCGGCGTTCCCGGCCGGGCGGAGTATTTGAACGAATAGGCCGCAGCGTAGCCGATTTGCGTGACAAGCGCGAGGGTGGCGAGAAAATCTTGCTCGCTCTCGCCGGGGAAGCCGACGATGAAATCCGATGAAAAAGCAATGTCTTGGCGTGCGGTACGGAAACAGTCGATGACCCGCCGGTAATCATCGGCGGTATGTTTGCGGTTCATGGCCGCCAGAATCCGGTCCGAGCCCGACTGCACCGGCAGGTGCACGAACGGCATCAGGGCACCGAGATCGCGATGCGCCGCGATCAGGCTGTCGTCGACGTCGCGGGGATGGCTGGTCGAATAGCGCAGCCGCGCGATGCCCGGAATCGTCGCCAGATGTTCGAGCAGCCGGCCGAGCGGCCAGGTTTTCCCGTCCGGCCCGTCGCCGTGGTAGGCGTTGACGTTCTGCCCGATCAGCGTGAGCTCGCGCACGCCGTTCTCAGCGAGCCGCTTGACGTCGTCGACGATCTTCGCCACCGGGCGCGAGACTTCGGCACCGCGCGTATAGGGCACGACGCAGAAGGTGCAGAACTTGTCGCAACCTTCCTGCACCGTGACGAAGGCGGAAATGCCGCGTGCGCGGATCGCGTCCGGCTTGGGCTGGGCCAGGAAGCCGAACTTGTCCTCGGCCGGAAACTCGGTCTCGATCGCGCGGCCTTCGTCCCCGGCGCGCTTCAACAGCTCTGGCAGATGATGATAGCTCTGCGGGCCCACCACGACGTCGACGACAGGCGCCCGGCGCACGATCTCCTCGCCCTCGGCCTGCGCCACGCAGCCCGCCACCGCGATCTGCATCGCGCGGCCCGTGCGTGCGGCCTCGTCCTTGGCCACGCGCAGACGGCCGAGCTCGGAATAAACCTTCTCCGAGGCCTTCTCGCGGATATGGCAGGTGTTGAGGATGACGAGATCGGCATCCTCCGCGCTCGCCGTCTCCACGAATCCTTCCGGCGCCAGCGTGTCCACCATGCGCTGGGCATCGTAGACGTTCATCTGGCAGCCATATGATTTGATGTGCAGCTTGCGCGGCGGCGTCATGGAACCCGAAATGGAGGTGGAGGACGGCCCTCAGATATAGGCTGGAGGGCCGAAAATCCAGCGAATGGGTGCTCAAACGGTCATTCCGGGGCGCTCGCACCGCGAGCGAACCCGGAATCCAGAGGTTTTGGTGCGAGATTCCGGGTTCGATGCTGCGCATCGCCCCGGAATGACAGCAACAATCAGCCCGCCAGAGCGTCCGCCTCGACGCGCCGGACCAGCTCCGGCAGCTGATGCATGTCGGCAAAGATCAGGTCGGCGCCCGCCTGGCGCAGCGTCTCGGCATAGCCGTCGCGGCAATGGCTGCCCCCGTAAAAGCCGAAAACCGTCATGCCGGCGGCCCGGGCGCCGGCGATGCCGGCGAGGCTGTCCTCGATCACGACGCACCGCTCGGGCGGCACGCCCATTTGTCTCGCCGCGAACAGGAACAGGTCCGGCGCCGGCTTGCCGTTCTTGACCTGCGAGGCCGAGAAGATATTTGGCGCGAAACGCTCATAGAGCCCCGTGCTCCCGAGACTCACCCGCATGCGCGGATGCGAACCGCTGGAGGCGACACAGACGGCTTGCGTGACGACATCGAGCACGTCGTGGATGCCGCGGATTGCTTCCAGGTCGGCTTCGAACGAACGGAACAGCTCATCCTGAAGATCGCCGTGGTAGGCCTCGGGCAGCTTGCGGCCGAGCTCGGTCTCGATCTCCAGATTGGCCTGTTTTGTCGAGCGGCCGAGGAAGCGCTCGAACACCTGCTCCGACGTGATCGGATAGCCGTGCCGCGTCAGCACGTCCGCATGCGCGCGACAGGAGATCACCTCGCTGTCCACGAGCACGCCGTCGCAATCGAAGATGATGAGGTCGATGGGCACTAAGGCATGACCCGGAGAAGTGTGAAGCGGTTTTCCGACAAGGTCATGCCCAATCAGTTCGTCGGCTTGTCGTCGTCGAGCGGGACGCAATAGAGCTCGAGCCGGTGATCGACCAGACGATAGCCGAGCTTGCGGGCGATCTCGGCCTGCAGCTTCTCGATCTCCTCCGAGGTGAACTCGATCACCTTGCCGTCGCGCAGATTGATCAGGTGATCGTGATGACTGTCGCGCATCTGCTCGTAGCGGGCGCGGCCTTCGCGGAAATCGTGACGCTCGATGATGCCGGCGTCCTCGAACAGTTTCACGGTGCGGTAGACCGTCGAGATCGAGATCTTGTCGTCGACCGCAACGCAGCGCCGGTACAGTTCCTCGACGTCGGGATGATCGATCGCTTCCGCCAGCACACGGGCGATGACGCGGCGCTGCTCGGTCATGCGCATGCCCGTGGCGGCGCAGCGCGCCTCGATATCGGACGGCTTGGATGCAGGAGAATGTTTCAGTGTGGTCATAGCGTTGTCTGCCTGGCGGGCGCTTTCTGCCACCGATGTTACGCCAAGTCGCGTCGCATCAGAAGGGCGTTCAATTGTTCCCCGTTGGGCTGCTTATAGTAGCGATCGCGGCGTCCGACCACCACGAATCCAGCTCGATCGTAAAGCCGCCGCGCCGGCTGGTTGTTTTCCTCCACTTCCAGAAATATCGTGCGCACGCCGCGCCCGGCGAGGTGTCCGAGATGGGTCATCAGCAGCGTACGGGAGAGGCCGCGGCCGCGATAAGCCCCGTCCACCGCAACCGAGAGAATTTCCGCTTCGTCCGCGCCGATCCGCGAGACCGCAAAGCCGATCGTCTTGCGGCCGAGACGCAGGCGATGCACCAGCGTGTGGCGCTCGCTCATCATGCTCTCGAACTCGCCTTCGCCCCAGCCCTGCGCGAAGGCGGCGCCGTGCAGCTGCGCGAGGCGCGCGGCATCGCGCATGGTCGCTGGCTCGACGGCGGCCGTGCCGCCGCGCCACCACTCCGACAGCCATCCCATCATGAGGTCGCGGCTTGTGCTGCGCGCGGCGTCTGTGCCGTCGGTTTGGCGTCGGGCGCTTTCAGATAGAACGGCCGCGCCGGATTGGTGTCGGGATTGGCCGCCGCGCCGAGCCAGGCGATCCAGCTGATGTCGGGCGCGGGCTGCGCGTCGACCGCAACGGGTTGCGGTCCGTCCTTCGGCCAGCGATCGGCGAGGATATTAGCGGCATTGCCGACCAGATGCGGCGCGCCGAATTGCGAGGCCGCGATTGCCGCGTCGATGGCGGCGACGCAGGGGCGCACCAGCTGGCTGCCGTCGCCGGCGACGATCTGGAAATAGACGTGGTCGTGCCGCGCGTCGATCGCGGAGATCACCGGCGCCGTTCCGCTCTGGCCGACGACACCGGCGGCATAGGCCGACAGCGTCGTCAGCCCGACCGCCGGCCGTTTCGCCGCCAGTGCAAGGCCCCGCGCCGCCGAGATGCCGACGCGCAGGCCGGTGAAGCTGCCGGGCCCGACGGTGACGGCGATGCGGTCGAGCGAGGTGAAGGCGAGGCTGGCCGATTGCATCACGCGCGCGATCATCGGCATCAACGCCTCGGCATGGCCGCGCTTCATGAGCTGCGATTCCCGTGCGAGGAGCTCGCCGGCGTCGGTATCGAGAACGGCGGCCGCGCAGGCGTCGAGCGCAGTATCGATGGCAAGGATCAGCATGAAACAGCAAAGGGCGAGTGGCGAATGGGGAGCACTCTAGCGAACCGGGCGCCTGTCCGCCATTCATCACGCACGATTTGCAGGCCCCGATACGTCCTATTGCGGGGCCGGCAAAGACGTTGCCGCTTTGCCCCACCGGCGAGCGGGCTATGCCGCGCGCGCGTTCTTGAATTCCTTGGTCGCCTTGTCCAGCACGAACAGCGATCCTTCCGCAACGCCGAAATAGGCGCCGTGAGTCTGCATCTGGCCGCTCTCCACGGCCTTGCGCACGAACGGGAAGGTCATCAGGTTTTCCAGGCTGCGGAACACGGCGGCCTTCTCGATGCGCTCGACGAATTGCGCCATGGTCTCGTGCTCGCGCTGTTCGACCACCTCGCCCGGCTTGATGAACATCTGCATCCATTTGCCGATGAAGTCGCCCGGCGTCAGCGGCTCGATCTTGTCGACGAAGGCTCGGATGCCGCCGCATTGCGCGTGGCCGAGCACCACGATGTGCTTCACCTTCAGCACCGTCACCGCAAACTCCAGCGCTGCCGAGACGCCGTGCGCGCCTTCGTCAGGCTGATAAGTCGGCACCAGATTGGCGATGTTGCGGACGACGAATAGCTCGCCCGGCCCCGCGTCGAAGATCACCTCGGGGGAGACCCGGGAGTCGCAGCAGCCGATCACCATGGTCTCAGGCGACTGCCCTTTGACCGAGAGTTCGCGATAGCGGTTCTGCTCGGTCGGCAGCCGCTGGGTCGCGAAGGCCTTGTAGCCGTCCAGCAAATGCTTCGGGAATGTCGTCATGGTCCATGCCTAATCACATACCGCCAAGGCCGACAAGCCTTTCGAATGGGCAGGCCAAATGCTATCGGCTTGGGGGGACGACAGACCAGGAAGGAACGCCAGCATGACCCGCCCGCGCCGCAGCCATCTGTTCATGCCCGGCTCCAACCCGCGCGCGCTGGAAAAGGCGCGCAATCTGCCCGCCGACGGCCTGATCCTCGACCTCGAGGATTCCGTCGCCCCTGAGGCCAAGGCGGCGGCGCGCGACGGCATTGCGGCGGCGATCGCCGCCAAGGGCTTTGGCAGGCGCGAGATCCTGATCCGGACCAACGGCCTCGACACGCCCTGGTGGCCGGATGACGTCGCCATGGCGGCCAAGGCGTCGCCGGACGGCATCCTGGTTCCAAAAGTCTCGAGCGTCGAGGATCTCGACGTCATCGGCCGGAAGCTGGCCGAGCTCGGCGCCGCGCCGACCGTGAAGGTCTGGGCCATGATCGAGACCGCGCGCGCCGTGCTGCACGCCGAGGAACTGGCCGCCGCCGGCCGCGATCCATCGCGCCGCCTCTCGGGCTTCGTGTTCGGCCCGAACGACATCTCGCGCGAGACGCGGATCCGGATGCTGCCGGGCCGCGCCGCGATGATCCCGATGATCACCCATTGCATCCTGGCGACGCGCACCCACGGCCTCGAGATCCTCGACGGCCCCTACAGCGACATCGCCAATTCCGACGGTTTCGCCACCGAATGCGCGCAGGGCCGCGATCTCGGCTTCGACGGCAAGACGCTGATCCACCCCTCCCAGATCGACGCCTGCAATGCGATCTTCACGCCGCCCGAGGAGGAAGTCGCCCGCGCGCGAAAGATCATCGCGGCGTTCGAATTGCCGGAGAACGCCGCGCGCGGTGCGATCCGTCTCGACGGCGCGATGGTGGAGCGCCTGCACGCCGACATGGCCCGGCGCACGATCGCGATCGCGGACGCGATCGCGGCGATGGGGAAGGGTTGAGGGGTGCGCTCCCGTTCCGTCCTGCTCGATCTCGACGGAACGCTGGTGGATTCCCGGCCGGGCATCATCGCGAGCTGCTCAGCCGCATTGCGGGCACTCGGACGCGATCCCGACGATGCCCCCGAGATAACCATCGGGCCGCCGCTCGAAGACATCTTGCGAACCTTGCTGGCGGCGTACGGCGACGATCGAATCGATCAAGCCGCCGTTGCCTATCGCGAGCATTATGGCCAAGCCGGTCTGCTCGGAAGCGAGCTCTATTCCGGAATCGGCGCTGCGATCGAGGACATGCGACGCGCCGGATTGCGGATCTATCTCGCTACATCGAAGCGCCAGGTTTTCGCGCAACGCATTTTGCAGAACCTGAATCTGGCCGTGCACTTCGACGGCATCTACGGTTCAATGCCGGGCGGCAGTCTGGATCACAAGCCGGAGCTGCTCGCCCATATCCTATCCGATCAGAACATCTCCGCAGCGCATAGCCTCATGGTCGGCGATCGGCGCCACGACATCGTCGGTGCTCACGCTGTCGAGATGCGCAGCGTCGGCGTGCTCTGGGGCTATGGCAGCCGGGATGAGCTGGAGACGGCAGGCGCAGATCAATTGGTGGAACGGCCTGCCGATCTCGCGCGTGCGGTTCTGTCGATTCTGAACAGATAGCCCACGCCGTCATTCACCGCGGCGCGAGGCCGACGCGCTCGAGCGTCTCCAGCGTCGAGGCGTTACCGCAAGAGTCGTGGTAGTTCTCCGCGGCGGCGGGGAAGCGCCGAGGGGCGCACACTCCGCCGCCTCGCGACGAAGTGCGCAAGTGCCGTTGCACTCAGATCGTCTGGCCGCCGGACACCTCGATGCGCTGGGCCGTAACCCAGCGGTTGTCGGGACCGAGCAGGCTCGCGACCATCGGCCCGATGTCGTCGGGCACACCGACGCGGCCGAGCGCGGTCATTTGCGCGAACTGCTTGTTCAAATCCGGCATGTCGCGGACGGCGCCGCCGAGGAAGTCGGTCTCGATCGCGCCCGGCGCGACGACGTTGGCGGTGATGCCCCGTTCGCCGAATTCTCTTGCCATGTACACGGTCAGAACCTCGATGGCGCCCTTGGCGGCGGCATAGGCCGAGAAGCCGGGGAAAGACACGCGCGTCAGCCCGCTCGAGAAGTTGATGATCCGGCCTTTGTCGCCAAGCAGCGGCAGCAAGGCCTGCGTCAGAAAGAACGGCCCTTTGACATGGGTGTCGAAGAGCGCGTCGAACTGCTGCTCCGTCGTCTCGGCGATGGCGGCCATTTCGCCCTGGCCGGCATTGTTGACGAGATGATCGAACTTGTCAGTGTGCCAGTGCTCCGCCAGCGCCGATCCGACTTTTGCGGCAAACGCCGGAAAGGTCGATACGGAGGTGACGTCGAGCTGGAGCGCGACCGCCTTTCGGCCGAGCGCCTCGATTTCGGCGACGACCTCGCGGGCGGCGGCGGCGCCGCTGCGATAGGTCATGATGACGTCGCCGCCGTGACGCGCGATGGCGATTGCGGTATTGCGGCCAAGGCCCCGGCTGGCGCCGGTGACGAGCGAAATGGTGGGCATTTGAGGCTTCCTCGTGAAGTTTCGGTGGGGCCTTTCTGCCTGTGATCAGGCATCCGATGTTGCCGGATGCTCCGATCGTCTTGCCCAATCCTCCCGGAATGCGGCCGGCGACAGGCTTGCCTGAAACTCCCGTCTTCTTGCCCGATCGCCCCTCGGCAATTGCCCGCGTGCCTGGCTCGGCCTAGATTGGGCCCGTGACCGAAACGCTGCTCCAGATCGCCAGCCGTTACGCCGCAGCTCGCGCCGACGACAAAGGCCTTGCGTCCACGCCATTCGCCGGCATCTCGATCATCCGTGAGACCGCGCCGAGCGCGCTCCAATTTGCGATCTCCAAGCCCCTGGTCGCCTTGGTGCTGCAAGGTGCCAAGCGTGTTGCGGTCGGCGCCACGTCCTTCGACTTGGGCGCAGGCGATTCGCTGGTGATCTCGAGCGACGTGCCGACGGTGAGCCAGATTACGCGTGCCACCGCCGCGGTGCCCTATCTGTCGCTCGTCGTCGAGCTCGATCCCATTGTCATCGAGGGGCTGGTCGTCGAGATGGGGGCGGCGCCTTATGTTCCGTCCCAGCCGCTGCGGGTCGAGCCGACGGAGCGGGATGTGAGCGAGGTGGCGCTGCGGCTGTTGCGCCTGATCGATCGGCCCTCGTCCGCCTCGATCCTCCAGCGCCAAGTGCTGCGGGAGCTGCATTATTGGCTGTTGGCCGGTCGGCACGGCGGCGCCATCAGGGCGCTTGGCATCGCCGACAGCCATGCGCAGCGGATTGGCAGTGCGGTTGCGATCATTCGCGCCGACTATGCGAAGCCTTTGCGTGTCGACCGGCTCGCCAAGGCCGCGGGGATGAGCCAGTCGGCCTTTCACCTGCACTTTCGCAGCGTCACGTCGCTGACCCCGCTTCAGTTTCAGAAGCAGCTTCGTCTGATCGAGGCGCGCCGCACCATGCTGGCCGATGGCGCGAGCATTGCGACCGCCTCTCATCGGGTCGGCTACGAAAGCGTCACGCAGTTCACGCGGGAATATTGCCGATTGTTCGGCATGCCGCCCGGGCGCGACATGCGCGAGGCGAAGCGGCGCGTCGAATCGGCGGCTTGAAGAGTTCTGAAATGGCGACAATCGACAGGATCTACATCCTCGACGGAGGCATTGCGCAGGTCGAGGACGGTTCGATCTATTCTCCCGGCATCAATGTCGGCATGCCCATGACGCTGAGCTGCAATGCCTATCTCATCCGTCACCGCGGCGAATGGCTGATCTGGGATACGGGAATAGCGGATGAGCTGGCCAAGCATCCGGAAGGGCGCATCATCGCACACGGCATACGCGGCATCGTGCATCGTCCTATCGCGGACCAATTGGATGAAATCGGGGTGCGGCCCCGCGATATCGGCACGATCCTGCTTTCTCACGCGCATTTCGATCATATCGGAAATGTCGACCTGTTCGAGAACGCTAGATGGATCGCTCAGCGGGCCGAGTTCGAAGCCATGTTCGGGCCTGACCCTGACGAGTTCGGCTATTCGCTGCCGCACTACGAGGCGTTGCAGGAGCGGCCTTACGAGATCGTCGATGGCGACTACGACATATTCGGGGATGGCGCAGTGCGCATGATCTTCACGCCCGGTCATACTCCCGGGCATTGCTCGCTGATGGCAAGGCTGCCGCGGCGTGGCGCCGTGCTGCTGAGCGGCGACGTCGCGCATAACCGGGAGAACCTCCGGCACATGCGCGTGCCCTCGTTCAATGCCGACCCGCAGGCGACGGTTGCGTCGATGGCCAAGGTGATCGAGCTGCTACGCGTGGAGAACGCCGAAATCTGGATCAATCACGATACGGCGCAAAGCCAAGGAATGGCTTACGCGCCGAAGTGGATCGAGTAACGCTGGTGCCTCACCGCGGCGCGTGTTCGGCGCGCTCGAGCGTCTCCAGCGTCGAGGCGTTGCCGCAATAGCCGTGGTAGTTCTCCGCGGCGGTGCCCTCGGCGAGATCGTGGTCGCACCGTCCCTTTTGATTGCAGAGCGAGCAGACCCGCTCGAGGTCGCGGAGCAGCAGCGGCTGCGCGCGGCCGAGCGCTTCGGCGCTGATGCCGAGCTGATCGAGCATCTTCGGCAGCTCGTCGGCGGCGTGGCGGCCATGACGGACCAGCTCCTCCAGATCGTCGGGCGCGATCCTGAGATCATTGGCGATCCGGTCGAAATCGGCGCGGTCGAGCTGCCGCATCTCGTTGATCTCGCGGCGGTGCTTCAGCCAGTTGGCGAAGGACTCGATGAGATCCTGGACGATGGGATAGGGCCTGGTTGCGGTGCTCATGGAAAGCTCCATTCGGACGAGCGGAATTGGAGCGAGATAAGCACAATGATGCAGGGGCGCGTTGCGCTGGATCAAACAGGGGAGGGGCATCTAATCCGGTCTCGTGCCCCGGACGCGGCGCAGCACGTCGTGGTGCGCCGCTGAGCCGGGGCCATCGCGCCGCTTGCTGGATCCCGGCTCAGCGGAGCAGCGTTACACGCTGCACCGCGTCCGGGACACGAGCGGAAGCTTACGCGAACCGCTCCGCAGCCCACGCATACAGGCTGCCGGGAATCGGCTTCTCGCCGCCGCGGCCCTTTGGCGAGATGTGCAGGCCGATGATGCTGGGATCGGTGACGAGGCCGAGATAGCTCGAGGGATCGAAGAACAGTTTCGGCTCGGCATGCACGGCATAGAACGACTGCTTCGGCAGTGCATTCTGCAATTCACCGGTACGGCGCGCGAGCGCGGTGAGTGCCGCGGGCCCGTAGATCGCGACGCGAATATCCGAGAGTCGGTTCGAGCCGCCGCGCAGGCGGCGCATCATGAAGGTGACCCGATGGCGCAGCGACAGCCAGTTCGGCATCAGCTCCTCCTGCTCCATCAGCTCTTCGAAGGCGGCGACGATGCCGTGCCCGGGCGGCAGATAGAGCACGGAATTGCCGAGCTGGCGCGGCCGCTCCCAGGCGAAGTAGGGCTTCGCCGGATCGATCTCGACGGGCTTGAGCAGCAGCACGTCGGCGTCTAGCCAGAGGCCGAGGCCCTTCGCCATCAGCTTCATGCGGAAGAAGTCGCTGAATTGCAGAATGGTCCAGTCGCGCCAGCTGCCGTCCGGCTGCGGCGGGCGCAGGCGTTCGGAGAACGCGTGCGGCAGGATCGCCTCGGCCTCGGCATTCGCAACCTCGGCCGGCAGCCCGGGGATGGGATCGAAGCTGTAGACCGTGACCTTGTGGCCGGCAGCGAGCTGCGAGCGCAGACAGGTCTGGCGCAGCGCATCCATCGGGCCGTGCCAGAAGGTGACGATCTCGGGCAGCATGAGCAAATTTATACGGGACAATCCGGGCAAACAAAAAGCCCCGGCGCTTGCGGCACCGGGGCTCAAACCAAACTTGCGATCAGGCCCAGGCGCGTTCGCGCTTGAGCTTGTCCTCGTAAGAGTCGATCGAGGCCTTCTTCTCCATGGTGAGGCCGATGTCGTCGAGGCCGTTGATCAGGCAGTGCTTGCGGAACGGATCGATCTCGAACTTGACCTTGCCGCCGTCGGGACCGCGGATCTCTTGGTTCGGCAGGTCGATCGTCAGCGTCGCGTTGGCGCCGCGCTCGGCGTCGTCGAACAGCTTGCCGAGGTCTTCTTGAGAAACGCGGATCGGCAGAATGCCGTTCTTGAAGCAATTGTTGTAGAAGATGTCGCCGAACGAAGTCGAGATCACGCAGCGGATGCCGAAGTCAAGCAGCGCCCAGGGCGCGTGCTCGCGGCTCGAGCCGCAGCCGAAATTGTCGCCGGCGACCAGCACCTTCGCATTGCGATAGGCGGGCTGGTTGAGCACGAAGTCCGGATTCTCGCTGCCGTCGTCCTTGTAGCGCTGCTCGGAGAAGAGCCCCTTGCCAAGGCCGGTGCGCTTGATGGTCTTGAGGTACTGCTTCGGAATGATCATGTCGGTGTCGACATTGATGATCTTCAGCGGCGCCGCGACGCCTTCCAGCGTGGTGAACTTGTCCATGGTTGCGCTTTCCCGCACGTGGTTCAGGGAACCGGCTATTTATCGCGATCGGGGCGGAAATCCTAGGCCGAATTCGGCAGGGCTGCCCTTACCTCTCCCCGGTGGGGAGAGGTGGACCGAGACCGCTCTACTCCGCCTTAGCCTCGATCGCGGCCATATCGTCGTCCGACAGACCAAAATGGTGGCCGATCTCGTGGATCAGGACGTGGCGGACGATGTGGCCGAGGCTTTCGTCGTGCTCGGCCCAATAGTCCAGGATCGGGCGGCGGTAGAGCCAGACCATGTTGGGCAGCCGCGCCACGTCGCCAAGGCTCTGCTGGGGCAGGCCGACGCCCTGGAACAGGCCGAGCAGGTCGAACTCGCTCTCGCATTCCATCTCGTCCAGAACCTCCTCGGTCGGGAAGTCGTCGACGCGGACGATCACGCCCTCGCAGAGCTTACGAAATTCCGCCGGCAGGCGCTCGAACACATCGTGAGCCATCGCTTCCATCTCGGCGAGCGAAGGGGCTTTCAATTCCGTCCACATGAGCACCTCTTAGCGCGGGTTTCCCGCTGATGCATCTGGCTTTATAAGCGCGGCGAGGTTGACGGGCGCCGCCAAAACGGGGAGCGTGGGGCCGTCAATGGGACGTTTCAGGTGGGCGGAAAATGCGAGCGAAAACAGGGCTGACTCTACTGTGCATGGGGTTGTTTTCGCAGTTTTGCGTCGGTGCCGAGGCGCAGGCCGCCAGTTCCGAGATCCGGATGGCCCAATTGGTCTCGCCGGACGATGTCCCCCCGCCGCGCAAGCGGCCCCCGGCGCGCCTGCGCGTCACGCCCTATTACAGCCCGGACGGCGTCTATCCCCGCTACAATCCGGGCCCCGACGCGCTCCGCGTCTGCAACGCCACCTATGTGCAGGAGTACCGGCCGAGCGGCACGGTGATCGTGCCGCGCGTGAGCTGCTACTGGCGCCGGGGCTGACGCCGCGAGGGTCGTGGTCCGCTAGCCGGGCGCAAATCCCTTCACCAGCAGCACCGTCGCCTGCGCGCCCGCCTTGCGATCGCGCGAGATCTCTTCGTAGTCGGGCGAGGTCGAGAAGGCGAGGAATGCGGCCTCGTCGGGGAACGACATCAGGACGAGCTTGTCATGCGGCCATGCGCCTTCGAGCACGCGCGGCTGTTCGTCGGCGGCGAGCAGACGGCCATTGTACTTCCTGAACACGTCGAAGAACCGCGCCTGATAGCGCTCATAGGCCGCGCGGTCCGTCATCTTCAACTGCGCAATGGCGTAGACAGTCATCTGCAAAATTCCTTCTCTCGCGGCACGGCGCCGCATCGCAGAGCCCAGTGTCGTTCATTCATGGCGCGTTCACATCGCTGTCCGCAATTTAATCTTGGGAGCGACTGCAATTGAACAGCAATGGTGCGGCCGCGACGTCGCAGCTCTGCTGTCGGGTTCAGGGAGAATTCCATGCTGAGGATTTTGGGTCGCCGGGCCAGCCCGATGCGCCTGCTCGGGCTTGCGGCTGCCGCGACGCTGATGCTGTCGGCCGGCAGCGCGCGTCGCGCTGAAGCGCTGAGCTTGATCAATCCGGCGACGTCGCCGCTGACGAAGGCCGCAACCGACGATCTCGTCACGCAGGTTCGCCATGGCGGGCACGGCGGACATGGTGGCGGGCATTTTCACGGCGGAGGTTTTCGCGGCGGCGGCGGACATATCGGCGGCTTCCGCGGCGGTGGCTTTCATGGCGGCGGCTTCCGCGCCGCGCCGGCCTTTCACCACAGCCATGTCGGAGGCTATCGCTATGGCGGCTATCGCTACGGCGGATATGGGGGCGTCCACCGGCACTGGGGCCATCATCACCGCCATTACGGCTATCGTCACTTCCACCGGCGCTATTACTACGGCGGGTACTATCCCTACTACCACTATCCGCGCCGCTGCCGGATCATCTGGACCTATTACGGCCCGCGCCGCGTCTGCCGCTGGCCCCGCTGGCACTATCCGTACCGGTATTATTGGTGATGTGAGCGAGTGCCGTCATTCCGGGTTCGCCCTTCGGGCGCCCCGGAATGACGCCATGGCTTAAACCCAATCCTTCAGCTTCCAGGACGAAGCCTTCCACCGCATCAGGTTCTCGAGCTTCCATTGCCGAAACATCGCCGGCGGCCAGCGGCTGAGCTTGGAGGTCTCCTCGACCTCGGGCTTGGCGACGATGCGCAATGGCGCCGCGCGTCGCCGGTGCTGACGCGTGGCCTCACTGATGAGATCGACATATTCCGGCTTGTTGGCCATGGACGTGCCCTCGCGAAACCGTCGCGAGGACACTGTCGGCACCGCCGATTAACGGCGCTTTGCCGCGATCGCTACAATTGCAGGAAGTAGCTTAGCGCCAGTCCCTGACGTCGACGAAGTGACCTGCGATCGCCGCCGCCGCTGCCATCGCCGGCGACACCAGATGGGTGCGGCCCTTGAAACCCTGGCGGCCCTCGAAGTTGCGGTTCGAGGTCGAGGCGCAGCGCTCTTCCGGCTTCAGCTTGTCCGGGTTCATGGCAAGGCACATCGAGCAGCCCGGCTCGCGCCATTCGAAGCCGGCCTTGATGAAGATCTTGTCGAGCCCCTCGGCCTCGGCCTGCTCCTTCACGATGCCGGAGCCCGGCACGACCATGGCGTTGACGTTCGCCGACACGGTCTTGCCTTCGGCGATCTTCGCCGCCGCGCGCAGATCCTCGATGCGGCCGTTGGTGCAGGAGCCGATGAAGACGCGGTCGAGCTTGATGTCGGTGATCTTCGTCCCCGCGGTCAGGCCCATGTACTTCAGCGCGCGATGCTTGGAGATGCGCTTGGCCTCGTCCGCGATCTTGTCGGGATCGGGCACGATGCCGGTGACCGAGATCACGTCTTCAGGCGAGGTGCCCCAGGTCACGATCGGCGGCAGCTTTGCAGCGTCGAGGCGCAGCTCGTGATCGAAATGCGCGCCGTCGTCGGACCGCAACTTCTCCCAGTAGCGCATCGCCGCGTCCCAGTCCGCGCCTTTCGGCGCCTTGGGGCGGTCGCGCAGGAAGTCGAACGCCTTCTGGTCGGGCGCGACCAGGCCAGCGCGCGCGCCGCCTTCGATCGACATGTTGCAAACCGTCATGCGGCCTTCCATCGAGAGCGCGCGGATCGCTTCGCCGGCATATTCCAGCACGTAGCCGGTGCCGCCGGCGGTGCCGATCTCGCCGATGATGGCCAGAATGATGTCCTTGCCCGTCACGCCATCCGGCAATTTGCCGTCGACGGTGACACGCATGTTCTTCGCTTTCTTCTGGATCAGCGTCTGCGTCGCCAGCACGTGCTCGACCTCGCTGGTGCCGATGCCGTGGGCGAGCGCGCCGAACGCGCCATGCGTCGAGGTGTGGCTGTCGCCGCAGACGATGGTGGTGCCGGGCAGCGTAAAGCCCTGCTCGGGGCCGATGACGTGGACGATGCCCTGACGCTTGTCGAACTCGTTGTAATATTCGATGCCGAATTCCCTGGCGTTCTCGGCCAGCGCCTTGATCTGCTCGATGCTTTCAGGATCGGGATTCGGCTTGGTGCGGTCGGTGGTCGGGACGTTGTGATCGACGACGGCGAGCGTCTTCTCGGGCGCATGGACCTTGCGCCCGGTGGCGCGCAGGCCTTCGAACGCCTGCGGCGAGGTCACCTCGTGCACCAGGTGGCGATCGATGTAGAGCAGGCAGGTGCCGTCCTCGGCTTCGTGCACCAGATGGTCGTTCCAGATCTTGTCGTACAGGGTGGTCGGCTTGGACATGAGCTCGAGCTCCGAAGAATGTGTGTCAGCGATGAGCGCGGCAGAGCGCGCGGGCAACAAAATCGTCAGCGCAGCTTTTAGGCTGCGCGGCTAAGCTCTGACGTTGCCGAGGTCGCGAAGCGTCCGAAGAACCGGCCAGGCAGCCGCGAGCGATCGTCGATGACGATGCGCTGGATGGGGGCGAAGCTGGTCGGATCTGGAAACATTCTAGGAATATATAGCAGGCCGAATTGGAAGCGCGAGAGCTTTGACGTGCACGGCTGACGCAACAAAAAAGCGCGGAGCCGAGCCCCGCGCTTTCGAAAGACTTGCCTGACGGCGAAGCTTACTCGCCGACGGCAGCAGCGCGGTCCTGCTTCTCGACGATGCGGGCCGACTTGCCGCGAAGGTTGCGGAGATAATAGAGCTTGGCGCGACGCACCTTGCCGCGGCGCACCACCTTGATCGAGTCGATCATCGGGGAGAGCAGCGGGAACACGCGCTCGACGCCCTCGCCATAGGAGATCTTGCGCACGGTGAAGCTCTCGTTGAGGCCACCGCCGGAACGGCCGATGCAGACGCCCTCATAGGCCTGCACGCGGGTGCGGTCGCCTTCGACCACCTTCACGTTGACGATCACGGTGTCGCCGGGGGCGAATTCCGGGATGTCCTTGCCTGCGGACAGCTTGTCGAATTGCTCCTGCTCGAGCTGCTTGATCAGGTTCATGGGTAAATCTCCATCGGCGCGCCCAGCCTTGCGAAACGGGGGCTGCGTGAAATTCGTCTATCCAGCCATTGCGGATTTGGCCGCTCCTATAAGGCAAGCCGGAGCGTTTGTCACCCGTCTGTCTTGTTTTTTGGCGTTTTTTGGCCGCTCCCCCGATTCGCGGCCTTTCCCCACAAATCCGGGCGCCGGGAGGCCGTCAGGGCCTCGGATTCGGCCCGCCGCCAGGCCGCCACCTTGGCATGGTCGCCGGAGGTGAGGATGGCAGGGATCGGAACCCCCTCGAACAGCTGCGGGCGGGTGTATTGGGGGTATTCGAGCAGGCCGTCCGAAAAACTCTCCTCGGTTCCCGAGGTCTCCTTGCCCATCACCCCCGGCAGCAGCCGGACGCAGGCATCGATCAGGGCTAAAGCGGCGATTTCGCCCCCGGACAGCACGTAATCGCCGATCGAGACCTCCTCCAGAGCCCGTCCGTCGATCACCCGCTGGTCCACCCCCTCGAACCGCCCGCAGACGATCAGGGGACCGGGGCCCCGGGCGAGTTCGGTGACGCGGGCCTGGGTCAATGGCCGACCGCGCGGGCTCATCAGCAAGCGCGGCCGCTCAGAGCCGATCTCGGCGGCATCGATCGCCGCGGCGAGAACGTCCGCCCGCAGCACCATGCCCGGCCCGCCGCCGGCCGGGGTGTCGTCGACGCTGCGGTGGCGGTCGGTCGCGGATGCCCGGATGTCCCGCGCCTCGATCTGCCACAGCCCGGACGCGAGCGCCCGACCGGCGAGGCTCACGCCGAGTGGCCCTGGAAACATCTCCGGAAACAGCGTCAGCACCGTCGCTCGCCAGGGTGAGGGGTAGGTCATTGCATCCCGATCTCGTCGTCCCGAGGCGCGCGAAGCGCGCGGTGGCTGGAGCTGCCAGCTTAGCCAAAAACCACGCCCTGTGGTTATGGGTCCCCGCGTTCGCGGGGACGACTCGTGGAGGGATCGTTGTCCCCGTCGTCCCCCTCGATCTCCTGCGGCAGCGCGATCACGACGCGGCCGCCTTTGAGGTCGACCTCCGGCACCACCGCATTCGAGAACGGCAGCAGCATTGTCGCGCCGTTGAGGGGCGCAATCTCGATGATGTCGCCGGCACCGAAATTATGGATCGCGATGACGCGGCCGAGCGCATCGCCGCCCGTTGTGACGGCGGCGAGCCCGATCAAATCGGTGTGGTAATATTCGTCCTCGTCCGTCGCGGGCAGTTTGCCGCGCGGGACGTAGAGCTCGATTCCGTTGAGGCGCTCGGCCTCATCGCGGGTCGCGACACCCTTGAATGTCGCGACCAGATGATCTTTGGCCTCGCGCACCTCTGCGATCTCGAACTGGCGCCTGCCGTCCCTGGTCGACAGCGGTCCGTAGCGGCGGACGGCGAAGGGATCCTCGGTGAAGGTCCACAGCTTGACCGCACCGCGCACACCATGCGCGGCGCCGATCCGCGCGACGCAGACCAGCGCCGACATGATCCAGCCTTACGCCTTCGCGGCGGCTTCGGCCTGCGCCTTGCGCTCCTTGCGCGGCACGGCCTTCTGCGGGTTGTTGCGCGCTTCGCGCTTCGCAACGCCGGCGGCATCGAGGAAACGCGCGACGCGATCGGACGGCTGCGCGCCCTTGGCGAGCCAGGCCTTCACCTTGTCCATGTCGAGCTTGAGGCGGGTCTCGTTGTCCTTCGGCAGCAGCGGATTGAAATAGCCGAGACGCTCGATGAAGCGGCCGTCGCGCGGAAAGCGCGAGTCGGCGACGACGACGTGATAGACGGGACGCTTCTTGGTGCCTGCTCGGGCGAGGCGGATAACGACGGACATTCAGTTCTCCTTCAAAGTACGTTTTGTTCGGTTGATTGGTATTCCGCGTCACGCGAGATGCTGATCATCCCGCGCGACGAATTCCTCATTTCTTCTTGCCGGGGAAACCGCCGAGGCCCGGCAGCGTCGGCTTGCCGCTCAGCCCGGTTAGTCCGGGAAGATTGGGCAGGCCGGTGCGAAGACCAGGCGGCAAATCCTTCGGCAGATTCGGCAGGCCTTGTCCGCCGCCCGCGCCTTGCATCTTCTCCTGCAGCGCCTTCATCTCTTCCGGCGAGGGCATCTTCATGCCGCCGCCGAAGCCCATCGCCTGCGCGATGCCGGCGAGCGGGCCGCGCTTGCCCGAGCCCATGGCCTTCATCATATCGGCCATGTTCCGGTGCATCTTCAAAAGCTTGTTGACGTGCTCGACGGTCTGGCCGCTGCCGGCCGCGATGCGCTTCTTGCGGCTGGCCTTCAAGAGGTCCGGATGACGGCGCTCCTCGCGCGTCATGGAATCGATGATCGCGACCTGGCGCTTCAGGATCTTGTCGTCGATCCCGGCCGCCGCGATCTGGTTCTTCATCTTGGAGATGCCGGGCATCATGCCCATCAGCCCGCTGATGCCGCCCATATTGGCCATCTGCAGCAGCTGCTCGCGCATGTCGTTGAGGTCGAACTGACCCTTGCGCATGCGCTCGGCGGTGCGCGCGGCCTTCTCGGCGTCGATGTTGGCGGCGGCGCGCTCGACCAGCGAGACCACGTCGCCCATGCCGAGGATGCGGCCGGCGATACGATCGGGGTGGAAGTCTTCCAGCGCATCGGTCTTTTCGCCGGTGCCGATCAGCTTGATCGGCTTGCCGGTGACTGCGCGCATCGACAACGCGGCGCCGCCGCGGCCGTCGCCGTCAACTCGCGTGAGCACGATGCCGGTGAGGCCGACGCGCTGATCGAACGAGCGCGCGAGGTTCACCGCGTCCTGGCCCGTGAGCGAGTCCGCGACCAGCAGCACTTCATGCGGATTGGCCGCGGCTTTGATCGCGGCCGCCTCCGCCATCATCTCTTCGTCGAGCGTGGTGCGGCCGGCGGTGTCGAGCAGCACGATGTCGTAGCCGCCGAGCTTGCCGGCTTCCAGCGCGCGTTTTGCAATTTGCGGCGGCTGCTGGCCGGCAACGATTGGCAAAGTGGGAATGTCGAGGTCGCGGCCGAGCACGGCCAGCTGCTCCATCGCCGCCGGACGATAGACGTCGAGCGAGGCCATCAGCACCTTGCGCTTGTCGCGTTGGACCAGGCGGCGGGCGAGCTTTGCGGTGGTGGTGGTCTTGCCGGAGCCCTGCAGGCCGACCATCATGATCGGCACCGGCGGCACGGCGTTGACGTCGATGGTCTGGCCTTCGCTGCCGAGCGTGTTGATCAGCTCGTCATGAACGATCTTGACCACCATCTGGCCGGGGGTAACCGACTTGACGACGGTGGCCCCGATCGCCTGCTCGCGCACGCGCTCGGTGAAGCTGCGCACCACTTCGAGCGCGACGTCGGCCTCCAGCAGCGCGCGGCGCACCTCGCGCATCGCGGCGTCGACGTCCTTTTCGGTCAGCGCACCGCGCCCCGTCAGACGATCGAGAATGCCACCAAGCCGTTCCGACAGATTGTCGAACAATGCCGTTGTCCTTTTTTACCTCTCCTCGCCTGCGGGGAGAGGTCGCCGCGCTCTTCGCGGCGGGTGAGGGGGTACGGGACCATCGACGCGCACCCTGCGCGGAGAGAGCCCCTCACCCCGACCCTCTCCCCGCAAGAGCGGGGCGAGGGAGAAGTAAGTCCAAACACCTTTGCGCCCGAGGGCGCACAGCGCTGTCGGGCGTTGACCTCCGGCCTCAAGGCCGGTCGGCGGGTCGAAAAGAAAACCTTTCCGAGAAAGTGGCGGGGTTAAACGCCGCTCCCGCTCAAAAGTCAAGGAAAGTTAGGGCGCCGGCTCGCCGCTTGTAAGGCAAGGTTCTGAAAACATGACCCTTTTGTCGCAGGTTCCTTTTCCGCCAGCCCCGCCCATATAGGCGGTGATGTCTTACCATTTCGACTATCCCTAGAAGCCCGCCCGTGCCGGTCACCCGCCGCCGCCTTTTCGGACTATTCGCCGGCGCTGGTGCGCTGGTCGGCGTCCCCTCCCTCTGGATGTCCAGCATGAAAACCTATGACGGCCCCGTCTCCGACCATTTCGACGGCCTGACCTTCTTCGATCCGGACGGGGCGCCGCCGAAATCGCTGCGCGAGGTGCTGCGCTGGCAGTTCAGCGGCAAGCGGCGGCGCGCGACCTGGCCGGATTGGGCGCCCAGTCCCCATGCCGACACCCCGCCGGCGCGTGTCGATGGCGACAAGGTGCGGCTCTCCTTCGTCGGTCATGCCAGCTGGCTGATCCAGGCCGGCGGCCTCAACATCCTGGTCGATCCGGTCTGGTCGGAGCGGGTCTCGCCGATCGCCTTCGCCGGGCCGAAGCGGCACAACGACCCCGGCATCGCCTTCGAGAAGCTGCCGAAGATCGATGTCGTGCTGGTCTCGCACGGCCATTACGACCATCTCGACATCCTGACGCTGTCGCGGCTTGCCAAGAATTTCGCCCCGCGCGTGGTCACCCCGCTTGGCAACGACGTCACGATGCGCAGCTGGGATTCCACGATCAACGTGGAGGCGTTCGACTGGTACGACCGCGTCGAGGTCGGCGAAGGCGTCGCGGTGCACCTGGTGCCGACCCGGCACTGGACCGCGCGCGGCCTGTTCGACCGCAACAAGGCGCTATGGGCGAGCTTTGTCTTGGAGACGCCGGCCGGGAAGATCTACGTGGTCTGCGATTCCGGTTACGGCGATGGCCGCCATTTCCGCCGCGTCGCCGAGAAGCACGGCAAGCTGCGCCTGGCAATCCTGCCCATCGGCGCCTACGAGCCGCGCTGGTTCATGCGCGACCAGCACATGAATCCGGAGGATGCGGTGAAGGCGCTGGCCGATTGCGGCGCCGAGCAAGCGCTCGGGCATCACCACGGCACGTTCCAGCTGACGGACGAAGCGATCGACGCACCGGCCAAAGCGCTGGTCGAAGCGCTCGATGCAGCGAACATTCCGCAGGAGCGGTTCGTGGCGATGATGCCGGGGCAGGTGGTGGAGATCTAGGTCTCGCCACGCACGCCGCTCGTGCCCCGGACGCAGCGCAGCACGTCAGTGATGCGCTGCAGAGCCGGGGCCCATCTCGCCGTATCGTACCGTGCAATGTTGTGGGTCCCGGCTCTGCGCAGCAGCGTTTCACGCTGCAGCGCGTCCGGGACACGAGGCCTATTCCTTGGCCTTGATCGCCCAGCTCACATTCACCGTCACCGTCAGCGTCTCCTCGCCCGGCGCGACCGCGGCCTGCGGGGCTGCAGCCATTGGCGCTGCCATGCGGCCCTTGAACAGCGGCACCGGGCCGCCGCCCTCGGTGACGCTGAGCGGCGCGCCCAGCGTCACGCCGGCAGCCTTCGCATAAATCTCCGCCTTGCGCCGCGCGTCCGCCACGGCCTGCTCGCGCGCATCATCCAGCAGCTTCGAGGCCTGCGTCACCTCGAACGAGATATTGCCGATGTCGTTGGCGCCGGCGCTGACCAGCGTATCGATGATGCCGGCCACCTTGGTCACGTCGCGGATCTTCACGGTGACGCGGTTGCTCGCGCGGAAGCCTGTTACGGGCGAGGCGCCGGTGGATTTGTTCTGGCCGTATTGCGGCTGCAGCGACAGCCGCGAGGTCTGGTAGTCCTTCTCGGCGATGCCTGCGCTCTTCAGCGCCAGCAGCACCTTGCCCATCGCGGCGTTGTTGGCATCGGAAGCCTCCTTCGCCGTCTTGGCGTCGCTGGCGACACCGGCATCGATTTGCGCGAGATCGGGCGCCGCGGATACGGAGGCTTCGCCGCTCACCGAGATCGCGGAGGGAAAATCCTCGGCGCGCGCGGGCGCGGCGAGCAGCGTGGTGGCGAGGACGGCGGCAAGTAGGGCAGGCTTTTTCATCAGTCTCACTTCAGCGGCACGAAAACATTGATCACGAGCTTGTCCTCGGCCGTCTTCAGGGGATCGGTGAGGTACTCCTCGATGAAGGTGTCCTTGGCTTCCAGCCTCTTGTCGTCGAGGTGATTGGTGATCGCCTCATAGGTGTTGTCCATGTTGTCGTAGGAGCCGCGATGGACGAATTTCAGCGCCTTGCCTTCAGGCGATTTGCCGATGCTCATCTCCTTGGACAAATTCTTCGGGTCCTGCTCGACCGGGATCTCGGCAAGGAAGGTGAAGCCGGTGTCGTCGGTCGAGGTGTAGACGATCATCGAATTGCCTGATGGCTTGATGCCCTGCTTGTCGAGCAGCGTGTTCAACGCCTTGAAGGCGTCGATCAGCGTGTCGAAGGCCGAGTCCCAATTGGCGGTGCCCTTGACCATCACGACCTTCTTCGACTCGAGCGTGGTCTCGAGGCCAAAGGGATCGGCGGTCTGAACCGGGGCGGGCGTCGCGGCGGCCGCCGGGGGCGGGGCCGTCGGGCCGGGTGAAGCGCTGGCTGCGGGCGAAGGCGTCGCCGTCTGGGACGGCGAGGCGCTGGCCGCCGGCGACGGGCTCGCCGCCGGAGCGGGTGCCGCCGATGGCGCGGGTGAAGGGCTCGCGGAGGCCGCCGGTGCGGGGCTCGGCGTCTGCGCCAGGGCGCCCGACAGCCCAAGCGACAAGGCCGCCGCCGGGATCAGCGCGGCCAGCACAACACGACGAAAAGTGTTCATTTTATTCTCCCCGAGGCCCCGCTTCGTCGGAGCCTCAATTCATCAAGGCCTTACCCACCAAGGCCTTAACCCGACCGCGCGTCCCGGTTCGCGCGAACCGCGCCGTTCTAACACGCGAGCGCCGAATTCGTCCCATGACAGATGCGTCATGGCAGGCACCTTGGCCGATGTCCCGGCCCGGGGCGGCAAATCACTGGCCAAGCCGACAAGGATCGCCATATAAGGCAGGCGAAATTCGGGAATTTTCATGAGCGCGCTGGCCAACCACGCATTTGCCAAGATGAACGGCATCGGCAACGAGATCGTCGTTGTCGACTTGCGCGATTCGGCGGCCAAGGTCACGCCGGACGACGCCCGCGCCGTGGCGTCCGCGAACGGCGGTGTGGCTTACGACCAGCTCATGGTGCTCTCGAGGCCGCGGCTCGACGGCACCGAGGCCTTCATCAGCATCTACAACAATGACGGCTCGGAGGCAGGTGCCTGCGGCAACGGCATGCGCTGCGTCGTGCGCCGCATCTTCGAGAAGACCGGGCAGACCAGTGCGACCTTCGAGACCGCCGCCGGCCTCCTCAATGCCTGGCAGGGTCCGGCGCCCGACCTCTACACAGTGGATATGGGCGCACCGAAGTTCGGCTGGCAGGACATTCCTCTGGCGGAAGAGTTTCGCGATACCCGCTACATCGAATTGCAGATCGGGCCGATCGACAATCCGATCCTGCATTCGCCCTCAGTGGTGAGCATGGGCAATCCGCACGCCGTGTTCTGGGTCGAGGACGTCAACGCCTACGATCTCGGCCGCTTCGGTCCGCTCTTGGAAAACCATCCGATCTTCCCCGAGCGCGCCAATATCACGCTCGCTCATATCGTCGATCGCGAGCACATCACGATCCGCACCTGGGAGCGCGGTGCCGGCCTGACCAAGGCCTGCGGGTCGGCGGCCTGTGCCACGGCCGTTGCCGCCGCGCGGCTGAAGCGTGCCGAGCGCAAGGTCGAGATCACATTGCCCGGCGGCAAGCTCGGCATCGAATGGCGCGAGCGCGACGATCACGTGCTGATGACGGGCACGGCGACCTTCGAATATGAGGGCACCTTCGATCCGGCGCTGTTCGCGCCGGCCGCCTGATGGCCGTCGACATCGTCACCTTCGGCTGCCGCCTCAATGCCTTCGAGGCCGAGGTAATTCGCAGCAAAGCGGAAGCCGCAGGGCTCTCCGACACAATCGTCATCAACAGCTGCGCCGTCACCAACGAGGCGGTGGCGCAGGCGCGCCAGTCGATCCGCAAGTTGAAGCGCGAGCGCCCCGAGGCGCGCATCGTGGTCACCGGCTGCGCGGCGCAGACGCAGGCTGCGATGTTCGCCGACATGGCCGAGGTCGATCGTGTCGTCGGCAATGACGACAAGATGCGCGGCGAAGCGTGGCGGAAGGCGCGCGATGCTTTCGACATCGATGCCGACGAGAAGATCGCTGTCAGCGATATCATGGCGGTGACGGAGATGGCGCCGCATCTCGTCGACGGCTATGCGAGCGGCCTGCCGCGCGTGTTCGTGCAGGTGCAGAACGGCTGTGACCATCGCTGCACCTTCTGCATCATCCCGTTCGGCCGCGGCAATTCGCGCTCGGTGCCGATGGGCGCGGTGGTCGATCAGGTGCGCACCCTGGCCGAGCGCGGCCATGCCGAGATCGTGCTGACCGGGGTCGATCTCACCAGCTATGGTGCGGACCTTCCCGGTGCGCCCAAGCTCGGCATGCTGACCAAGCAGATCCTGCGCCATGTGCCCGAGCTCAAGCGCCTGCGCATCTCCTCGATCGATTCGATCGAGGCGGATGACGACCTGCTCGACGCCATCGCTGAGGATGCGCGGCTGATGCCGCATCTGCATCTGTCGCTGCAGTCAGGCGACGACCTGATCCTGAAGCGCATGAAGCGGCGGCATTCGCGGCAGGATGCGCTTCGCTTCTGCGCGCAGGTGCGTCGCCTGCGCCCCGATATCGTCTTCGGCGCCGACATCATCGCGGGCTTCCCGACCGAGACCGAGCAAATGTTCTCGCGCTCGCTGGACCTCGTCGAGCAATGCGGCCTGACCTTCCTGCATGTCTTTCCCTATTCC
Organism: Bradyrhizobium sp. CB1015; assembly: GCF_025200925.1. GTDB lineage: Bacteria > Pseudomonadota > Alphaproteobacteria > Rhizobiales > Xanthobacteraceae > Bradyrhizobium. Next base: position 179,635 of record NZ_CP104174.1, on the reverse strand, counting down.
CCGCGGCCCGGCACGCCCGCCGCGCGGATGCCGCAGGTGGCGGGGCCTGAGATCAAGGCGCGCGCGAAGCGGCTGCGGGCGGCCGGCGAAGCGGCGTTGCTGCAGCGCCTGCAAGCCGAGATCGGCGCGATGCGCGAGGTGCTGATCGAGAGCGACGGGCAGGGCCGCACGGAGCACTATCTGCCGGTGGCGATTGCGGGCGAGCGGGTGGGAAGCATCGTGCCGCGACTGATTGCCGGCGTTGATGGCGAGCGACTCACCACATAAGCCGCTGCTCTCTTCCTTCTCCCCTTGCGGGAGAAGGTGGCGCGAAGCGCCGGATGAGGGGTCTCTCTCCACAAATTCGAATGAGAGTTTCTCTCGCCGAGAGAGACCCCTCACCCGTCTCGCCGCTACCGCGGCGAGCCACCCTCTCCCACAAGGGGAGAGGGAAAACTACAACGCCCTTACCTGCCAGAATCGCAGCGTCCGCTTTGCGTTCTCCGCCGTCATTCTTGCATAATGCCCCTGCGCCCTGGCGATGTCCGCCGGCTTCATCGCGCCTGTCGCGAAACGGCATTCGAGCACGGCCATGGTCGTCTCCCAGCTGAGCTGCGCGGCCTTGCACGGCACCAGCAGGCCGTCCTCGCGGAGACTCTGCATCAGCGGACGAATCACCTCGACCGTCGATCCCGATAACGCCGCCAGGGCCGCCACCGTCTCCTCATAGCGCCGTTGTCTGGCGAAGCCGAGCAATGTCGCTTCATGGAGCTGGCCGGTAGCCTTGAGGCCGGCAATGGCGCGCTTGGCGCCCTCGAAATCGCGCACCGCGGACATTTCGCGCTCGACGCCGATGGTGATGGCGGCGATCGCGCTCTGGATTTCCTCGAACAGATGCGGCGGCGCGCGCGACAGCAGGCGGGTGCGCACGGCGTCCGTCGCCGAACGCAGCAATTGGCGGCGCAGCTCCGACGGCAGATCGACGCGGACGCCGACGCTGACCGCGAGCTCCGGATCGCTTTCGGCCTGGCCGACAATGAGGGCAAATCCGTTTCCGGAGACGCGCGCGCCGGGATTGGCAGCCAGCCGCCGGCTGACGCTGGGATAGCGGCGCGCCAGCAGCGCGTCGGTGACGATCTCCTTCAGCCACCAGCGGCCGGCGACCGCGAGCAGATGCGGCTCACCCTTGCTTGATGCGATCTTCACCAGCTCGCCGTCGTCGAGCCGCGCCGATTCCTGCAGCACGGGGCCGGCGATGCGGATCTCGTCGTTGTTGGCGAGGCGGCGGATCACCGACGGCGGCGCCTGTGCGATCGGCGCCAGCTGCGCGCTGATCTCGGCCAGCGCAACCCGCGCTGCCACGTCGGCGATGGCGCGCAGCTCGATGGTGCCGATCAGGCGCTCGAGCACGTCGTCGAACAGCGCGATCTGCTCGTCGTCGAAATTGCCGGCGGAGGAGAGGAACAGCTCGGTGACGCGCCGCGCCGTCGCCAGGCCCTTTTCCGGCGAGCCGATCCGAAGTGCGGATTCGACCTCGTCGATGATCGATAGCCCGGCCTTGGTCATCACGCGCGGCTCGTCCTGAGCGGTTACGGAAGCTTTTTCTAAGCAAACGTTATCATTAGAGACGAGCACTGAACGTTTCGTAAACCATGGGCCGTTGGGAACGAGGTGCCGCCGCTGCGGTGGTGTGCTCCCTCTCCCGCTTGCGGGAGAGGGTCGGGGAGAGGGTTATCTCCACAACGGGACAATCCCCAAGAGGCAGAGCCCTCACCCGGCGCGCGGGACGATGCTTCGCATCGCCCGGGACGCGCCGACCTCTCCCGCAAGCGGGAGAGGTTTATTCCCCCTTCCACCCGCAGGCCCGGAGCTTCTCATGCATATGCGGCGGGGCCGGCGCCACCACGCGGACCGGCTCCTTGTTCCGGGAGATCGGCACCACGATCTCGCGCGAATGCAGGTGCAGGCGCGGCTCGCCGAAGCGCGGGCCGTTGCCGTAAATGTTATCGCCGAAGATCGGCCAGCCGCTCGCGGCCGCATGCACGCGCAATTGATGGGTCCGCCCGGTCACCGGTTCCATGGCAAGCCAGGTGAAGAGCACGCGGTGATGGGCTTCGATAGATGCACCCTCGCCACCGCGAGTCGTCTGCGCTCCCTCCCCCCCTGTGGGGGAGGGTGGGGGAGGGGGTAGCCACGGGCACCGCCGTCTGAGCTTACCCCCTCCCGAGCGCTTCGCGCTCGACCTCCCCACAAGGGGGAGGTAACAAGAGCAGACGCACCTTCGGATGAGGATGCGTAACAGCGGCCCAACACTTTCCAGTTGGTGATGGCCTTCTGGCCTTCGGGATCCGGCTTCTGCCACCAGCCGCGTTCGGCATTGAGCCGGCCAAGCGGCATGTCGATGCTGCCCTCATCTTCGGCAGGGCCGCCTTCGACCACGGTCCAGTAGGTCTTGCCGATCTTGCCGTGCTTGAACAACAAGCCCAGCGATGCCGTCGCCTTGCGGTGGCGGCCGAGCACGAGGCAGCCCGAGGTGTCCTTGTCCAGCCGGTGGGCCAGCACCGGCGATCGCGGCAGGCCGAAACGCAGCGCGTCGAAGGAATCCTCCAGATTGGCCCCCCCCTTGGGGCCGCGATGCACCGGTAGGCCGGCGGGCTTGTCGATGACCAGCATCAGCCCGTCGCGATGGAGCACGCGGGCCAGGATCTCATCGGCGGTCAATTGGGGAACATCGAGCAATTGCAAGACTTTCGGTCAAGGCTTTCGTTTGCGGGCCGGAACGGCTAACACGCCAGCATGAACGATACCACGTCAGATCCCCCCAAGCTGAGCTGGTGGCGCCGCCTGTCCAACGGGCTGAAGCGCACCTCGTCCTCGCTCGGGACCGCGGTCGCCGACCTCGTCACCAAGCGCAAGCTCGACCGCGCCATGCTCGACGACATCGAGGACGTGCTGCTGCGCGCCGACCTCGGCACGTCAGTCGCGGTGCGCATTGCCGATGCCGTCGGCGCCGGACGTTACGACAAGGCGATCTCGGCGGACGAGGTCAAGGACGTCGTCGCGACCGAGGTCGAGAAGGTGCTGTCGCCGGTGGCAAAACCGCTCGTGATCGATACGGCCAAGAAGCCGTTCGTCATTCTCGTCGTCGGCGTCAACGGCTCCGGCAAGACCACGACCATCGGAAAGCTGTCGCAGAAATTCGCATCCGAAGGCCGCAAGGTGATGCTGGCCGCCGGCGACACGTTTCGCGCCGCCGCCATCGAGCAGCTCAAGGTCTGGGGCGAGCGGACGAAGACGCCCGTCATCGCGGGCGCCCAGGGCTCGGATTCGGCGAGCCTTGCCTTCAACGCGCTCACCGCGGCGAAGGAGCAGGCCATCGACGTGCTGCTGATCGACACCGCCGGCCGTTTGCAGAACAAGGCCGAGCTGATGAACGAGCTCGAGAAGGTCGTGCGCGTGATCCGCAAGGTGGACGACACGGCGCCGCATGCCGTGCTGCTGGTGCTGGACGCGACCGTCGGCCAGAACGCGCTCTCGCAGGTCGAGGCCTTCCATCGCACCGCCGGGGTCACCGGCCTCGTGATGACCAAGCTCGACGGCACCGCGCGCGGCGGCATCCTGGTGGCGCTCGCGGAGAAGTTCAAGCTGCCGGTGCACTTCATCGGCGTCGGCGAAGGCGTCGACGATCTCGCGCCCTTCACCGCGCGCGACTTCGCCCGCGCCATCGCCGGAATCGAATAGTCATCGTTCGAGGCGCCGCTTGCGCGGCTCCTCAGGATGAGGCTGTGCCACACATGAGGTCCTCATCCTGAGGAGACCGCGAGGCGGTCGTCTCGAAGGAGGGGAGAGACGGAAGAGAGAATGGACAAGACCCAGCCGCATCCGCTGTTCAAGCTCGCGACCGAGCTCGGTCCGCTGCTCGTGTTCTTCTTCGTCAACGCGAAGTTCAATCTGTTCGCCGCCACGGGCGCCTTCATGGTTGCGATCGTGGCGGCGATGGCGGCCTCCTACATGGTGACGCGCCACATCCCGATCATGGCGATCGTGACGGGCGTGATCGTGCTGGTGTTCGGCACGCTGACCCTGGTGCTGCACGATGAGACCTTCATCAAGGTCAAGCCGACCATCATCTACGGCCTGTTCGCCGCGATCCTCGGCGGCGGCCTGCTGTTCGGTCGCTCCTTCATCGCCGTGATGTTCGACCAGGTGTTCAACCTGACGCCGCAGGGCTGGCGCATCCTCACCTTGCGCTGGGCGCTGTTCTTCGCCGGCATGGCGGTGCTGAACGAGATCGTCTGGCGCACCCAGAGCACGGATTTCTGGGTGAACTTCAAGGTGTTCGGCGTCACCCCGATCACGATGATCTTCGCCATCGCCCAGATGCCGCTGACCAAGCGCTATCATCTCGCGCCGGTCTCGCTGGAGAGAAGCGAGGCCGAGGCGGGGGATGTGAGCAAGGGGTAATGGTCTCGTGTCCCGGACGCGCGAAGCGCGAGCCGGGACCCAGGCTCTCTCCAGCAGCGCAGTCGCGGTGGCATGGGCCCCGGCTCTGCAGCGCATCACCCAAGGGGTGTTGCGCTGCGTCCGGGGCACGGATCGGTGTTAAGACCCCGCCGCCTTCAGCGCCTTCTCCAGCTCCGGCATCAGCACCGTCCGCAAATTGTCCGGCGTGATCGGACCGACCAGCTTGTAGACGATGGTGCCCTCGCGCCCGACGACGAAGGTCTCCGGCACGCCGTAGACGCCCCATTCGATCGAGGCGCGGCCGTTGGCGTCGACGCCGACGTGGCCGAACGGGTTGCCGTAGCGGCCGAGGAAGCGGCGCGCATTGTCGGCGGCGTCCTTGTAGTTGATGCCGACCAGCTGGAAGCGCTTGTCCTTGGCGAGCTCGGTCAACAGCGGCGCTTCGTCGTGGCACGGCACGCACCAGGACGCCCAGACGTTGACGAGGCTGACCTTACCCTTGAACGCGGCGGGATCGAGCCCCGGCACCTGGGTGCCGTTGTCCTGCAAGCCCTCGAGCGGCGGCAGCACGGTCTGCGGTGCGGGCCGGCCGATCAGCGCGGAGGGAATCCGCGAGGGGTCGCCGCTGCCGAGCCGGAACCAGAACAGCAGCGCAAGGCCGATGAAGGCGATCAGCGGCAGCACCATCAGGAAGGTGCGGCGGTGCGGCGGCGCGGAGGCAGGTTGATCGCTCATCGCAGCTCCGTCGCGCTGCGGCCTGATCGGCGGGTGATGCCGCGCTGCTCCAGCTCGCGCAGGCGCTGCGTCTGGCTGCGATAATCGAGCATGACCCAGCCGATCAGGATCACGACCACGAGGGCGGCAGCCGCGTAAGACGTCACGATGAAAGACGCGTACGGACCGAGCGACATCGTCATGCAGCCCCAGCTTCTTTTGACGCGTTTTCTTCACGCGAACCGGCGGCCGCTTCGCTCGAAAACGCGATGCGACTGGCCTGCATCATCTGCAGCGAGCGGACACGGCGGCGCAAAATCTCGTTGCGCATCGCGGCTAGGTGCAGCGTGACGAACAGCAGCGTGAAGGCGATCGCCATCACCAGCAGCGGAATCAGGAACGATTTGTCCAGCGCCGAGCCGCCCATGCGCATCACCGAGGCGGGCTGGTGCAGGGTGTTCCACCAGTCGACCGAGAACTTGATGATCGGCAGGTTGATCGCGCCGACCAGCGTCAGCACCGCGGCCGCGCGCGCCGCGCGCGAGGGATCGTCGACCGCGCGCCACAGCGCCATCAGGCCGAGATACATCAGGAACAGGATCAGCACCGAGGTCAGCCGCGCGTCCCATTCCCAATAGGTGCCCCACATCGGCCGGCCCCATAGCGAGCCCGTGAGCAGCGCGAGGAAGGTGAAGGCGGCGCCGATCGGAGCTGCGGCCTTGGCGGCGACGTCGGCGAGCGGATGCCGCCACACCAGCGTGCCCAATGATGCGATGCTCATCACGCCCCACACGAACATCGAGAGCCAGGCATTGGGCACGTGGATGAACATGATCTTGACGGTCGCGCCCTGCTGATAGTCGTCCGGCGCGTAGGCGGATTGATAAAGGCCGATCGCGAGCAGGATCACGGTCGCGGCCGCCAGCCACGGCAATACCCGCGCTGTCAGCGCGAGGAACCGCGTGGGGTTGGCGAGGTCGATCAGCGTCATGGTATCCTGATAATCACCGGGGGCCGCTCAGGCAATCAGCACGAAAGTCCGTGGCGAAAGTTGATCGGGGTCAAGGTCGGCCGAGCCCATCTCAATCGAGCCCATGGCGCAGGCTCGCCGCCGCCGCGAACGGGCCGATCACGAGGCTGACCAGGGACAGCGCGCACAGGATCGAGAACGGCGCGCCGAACGTCATCGGGCCGACGATCACCGCCTGCGAGGCCGCAACCCCGAAAATCAGCACGGGAATCGACAGCGGCAGCACGAGGACGGCCATCAACAGCCCACCGCGATGCAGCGTCACCGCCAGCGCCGCGCCGATCATGCCGGTGAAGGTCAGCGCCGGGGTGCCCGCCAGCAGCGTCAGCGCCACCGCCGCCGTGGCGACCATGTCGAGGTTGAGCAACAGGCCGAGCACGGGGGTTGCGACAATCAGCGGCAGACCGGCGGCCAGCCAATGCGCCAGCGCCTTGGCCGCGCAGGCGAGTTCCAGCGGTGTCCGGCTCATCGTGATCAGATCCAGCGAGCCGTCCTCGTGGTCGGCCATGAACAGCCGGTCGAGGGTCAGCAGGCTGGCCAGCAGCGCGCCGAGCCAGAGGATCGCGGGTCCGAGCCGCGACAGCAGCGCCAGATCCGGCCCGACCGCGAACGGCATCAGCACCACCACAGTCAGGAAGAACAAGACCCCGATCAGCGCTCCGCCGCCGACGCGGAGCGCAATCCGGATGTCCCGGCGGATGAGGGCGGCGAGGGCGGTCATGGGGGGCTCCCTTCGAGGCCGCGCCCCTGCATGCCCGGCTCGCGCCACGGGCAAACTGCGCTCCCTCCCCCCTTGTGGGGGAGGGCGGGGGAAGGGGGTAGCCCCGGGCGAAATGCTCGTTTTCGGTGCGTCTGCAGCAACAGAGCGGCCGCTTCCGAAAGGCTAGAGCCGAGAGGCCGCGTCGCGCGGCACCCCCTCCCTGACCCTCCCCCACAAGGGGGGAGGGAACTGAGAGAGCGAAGGCCAGCCGCTCGGAAAGCTGAGGGTGCCCCGGAATCACGCCGCACCCCCGATCCGCAGCTCCCGCGAATCGACGCCGAGCGGGGCATGCGTCGCCGCGATGATCATGCAGCCGGCGGCCAGATGCTCGCGCATCAGGCCCGCGAACATGTCCTGACCGGCTACATCAAGCGCATTGGTCGGCTCGTCCAAGAGCCAGACCGGGCGGCGGACCGTCAGCAGCCGGGCTAGCGAGAGCCGGCGGCGCTGCCCTGCGGACAGGAATCCGGCGGGCAGATGGGTGGCATGGGCGAGGCCGACCTTGGCGAGGCTTTCAGCCGCATCAAAACGCTCGCCGCCGAGAAAATCAGCCCAAAACGTCAGGTTTTCGGCAACGCTCAGCGCCGGCTTCAGGGCATCGCGATGGCCGAGATAGTGGCACTGCTCCGCCAGGGTCAGCTCGCCATCGCCCCCGTCCAGCGCGATCGTCCCGCCGGCGGGAACGAGCAGGCCCGCGATCAGCCGCAGCAGCGAGGTCTTGCCCGATCCATTGCGGCCGACGACCGCGACGGCCTCGCCCGAACTGGCCGCGAAATCGAGCCCGGCGAACACCTCGCGTCCGCCGCGCACGCATCTGAGCCCGTGACCCCACAGCCGCATGTCGCCTTGATTCAATCCGCTCACAGCCAGGCCTCAGGAAATCTTGGGGTAGCGCATGGGAATTTTTGGCTCGCGGATTGCTGCGGCACGATAGTGGCTGTGGCGGCGCGGTTAGAAAGCTTCTATAAGCCCGGAACTACTTGATGCAGCAACTCAACCTGCCCCTGCAAGCGGCCCAGCCTGATACGCTGACGGTGTTAAAATACCCTGCCGGGTATAACTAACAATTGGGATCTCCTACATGACCTCGCTCGACAGCTTCAAATGCAAAAAGACCCTCAAGGTCGGCGCCAAGACCTATGTCTATTACAGCCTGCCTACCGCCGAGAAGAATGGTCTGAAGGGAATCTCGAAACTTCCCTATTCGATGAAGGTCCTGCTCGAGAATTTGCTGCGCAACGAGGACGGCCGCTCGGTCAAGAAGGAAGACATCGTCGCGGTCTCGAAATGGCTGCGCAAGAAGTCGCTGGAGCATGAGATCGCCTTCCGCCCGGCGCGCGTGCTGATGCAGGACTTCACCGGCGTGCCCGCGGTGGTCGACCTCGCCGCGATGCGCAACGCGATGCAGAAGCTCGGCGGCGAGCCTGAGAAGATCAATCCGCTGGTGCCCGTCGATCTCGTCATCGACCACTCCGTGATCGTGAACTTCTTCGGCGACAACAAGGCCTTCGGCAAGAACGTCACCGAGGAATACAAGCAGAACCAGGAGCGCTACGAGTTCCTGAAGTGGGGCCAGAAGGCGTTCTCGAACTTCTCCGTGGTGCCGCCCGGCACCGGCATCTGCCACCAGGTCAATCTCGAATATCTGGCCCAGACGGTCTGGACCAAGAAGGAGAAGATGACGGTCGGCAAGAAGACCGGCACCTTCGAGGTCGCCTATCCCGATTCGCTCGTCGGCACCGATTCGCACACCACCATGGTCAATGGTCTTGCCGTGCTCGGCTGGGGCGTCGGCGGCATCGAGGCGGAAGCCTGCATGCTCGGCCAGCCGCTGTCGATGCTGCTGCCCAACGTCGTCGGCTTCAAGCTGAAGGGCGCGCTGAAGGAAGGCGTCACCGCAACCGACCTCGTGCTGACCGTGACGCAGATGCTGCGCAAGCTCGGCGTCGTCGGCAAGTTCGTCGAGTTCTTCGGTCCCGGCCTCGACCACCTCTCGGTCGCCGACAAGGCGACGATCGCCAACATGGCGCCCGAATACGGTGCGACCTGCGGCTTCTTCCCGGTCGATGCCGCCGCGCTCGATTATCTCAAGACCTCCGGCCGCGCCGCGGCCCGCGTTGCGCTGGTGCAGGCCTACGCCAAGGCGCAGGGCCTGTTCCGGACCGCCAAGTCGCCCGACCCCGTGTTCACGGAAACGCTGACCCTCGACCTCGGCGACGTGGTGCCGTCGATGGCCGGTCCGAAGCGTCCCGAAGGCCGCATCGCGCTGCCCACCGTCGCGGACGGCTTCTCGCTCGCGCTCGCCAGCGAGTACAAGAAGGCCGAGGAGCCGGCCAAGCGCTTCCCCGTCGAAGGCAAGAATTTCGACATCGGCCACGGCGACGTCGTGATCGCCGCGATCACCTCCTGCACCAACACCTCGAACCCGAGCGTCCTGATCGGCGCCGGCCTGCTCGCGCGCAATGCGGCTGCCAAGGGCCTCAAGGCCAAGCCGTGGGTGAAGACCTCGCTCGCCCCGGGCAGCCAGGTGGTGGCGGAATATCTCGCCAATTCCGGTCTGCAGCCCGATCTCGACAAGGTCGGCTTCAACCTGGTCGGCTTCGGCTGCACCACCTGCATCGGCAATTCCGGTCCGCTGCCTGAGGAGATCTCGAAGGCGATCAACGACAACGGCGTCGTCGCCGCGGCCGTGCTCTCCGGCAATCGCAACTTCGAAGGCCGCGTCTCGCCGGACGTGCAGGCGAACTATTTGGCATCGCCGCCGCTGGTGGTGGCCTACGCGCTCGCCGGCAGCGTCACCAAGAATCTCGCCACCGAGCCGCTCGGCGAGGGCAAGGACGGCAAGCCGGTTTACCTCAAGGACATCTGGCCGACGACCAAGGAGATCAACGCCTTCATGAAGAAGTTCGTGACCGCGTCGATCTTCAAGAAGAAGTATGCCGACGTGTTCAAGGGCGACACCAACTGGCGCAAGATCAAGACGGTCGAGAGCGAGACCTATCGCTGGAACATGTCTTCGACCTACGTGCAGAACCCGCCTTATTTCGAAGGCATGAAGAAGGAGCCGGAGCCGGTCACCGACATCGTCGAGGCGCGCATCCTCGCCATGTTCGGCGACAAGATCACCACCGACCACATCTCGCCGGCCGGCTCGATCAAGCTCACCTCGCCCGCCGGCAAATATCTCAGCGAGCACCAGGTGCGTCCGGCCGACTTCAACCAGTACGGCACGCGCCGCGGCAACCATGAAGTGATGATGCGCGGCACCTTCGCCAACATCCGCATCAAGAATTTCATGCTGAAGGGCGCGGACGGAAACATCCCCGAGGGCGGCCTGACCAAGCACTGGCCCGACGGCGAGCAGATGTCGATCTACGACGCCGCGATGAAGTACCAGGAAGAGAAGGTGCCGCTGGTGGTGTTCGCCGGCGCCGAATACGGCAACGGCTCCTCGCGCGACTGGGCCGCCAAGGGCACGCGCCTGCTCGGCGTGCGCGCCGTGATCTGCCAGAGCTTCGAGCGCATCCACCGCTCCAACCTGGTCGGCATGGGCGTGCTGCCGCTGACCTTCGAGGAAGGCACCTCATGGCAGTCGCTGGGCCTGAAGGGCGACGAGAAGGTCACGCTGCGCGGCCTCGTCGGCGACCTCAAGCCGCGCCAGAAGCTGACCGCGGAGATCGTCTCCGGCGACGGTTCGCTACAGCGCGTTTCGCTGCTCTGCCGCATCGATACGCTGGACGAGCTCGACTACTACCGCAACGGCGGCATCCTGCACTACGTGCTGCGCAAGCTCGCGGCGTAAGCGCGGATTTGTGAACGATGGCTCACTGCGAAGTGAGTAGAAGCATTAACGAAGGCGGCCTATCAAAGGCCGCCTTCGCGCGTTTGCGGTACGCTTCAGATGGGCCCGCCCGGCGGAAAACCACCCCTTGGACGGTGGCCCGGATGGATGAATGTACCGCGCCCCGTAAGACTACGGTGACCATCCGGCGATAAGATTTCCCCTCAGAGCAACGGTGTGCGGCGTTCGATATGACGACAATGACGGCTTCCCATCTGATTCCACGTTGGTCCGGTGCCCTCTGGTCGGGAGCTCTCGGCATATGTGCGATCATCGCCGTCATTCGTCCCGCCGAGGCTGATCCCCGCGCCGTCGTCGAATTGTTCACCTCGCAGGGCTGCTCCTCCTGCCCGCCCGCCGACCAGATCATCGGCGATCTCTCCAAGGATCCCTCGGTCATCGCGCTGAGCATGCCGATCGATTATTGGGATTATCTCGGCTGGAAGGATACGCTGGCGGATTCGCGCTTCTCTGCACGGCAGCGTGCCTATTCGCGCATGCGCGGCGACCGCGAGGTCTACACGCCGCAGGTCGTGGTCAACGGCTCCACGCATGTCATCGGCAGCGATCGCGCCGGCATCGAGAACGCGATCGGGAAGACCGACAAGGGCAACGGCGTGATGAGCGTGCCGGTGACGATGTCGCTCTCGGGCAAGCAGATCAACGTGTCCGTGGCCGCAAGCAAGGAGCCCACGGTCTCGCACGGTGAGGTCTGGATCTGCTCGATCGCCAAGTCGGTGCCGATTGCGATCACCCGCGGCGAGAATCGCGGACAGCAGGTCACCTATCACAACGTGGTGCGCAACCTGCTCAAGGTCGGCGACTGGACCGGCCGTCCGGAGAGCTGGACGGTGCCGATCGAGAATCTCACGCGCGACGGCGTCGATGGCGCGGTGGTCTACGTCCAGGACGGCAGCCGCGAGAGACCGGGCCCGATGTTAGGTGCGGCGTACACGTCGCTGCATTGATATTTTTCCAGCGTCGCACTCTGCTCTCGACCCTCAATGGTGAGGAGCGCGCCCTTGCGCGCGTTTCGAACCATGAAAGGCCCCGCTGATGCAGCTCGGTCTTCATCCTTCGAGACGCCGCGCGAAGAGCGCGGCCCTCAGGATGAGGGGAGAGAGTCGCCGCCCGGATGTTCGGAGAGAGACCGCGCCGGAAACATCCCGACACAAACAAAAAAGGACCAACTTGCGTTGGCCCTCCTTGTCGTGCGTACAGACCCGATCCTGTTCGACCCCGGGGGGCTGGGGGCTGAGGAATCCGGAACCGAAAGGACCGGGTCAACGCACATCAGTCTTTTCGCAATGCAGGGCGGCGGGCGGTTGGCGGAAAAGCGGCGATACTATGATTCCTGCTAACGATCCCGTGACGGTTTGCCGCGACGGAGTTCCACCCTTGCGTGTGCCCAGATACGGTGTCGATTCGACCGGTTGAGCCCCTTGCGGTGCGGAACGGTTGGCGCAATCATGGAATTGTCATGAACGCGGTTCCGGGGACGGTCTTCGCGGACGCGGGTCATAGCCGTGCGATGAGGAGGCGCTTCCCATGAGTCTGACGTCGGAGGATGCCGACCCGAGCGAGCAGCGCGCGGCGGCGCGTCCCGCCGCGGCGCATGCGCAGCCGAACCGGGTGACCTTCAACCGGCTCGAGCTGCACCGGATTCTCAATCTCTACGGCCGCATGGTCGCCGACGGCGAGTGGCGCGACTATGCCATCGACTTCCTGAAGGACCGGGCCGTGTTCTCGGTCTATCGTCGTGCCTCCGAAGTGCCGATCTATCGCATCGAGAAGGACCCGCGCCTCGCGCGCAAGCAGGGCATGTACAGCGTGATCTCGGCGACCGGCCTGATCCTGCGCCGCGGCCACGAGCTCGAGCGCGTGCTGCTGGTGATCGATCGGAAATTGGCGGTGGTGTAGCGGCACGAGAGGTGCCGTAGGTTGGGCAGAGCTTCGTAGCCCGGATGGAGCGCAGCGCAATCCGGGACCGCTGCATCCGCGGACAGAGCTATCCCGGATTGCGCTGCGCTCCATCCGGGCCACGAGACGGCCCTACTTCCTCGGCACCGTGCTTGCCCCCTCGCCGAGGTCGCGCTGCATCATCACGGTGTCCAGCCAGCGGCCGAATTTCAGCCCGACATTGGGATGCGTGCCGATCATCTTGAAGCCGCACCTTGTGTGCACGCCGATCGATCCGGCATTGGCGGAATCGCCGATCACCGCGATCATCTGGCGGAAGCCGCGCGCCTCGCATTCGGCGACCAGCCGTTCCAGCAGCATTGAGCCGACGCCGCGGCGGTGGAAGGACGGGTCGAGATAGATCGAGTTCTCGACCGTGAAACGATAGGCCGGCCGCGGCCGGTAGGCGCCGGCATAGGCATAGCCGGCCACGCGCCCGTCCAGCATGGCGACGAAATAGGGGTAGCCGCCGTCGATCAGCGCGCGATAGCGGCGCGTCATCTCCGAGAGGTCGGGCGGCTCCAGCTCGAACGTCGCCGTGCCCTCGCGGACGGCCTGCTGGTAGATGGCGGTGATGGCGGGAAGGTCGGCCTCGGTGGCGGGCCTGATATCGGGTGCGGACATGGAGGAAGATTAGAGTCTTCCCGCAGCTGCTGGAAGGGGTTCCGCCGCCTCCACCCCGTCATTGCGAGCGCAGCGAAGCAATCCAGAAATGCATCCGCGGAGGGACTCTGGATTGCTTCGTCGCAAGGGCTCCTCGCAATGACGAGGAGAGGCCACGGGCCCAAACAAAAACCCCGGCCTCGCGGCCGGGGTTCGTGTCGTTCTCTCGGGCCTGTCGCTTAGTCGCGCTGGCCGAGGAGCTGCAGCAGCAGCGTGAACAGGTTGATGAAGTTCAGGTACAGCGACAGCGCGCCGGTGATGGCCGCACGCTCTGCGATGTCACCGCCGGCCGAAGCGTAGCCGTAGATGTAGTCGTTCTTCAGCCGCTGGGTGTCCCAGGCGGTGAGGCCCGCGAACACCAGCACGCCGACCACCGAGACGATGAACTGCAGCATCGAGCTCGCGAGGAACAGGTTCACCAGGCTGGCGATGATGATGCCGATCAGGCCCATGAACAGGAACGAGCCCATCCCGGTCAGGTCACGCTTGGTGGTGTAGCCGTAGAGGCTGAGCGCACCGAAGGTCGCCGCGGTGATGAAGAACACGCGCACGATCGAGGTGTGCGTGAACACCAGGAAGATCGACGACAGCGAGATGCCCATCAGCGCCGCGAACACCCAGAACAGGATCTGGGCGGTCGAGGGCGCCAGACGGTTGATGCCCGCCGAGATCACGAACACCATCGCGAGCGGCGCGAGCATGAACAGCCACTTCAGGGGGCTGACGAACATGGCATAGCCGAACGGTGTCAGGAACAGCTTGCCGACGCGGACGGCGTCAGCCGTCGGAACGTCGGTCACGGCGGCCATGTAGACGCCGAGCGCGGCAAGGCCGGTGACGGCCAGGCCAATGCTCATGTAGTTGTAGATGCGCAGCATATAGGCGCGCAGGCCGGCATCGACCGTCGCGGCGTCAACACGCCCGGCGGCCCTGCCGAAAGGAGAAGCGTAGTTACGGTCTAGGTCCGACATGGTCGAATTCCCGTTGGTTGGTCCGGTCCGGCATGAGGGTCGCCATGCCGCCGGTTCGTCAAACTCTATCTCGGAGACCGCTGCCAGCCGACTAAATTTTGGCTCACAATCGGGGCTCCGACCCATTCGATATGTGGGAAACTAACACATTCGCTGCAACCTTCCACGCGCGGCTGAATGTCGCCCTTGGCGGCAATCCTGACGCGAAGCTGACGAGCAGCGTGGTTAATCGCGGAAACCGGGGCGATTCCGCCCGGCTCGATCCGCCGCTTCAATTTGTCACAAATTTCGCAACACCGTCGCGGGCTTCTTGTTCAAAGCCAGCAGCGTGCCGGCAAGCCCGAGCCCGACGGTGACGACCAGCGCGGCCGCGACCACGCCGGCGGCGCTGCCGGCCTGCCAGACGAAGCTCAGCGTCATCAGCCGCGTCACGATCATCCAGGCCGCGATGCTGCCTGCGATCACCCCGAACACCGCGGTGGCAAGGCCGATCAGGAGGTATTCGAGGGCATAGGCGCCGAGCAGCCGCAGCCGCGTCGCGCCCAGGGTCTTCAGGATCACCGCGTCATAGACCCGGTGGCGGTGGCCGGCGGCGAGCGCCCCGCCCAGGACCAGGATCGCCGAGATCAGGGTCACGGCGCTGGCGCCGCGGATCGCCAGTGCCAGATTGGTCACGACCGAGCCGACCGTTTCCATCACCTCGCGAACGCGCACGCTCGTCACCATCGGATAGGCGTCGGCGACCTCCTTGATGATCTTGCCGTCGCCCGCCGCATTTCCGCCCGCTTCCGTCAGCGTCGCGATGTGGGTGTGCGGCGCGCCCTTGAAGGCGTTGGGCGAGAACACCAGGACGAAATTGATGCCGAGCCCCTGCCAGTCGATCGTGCGCAAATTGCTGATCTTCGCCGGGATGTCGCGGCCGAGCACGTTGACCACCACCTCGTCGCCGAGCTTGAGGCCGAGTCCGTCGGCGATCTTCTTCTCCATCGAGACCAGCGGCGGGCCGGAATAATCGGCGCGCCACCACTCGCCCTCGACCACCTTGGAGCCCTTCGGCAGCTCGGCGGTGTAGGTCAGGCCGCGGTCGCTCTGCAGCACCCATTCGGAATCGGTGGTGGGCTTGAGCTCCTCGGCGCGCACCCCGCGCGCGGCGACGATGCGCCCGCGCAGCATCGGCACGTCCTCGATCCTGGCGCCGGGCGCGATCCGGTGCAGATAGGCGTCGAATTGCTCGGCCTGCGCGCTCGGAATGTCGATGAAGAAGAACGAGGGTGCCTGGTCGGGGAGCGCTGCCAGAAACTGCCGGCGCAGATTGCCGTCGATCTGGGTGATGGTGACGAGCACGGCGAGCCCGAGCCCCAGCGACAGCACGACCGAGGGCGTCAGCGCGCCAGGCCGGTGGATGTTGGCGATGGCCAGCCGCAGCATCGGCAGCCGCGTCCGCGGCAGCCGTCGTGCGATCGCCATCAGCAGGGCGGCGATGCCGCGCAGCAAGGCGAACACGACCACCGAGGAGGCCACGAACACCGCGGCGATGCGCTTGTCGAACGACAGGCCGATCACGACCGCGATGAGGAGTGCGATCACGACCCCCATGAACACGAGATAGCTCGCACGCGGCCGGTGCCATTCGGAGCTGATGGTGTCGCGAAACAGCGCGGCCACCGGCACGTCGTGCACGCGCCCGAGCGGCCACAGGCCAAAGGCGAGCGCGGTGAGGAGGCCGTAGACGAAGGACAGCGCGAGCTCGTCGGCATGCACGGCGGGCACCACCGGCAGCGGCAACAGCTTGCCGAACAGGCCAACGATGGCAAAGGGCATCGCGGCGCCGAGCGCAAGGCCGATCACGGACCCGATCGCCGCCAGCAGGACCACTTGCGCCAAATAGATGCCGAACACGTCGCGGCCGGTGGCGCCGACAGCCTTGAAGGCGGCGATCACCTCGAGCTTGCGGTCGATATGGCTCTTGACGGCATTGGCCACGCCGACGCCGCCGACCAGCAGCGCGGCAAGGCCGACCAGGGTGAGGAACTGCGTGAAGCGGTTGATGTTGCGCTCGAGCTGCGGCGAGGCATTGGAGCGGCTGCGGATCTCCCAGCCGGCCTGCGGCGCGGCGCTCCGCGCATCCGCGATGAAGGCTTCGGTGGCGCGCTCGTTGTTCGCAGTCTCGGGCAGCTTGACCCGGTAGGCCCAGCGCACCAGGCTGCCGGGCTGGATCAGGCCGGTGGCGCGCAAGCCCGCCTCGCTGATCAAAAAGCGCGGCCCGAAGCCGATGCCGCCGGCGAGCTTGTCGGGCTCGGTCTCGACCGTGGAGCGGATCTGGAACGTTGCGGACCCGATCGTGACGCGGTCGCCGGTCTTGAGAGAAAGCCGCGCCAGCAGCGTCGGATCGGCGGCGGCGCCGAACGCGCCGTCACGCATCGCGAGCAGATCGGCCATCGGCAGGGGCGGCGCCAGCGTCAGCTGTCCCAGCATCGGATAGGTGTTATCGACCGCCTTCATCTCGACCAGCGCCAGCTTGCCGTCAGCCGAACGCGCCATGCCGCGCAAGGTCGCAGCGGTCGACAGCGTGCCGCGCGAGCGCAGGAACGCGACCTCTTCCGGCTTGGCCTCGCGCTGGAACAGGACGAAGGAGACGTCGCCGCCGAGCAGTGTGCGGCCCTCGCGCGCGAGACCATCGCTCAGGCTCGCGGACACCGAGCCGACGCCGGCAATCGCCATCACGCCGAGCGCGATGCAGGCGATGAAGACGTAGAAGCCGCGCAGGCCACCGCGCAATTCGCGCAAGGCGTAGCGCAGCGACAGCGCGACGGCGTTCGGCTTCGCGAACGGTTCGACTGCTGCGCTCATGCCGGTGCGGACTGCGTGTCGACGCGCCCGGAGCGCAGGCGGATGACGCGATCGCAGCGGTGTGCGAGCGAGGAATCGTGCGTCACCAGCACCAAGGTCATGCCGCGCTCGGCATGCTTGGTGAAGAGCAGGTCGACGATCTGCTTTCCGGTCGCTTCGTCGAGATTGCCGGTCGGCTCGTCGGCGACGAGGATCGCGGGATCGGGTGCCAGCGCGCGTGCGAGCGCGACGCGCTGCTGCTCGCCGCCGGAGAGCTGCGTCGGATAATGATGCAGGCGGTCGCCGAGCCCGACCGATTGCAGCTCCTCTGCCGCACGGTTGGCGGCATCGGGATTGCCGGCGAGCTCGAGCGGCACCGCGACGTTCTCCAGCGCCGTCATGGTCGGGATCAGGTGGAAGGACTGGAAGACGATGCCGACCTGGCGGCCACGGAAGCGCGCCAGCGCGTCCTCGTCGAGGGCATTGAAAGGCGTGCCATTCACCACCACCTCTCCGCTATCAGGACGCTCCAGCCCCGCCATCACCATCAGCAGCGTGGATTTGCCCGAGCCTGACGGGCCGATCAGGCCGATCGTCTCGCCCGAGGCGACGCGCAGGCTGATATCCTTGAGGATGTGAACGCGTGCCGCGCCCGTGCCCAATGAGAGATTGACGTTGGAAATGGCGATGGTGTCCGCGGTAGCGGCGAGCGAAGAGGGGTCGATGCGAGTGTCCATGGTCCGGTCATATGGCAAGTCCGCACGCGGGGTCGAGAGGCGTTACGGATTGTTCATGCACATAGCCGTGTTGATGCTCGCCTTCATGACGATGGCGAACCCGGCCTGGGCGGGCGCGACAAAACCGGTCAAGCTTGTCGTCCTCGGCGATTCCTTGAGCGCCGGCCTCGGCCTTTCGGCCCAGGAGGCGTTCCCCCAAAAGCTTCAAAAAGCCTTGCAAACCAAAGGCATAGAGGTCGGCATCACCAATGCCGGGGTGTCCGGGGACACCACCTCGGGCGGCCGCGACCGGCTCGACTGGTCGGTGGCCGATGGAACTGACGGCGTCATCGTCGAGCTCGGCGCCAATGACGCGCTGCGCGGCATCGATCCCGACGTGGCGCGCGCCGCGCTGACCGACATCGTCCAGCGGCTCAAGGCGCGAAAGATTTCAGTCATGCTGTGCGGCATGCTGGCGCCGCCGAATTACGGCGCCGAATACGCCGCGCGCTTCAATTCGATTTATCCGGATCTGGCGAAGACATTCGACGTGCCGCTCTATCCGTTCTTCCTCGAGGGCGTTGCGGCCGACGCCAAGCTCAACCAGGCCGACGGCATTCATCCGACCGCTGAAGGCGTCGACATCATCGTCGGCAGGATCATGCCCACGGTGGAGGCATTCATTGGCACGATCGCTGAGCAACGGCGTTGAAAACCAGGCAACGCTAACCCTAATTCCCAGGGTTTTGCCGGGATGAAGCGCCGCATGCTTCGCAGAGTCACACAACTGCGATAGGAATCAGGGTACCGGTGATTCGTCGCCGGCTCTAATTTGGATATGGTTCTCGCTGTTCGAGGACCGTACCCAAGCATCGGGAGTGCGAAACGATGCCGCGTTTGTTCACGGGTCTGGAAATTCCGGCCGAGATCGGCCAGTCGCTTTCCAATTTGAGGGGCGGCCTCCCCGGCGCCCGCTGGATCGATCCCGAAAATTATCACGTCACCCTGCGCTTCATCGGCGACATCGACGGCGCTTCCGCCAACGAGATCGCCTCGATGCTGTTTCGCGTCGACCGCAAGCCGTTCGAGGTGAAGGTGCAGGGGCTCACCAGCTTCGGCGGCCGCAAGCCGCGCGCAGTGGTCGCCACCATCGTACCGAGCAAGCCGCTGATGGAATTGCAGGCCGAGCTCGAGCGCATGATGCAGCGGATCGGCCTCGACCCGGAGGGACGCAAGTTCATTCCGCACGTCACGCTGGCGAGGCTGCACGACGCCTCCGACCGCGACGTCGCCGACTATCTCTCGATCCGCGGCTATTTCCCGAGCAAGGCGTTCATGGCGGAACGCTTCGTGCTGTTCTCCTCGCGCGCCTCCACCGGCGGCGGCCCGTATGTCGTCGAGGACGCCTACGAGCTGTGTGCGTAGTGTCGCTCTCGTGCCCCGGCCGTAGAGCCGGGGCCCAGCGCTCCGCGATGAACGAAATAGTGGGTCCCGGACGCGCATACCCCGTCAACCAATTCACGGCTTGCAATTTCCGCCGGTCTCTGGCCGTAAAGGGCCATGGTCTCCACCCCAAATTCCTCATTCCGCGAGGCCTACCAGGCCGAGATCGCATCCGGCGCGATCGAGCCCGATGCCGCGCAGGCCGAGGTCGCCGAGGCCTATGCGGCACTGGACCTGCGGCTTTCGACCTACAAGCCAGCCCGCAAGCAAGGCCTGCTCAGCCGCCTGTTCAGCTCTGGGGACAAGGACGAGGCGCCGCGCGGGCTCTACATTCATGGCGAGGTCGGCCGCGGCAAGACCATGCTGATGGACCTGTTCTTCCAGCACTCATCGGTCGAGCACAAGCGCCGCGCGCATTTCCACGAGTTCATGGCGGACGTGCACGAGCGCATCTACGATTATCGCCAGAGCATCGCGCGCGGCGAGATCGCCGATGGCGACGTCATCGCGCTGACCGCCAATGCGATCTTCGAGGAGAGCTGGCTGCTCTGCTTCGACGAATTCCACGTCACCGACATCGCGGACGCGATGATCCTGGGCCGCCTGTTCGCAAAACTGTTCGAGCTCGGCACCGTCGTGGTCGCGACCTCCAACGTTGCGCCCGACGATCTCTACAAAGGCGGCCTGAACCGCTCGCTGTTCCTGCCCTTCATCAAGCAGATCACCGACCACATGGACGTCGCGCGGCTCGATGCTCGCACCGACTTCCGCCTGGAGAAGCTGCAGGGCGTGCCGATGTGGCTGACACCGGCCGATGGCGATGCGGACGCCGCGCTCGACCGCGCCTGGAAGCGGATGTCGGGCGGCGCCAAATGCCGCTCGCGCGACATTTCGATCAAGGGCCGCATCCTGCACGTGCCGTGCTCGGCCCATGGCGTGGCGCGGTTCTCCTTCGCCGACCTCTGCGAGCAGCCGCTCGGTGCATCCGATTACCTAAGGCTGGCGCACGACTATCACACCATCCTGGTCGACCATATTCCAGTGATGGACTTCTCCCAGCGCAACGCGGCCAAGCGCTTTATCACCTTGATCGACACGCTCTACGACAACGCCGTGAAGCTGATGGCCTCGGCCGACGCCAACCCGATCTCGCTCTACCTCGCGACCGAGGGCGTTGAGGCCATGGAGTTCAAGCGGACCGCCTCGCGCCTGATCGAAATGAGCTCGGAATCCTATCTGGCGCTGCCTCACGGCCGCAAGGATTCCACCGCCAGCGGCTCGACCAAGGGTCTGGTGGAGACTTAAGTCCTATCCCCGCAGTCATCCCGGTATGACGGACCCGATATGGCTGCTATCGCGGCAAGCCCGACAATTGGGCATTGGGCGACTTGAACGGGGGAGGCGAAAGGGATAACCACCCGTCTCAGTTTTCCCCTCCTTACGTGTCTAAAGGACAGGTTCACATGGCGCGCGACAAGATTGCTTTGATTGGCTCCGGTCAGATCGGCGGAACGCTGGCTCACCTCATCGGCCTGAAAGAACTGGGCGACGTCGTGATGTTCGACATCGCCGAAGGCGTGCCGCAGGGCAAGGCGCTCGACATCGCGCAGTCCTCGCCGGTCGACGGCTTCGACGCTCACTATACCGGCGCGAACTCCTATGAGGCGCTCGACAACGCCAAGGTCTGCATCGTCACCGCCGGCGTGCCGCGCAAGCCCGGCATGAGCCGCGACGACCTTCTCTCCATCAACCTCAAGGTCATGGAGCAGGTCGGTGCCGGCATCAAGAAGTACGCCCCCGACGCCTTCGTCATCTGCATCACCAACCCGCTCGACGCCATGGTCTGGGCGCTGCAGAAGGCTTCCGGCCTGCCGCACAAGAAGGTCGTCGGCATGGCCGGCGTGCTGGATTCGGCCCGCTTCCGCTACTTCCTGGCCGACGAGTTCAACGTCTCGGTCGAGGACGTCACCGCCTTCGTGCTCGGCGGCCACGGCGACACCATGGTGCCGCTGGTGAAGTACTCCACCGTCGCCGGCATCCCGCTGCCCGACCTCGTCAAGATGGGCTGGACCTCGCAGGCGCGCCTCGACGAAATCGTCGACCGCACCCGCAACGGCGGCGCCGAGATCGTCAACCTGCTCAAGACCGGCTCGGCCTTCTACGCCCCTGCCGCCTCCGCGATCGCGATGGCCGAGAGCTATCTGAAGGACAAGAAGCGCGTGCTGCCCTGCGCCGCCTATCTGAACGGCGAGTACAGCGTGAAGGACATGTATGTCGGCGTGCCCGTCGTGATCGGCGCCAAGGGCGTCGAGCGCGTGGTCGAGATCGAGCTCGCCGGCAAGGACCGCGAGGCCTTCGACAAGTCGGTCGGCGCCGTGCAGGGCCTGGTCGATGCCTGCAAGAAGATCGCCCCCGATCTTCTCGGCCGCTAAGGCAAAGCATTACCCGCCGAAGATCGAAACCCGGTCTTCGGCGGTTTCACTTCCGGACCCCGGCTGACCGGGGTGGGGTTCCGGTTTCGGCAGAGATCTCGATGTCATAGAATCCGGGTTGCAGTTCCTGTGGTATATGGTATGCCAGCCACAAGACTGAGGTGGACCCATGGGGTCACCGCCCGCGGGTTCAGGGAGCGACCATATGAATATCCATGAATATCAGGCCAAAGCGCTGCTGCACGAATTCGGTGTTCCGATTTCGCGCGGCGTAGCGGTTCTCAAGGCCTCGGACTCCGACGCCGCCGCAAGACAGCTTCCCGGCCCGGTCTGGGTGGTGAAGAGCCAGATCCATGCCGGCGGGCGCGGCAAGGGCAAGTTCAAGGAGGCGTCTGCCGGCGACAAGGGCGGCGTCCGCATCGCCAAGTCGGTGGAAGAGGTCAACGAATTCGCCAAGCAGATGCTGGGCGCGACGCTGGTGACCGTGCAGACCGGCCCCGCCGGCAAGCAGGTCAACCGCCTCTACATCGAGGACGGCTCCGACATCGACAAGGAATTCTACCTCTCGATCCTGGTCGACCGCGAGACCTCGCGCGTCTCCTTCGTGGTGTCGACCGAAGGCGGCGTCAACATCGAGGACGTCGCGCACAACACGCCGGAGAAGATTGTGACCTTCTCGGTCGATCCGGCGACCGGCATCATGGGCCATCACGGCCGCACCGTGGCGAAGGCGCTGAATCTGTCCGGCGACCTCGCCAAGCAGGCCGAGAAGCTCACCGCGCAGCTCTACGCCGCCTTCGTCGCCAAGGACATGTCGATGCTGGAGATCAATCCGCTCGTCGTCACCAAGCAGGGCGAGCTCCGCGTGCTCGATGCCAAGGTGTCGTTCGACGACAACGCCCTGTTCCGCCATCCCGAGCTCGCGGTGTCGTTGCGCGATCTGACCGAGGAAGACGCCAAGGAAATCGAGGCGTCGAAATACGATCTCAACTACGTCACGCTCGACGGCAATATCGGCTGCATGGTCAACGGCGCCGGTCTCGCCATGGCGACGATGGACATCATCAAGCTCTACGGCATGGCGCCGGCGAACTTCCTCGACGTCGGCGGCAGCGCCAGCAAGGAGAAGGTCGCGGCCGCGTTCAAGATCATCACCGCCGATCCCAACGTGAAGGGCATCCTGGTCAACATCTTCGGCGGCATCATGAAGTGCGACGTGATCGCCGAGGGCGTCACGGCTGCGGTTCGCGAGGTCGGCCTCAGCGTGCCGCTGGTGGTCCGCCTCGAAGGCACCAACGTCGAGCTCGGCAAGAAGATCATCCGTGAATCCGGCCTCAACGTGGTGCCCGCCGACAATCTCGACGACGCCGCGCAGAAGATCGTGCAGGCCGTCAAGGGAGGCTAACGCCATGGCCCAGGACCATCTCGCCGCATCATCTCCGCTTCCCGAGCACGCGCGTCTCGCCGCGTTCGCCGGCGAATGGGATGGTGAGGAGATGGTCTTCCCGTCGCGCTGGACGGTGGGTGGGCCGGCCACCTCGCGCACCGTCGCGCGCATGGACCTCAACGGGTTCTATCTGATCCAGGACTCGGTCCAGATGCGCGAGGGCAAGCAGGTCTTCGCCACCCACGGCATCTTCACCTTCGACCGCGACGACCGGACCTACAAATTGTTCTGGTACGACTCGCTCGGCTACACGCCGCCTTCGCCCGCCTCGGGCGGGTGGGTCGGCAAGACCCTGACGCTGGTGCGCGGCTCGCTCCGCGGCAATGCGCGCCACGTCTACGAGATCCTCGACGACAATTCCTATTCGTTGAAGATCCAGTTCTCGCCGGACGCGGAAGGCTGGGCCGACGTCCTCACCGGCGTCTACCGGCGCATCCACTGACCCTCTCACTCTGTTAGTTTCGCGAAAGCAGACCTCATGTCCATCCTGATCGACAAGAACACCAAGGTCATCTGCCAGGGCTTCACCGGCAAGAACGGCACCTTCCATTCCGAGGCCGCGATCGCCTACGGCACCAAGATGGTCGGCGGCACCTCGCCGGGCAAAGGCGGCTCGACGCATCTGGGCCTGCCGGTGTTCGACACCGTGCGCGAGGCGCGTGAGAAGACGGGTGCGGACGCATCGGTGATCTACGTGCCGCCGCCGGGCGCGGCCGATGCGATCTGCGAAGCGATCGACGCCGAGATCCCGCTGATCGTCTGCATCACCGAGGGTATTCCTGTTATCGACATGGTCCGCGTCAAGCGCTCGCTGCTCGGCTCCAAGTCGCGCCTGATCGGGCCGAACTGCCCGGGCGTCATGACCGCCGGCGAGTGCAAGATCGGCATCATGCCCGCCAACATCTTCAAGACCGGCTCGGTCGGCATCGTCTCCCGCTCGGGCACACTGACCTATGAGGCCGTGTTCCAGACTTCCCAGGAAGGCCTCGGCCAGACCACCGCGGTCGGCATTGGCGGCGACCCGGTCAAGGGCACCGAGTTCATCGACGTCCTGGAGATGCTGCTGGCCGACCCCAAGACGGAATCGATCATCATGATCGGCGAGATCGGCGGTTCCGCCGAGGAGGACGCCGCCCAGTTCCTCAAGGACGAGGCCAAGCGCGGCCGCAAGAAGCCGATGGTCGGTTTCATCGCCGGCGTCACCGCCCCTCCCGGCCGCCGCATGGGCCATGCCGGCGCCATCATCTCCGGCGGCAAGGGCGACGCCGGTTCCAAGACCGAGGCGATGAAATCCGCAGGGATTACAGTGTCCCCGTCGCCCGCCCGCCTCGGTCATACGCTTGCCGAAAAGTTGAAGGGCTAATTCACTTCTTCGTGCTTTTCCGGGCGAAGTTTCGCAGCAAATAGGGTAAAGGGTGCCTGTCGCGTCGAGCCCTGTCGGGGAGCTCGGCGCCAGCGCCGTTTGTTATGCGCGAACCGAAATCGCCAGGAACTCAAGTATGTCTCGCCAGGACGCGAACGCAGCCTTTGCCCTGTCATCCTTTTTGCAGGGCACCAACGCCACCTACATCGACGAAATCTACGCCCGCTACCAGAAGGACCCTTCCTCGGTCGACGCCGAGTGGCAGGAGTTCTTCAAGAGCCTGAACGACGCGCCTGCTGACATCAGCAAGAACGCGGAAGGCCCGTCCTGGGAGCGCGACAACTGGCCGCTGACCCCGAAGGATGACCTGACCTCCGCCCTCGACGGCAATTGGGCCGAGGTCGAGAAGGCGGTCGGTGCCAAGATCGCCACCAAGGCGCAGGCCAAGGGAGGCGACATTTCCTCCGCCGACCTGCTTCAGGCCACGCGCGACTCCGTCCGCGCCCTGATGCTGATCCGCTCCTACCGCATGCGCGGCCACTTCCACGCCAAGCTCGATCCGCTCGGCATCGAAGCCCAGCGCAACCGCGAAGAGCTCGATCCGCGCACCTACGGCTTCAGCGAAGCCGATTTCGACCGCAAGATCTTCCTGGATCACGTGCTCGGCCTCGAATACGGCACCTTGCGCGAGATCACTGCGATCTGCGAGCGCACCTACTGCCAGACGCTCGGCGTCGAGTTCATGCACATCAGCAACGCGGCGCAGAAGGCCTGGATCCAGGAGCGCATCGAGGGACCCGACAAGGAGATCTCGTTCACGCGCGAGGGCCGCCGCGCCATCCTGCAGAAGCTGATCGAAGCCGAGGGCTTCGAAAAGTTCTGCGACACCAAGTTCACCGGCACCAAGCGCTTCGGCCTCGACGGCGGCGAATCCCTGATCCCCGCGCTCGAGCAGATCATCAAGCGCGGCGGCAATCTCGGCGTGAAGGAAATCGTGCTCGGCATGCCGCATCGCGGCCGTCTCAACGTGCTCACCCAGGTGATGGGCAAGGCGCACCGCGCGCTGTTCCACGAGTTCAAGGGCGGCTCGGCCAATCCCGACGCGGTCGAAGGCTCCGGCGACGTCAAGTATCACCTCGGCGCGTCCTCGGACCGCGAGTTCGACGGCAACCGCATCCATCTGTCACTGACCGCCAACCCCTCGCATCTCGAGATCGTCGATCCCGTCGTGCTCGGCAAGGTCCGCGCCAAACAGGACCAGCACGGTGATCCCCCGGACATGCGCATCTCCGTGATGCCGCTTCTGATGCACGGCGACGCCGCGTTCGCGGGTCAAGGCGTGGTCGCGGAGTGCTTCGGCCTGTCCGACCTGAAGGGCTACCGCACCGGCGGCTCCGTGCACTTCATCGTCAACAACCAGATCGGCTTCACCACCTATCCGCGCTACTCGCGCTCCTCGCCTTACCCGTCGGATGTGGCGAAGATGATCGATGCGCCGATCTTCCACGTCAACGGCGACGATCCGGAAGCCGTGGTGTTCGCCGCGAAGGTCGCGACCGAATTCCGGCAGAAGTTCCACAAGCCGGTCGTCATCGACATGTGGTGCTATCGGCGCTACGGCCACAATGAGGGCGATGAGCCGGGGTTCACCCAGCCGGTCATGTACAAGCGGATCGCGGCCCATCCCTCGACGCTGTCGCTCTATGCCAAGCGCCTGATCGCCGAGGGCGTGGTCACCGAGGGCGAGGTCGACAAGCTGAAGGCCGACTGGCGCTCGCGGCTCGATGCCGAGTTCGAGGCCGGCACCTCCTATAAGCCGAACAAGGCCGACTGGCTCGACGGCAAGTGGGCGGGCTTCAAGATCGCCGACCAGGAAGAGGATGCGCGGCGCGGCGTCACCGGCGTCGACATTGCCACGCTGAAGGACATCGGCCGCAAGATCACCAAGGTGCCGGATGGCTTCCGCGTTCATCGCACCATCCAGCGTTTCCTCGATAACCGCTCGAAGGCGATCGACACCGGCACCGGCATCGACTGGGCGACGGGCGAGGCGCTGGCGTTCTGCTCGTTGCTCAACGAAAACCATCACGTCCGTCTGTCCGGACAGGATTCGGAGCGCGGCACCTTCTCGCAGCGTCACTCGGTCCTGATCGACCAGGAAGACGAGAGCCGCTACACGCCGTTCAACCATCTCGGCCACGAGCAGGGCCACTACGAGGTCATCAACTCGCTGCTGTCGGAAGAAGCCGTGCTCGGCTTCGAATACGGCTATTCGCTCGCCGAGCCGAACACACTGACGCTGTGGGAGGCCCAGTTCGGCGACTTCGCCAACGGCGCCCAGGTCGTGTTCGACCAGTTCATCTCCTCGGGCGAGCGCAAATGGCTGCGCATGTCCGGCCTCGTCTGCCTCTTGCCGCACGGCTATGAGGGCCAGGGTCCGGAGCACTCCTCGGCGCGCCTCGAGCGTTACCTGCAGATGTGCGCGGAAGACAACATGCAGGTGGTCTACCCGACCACGCCGGCGAACTACTTCCACGTGCTGCGCCGGCAGCTGCATCGCGAGATCCGCAAGCCGCTGATCATGATGACGCCGAAGTCGCTGCTGCGTCACAAGCGGGCGGTGTCGCGCCTCGAAGAGCTCGCGAAGGGCACGACCTTCCACCGCATCCTCTACGATGACGCCCAGATGCTGCCGAACGAAGCCATCAAGCTCGTTCCGGACGAGAAGATCCGCCGCATCGTGCTGTGCTCGGGCAAGGTCTATTACGACCTCTATGAGGAGCGCGAGAAGCGCGGCATCGACGACATCTACCTGATGCGCGTCGAGCAGCTCTATCCGGTGCCGCTGAAGGCGCTGGTGGCCGAGCTGTCGCGCTTCAAGAAGGCCGAGATGGTGTGGTGCCAGGAAGAGCCCCGCAACATGGGTGCCTGGCACTTCATCGAGCCCTATCTGGAATGGGTGCTGAACCAGGTGAACGGCGCGAGCCGGCGTCCGCGTTATGTCGGCCGCGCCGCCTCCGCCGCGACCGCAACGGGTCTGATGTCCAAGCATCAGGCTCAGCTGAAGGCGTTCCTGGACGAAGCACTGAGCTGAACTTTTTGAACTGAGTCATGCCCCGCCTTGTGCGCAACCAGCGCACCGGAGCGGGGCATTCAGTAGCCGTGACGTGAATGCGAACGTCCCGGCTTGCTGGATGGCCTGCTTTTCGCCGGCCGATGACACCTGAATTCATGACCGCTACCTGCGATCCCTTAAGGAAGAGACCATGACTGAAATTCGTGTGCCGACGCTCGGCGAATCCGTCACCGAGGCCACCATCGGCCGCTGGTTCAAGAAGGCCGGCGATCCCGTCGCCGTCGACGAGCCCTTGGTGGAGCTCGAGACCGACAAGGTCACCATCGAAGTCCCAGCGCCGTCCGCCGGCACGCTGAGCGAGATCATCGCGGCCGATGGTGCGACCGTTGCCGTCGGCGCGCTGCTCGGCCAGATCACCGAAGGTGCCGGGGCGGCCAAGCCCGCCGCCGCGCCGGCGAAGGCTGCCGCTCCTGCGGCTGCCGCCGCTGCTCCCGCGCCGGCTCCCGCTGCGGCGAAGGCGCCGCCGGCCGACGCGCCGCTCGCGCCGTCGGTGCGCAAGCTGTCGGCCGAGACCGGTATCGACGCCTCGACCGTTCCGGGCTCCGGCAAGGACGGCCGCGTCACCAAGGGCGACATGCTGGCCGCAATCGAGCGCGCGGCCTCGGCGCCGACCCCGGTCAACCAGCCCGCCGCGGCCGTGCAGGTTCGCGCGCCGTCGCCGGCCGATGACGCCGCCCGCGAAGAGCGCGTCAAGATGACCCGCCTGCGCCAGACCATCGCGCGTCGCCTCAAGGACGTGCAGAACACCGCAGCGATGCTCACGACCTTCAACGAGGTCGACATGACCAACGTCATGGCGCTGCGCGCGCACTACAAGGACGCGTTCGAGAAGAAGCACGGCGCCAAGCTCGGCTTCATGGGCTTCTTCACCAAGGCCGTCGTTCAGGCGCTGAAGGACATCCCTGCCGTCAACGCCGAGATCGACGGCAGCGACCTGATCTACAAGAACTATTATCACATCGGCGTCGC
Source organism: Bradyrhizobium sp. CB1015 (assembly GCF_025200925.1). GTDB lineage: Bacteria > Pseudomonadota > Alphaproteobacteria > Rhizobiales > Xanthobacteraceae > Bradyrhizobium. The sequence continues at coordinate 150,919 of NZ_CP104174.1, read as the reverse complement.
CGTCGGCACCGACAAGGGCCTCGTCGTGCCCGTGGTGCGCGACTGCGACCACAAGTCGATCTCCGACATCGAGAAGAGCATCGCCGATTTCGGTCGCCGCGCCCGTGACGGCCAGCTCAAGATCGACGAGATGCAGGGCGGCACCTTCACCATCACCAACGGCGGCATCTACGGCTCGCTGATGTCGACGCCGATCCTGAACGCGCCGCAGTCCGGCATCCTCGGCATGCACAAGATCCAGGAGCGGCCGATGGTCGTCGGCGGCAAGATCGAGGTTCGCCCCATGATGTATCTGGCGCTGTCCTACGATCACCGCGTCATCGACGGCAAGGAAGCCGTCACCTTCCTGGTCCGCGTCAAGGAGAGCCTGGAAGATCCGGCGCGCCTGGTGCTCGATCTCTGATCGCTGATGCTTTGCGAGCGCCGTCGCGACTAATGCGACGGCGCGTGTCGAACCATGGAGGCGCGCGTGACGGATAAAGTCGTTGTCATCACCGGCGGCAGCCGCGGCATCGGGCGGGCGACCGCGATCGCGGCGGCCGCGCGCGGTTATCGCGTCGTGGTCGGGTACGCCAGCAACAAGAAGGCCGCAGACGAGGTGGTCGCGCAGATCGCGGCCAGCAACGGCAAGGCCATCGCGGTGAAATGCGATGTCGCCGAGGAAAGCGACATCCTCAATTTGTTCAAGGAGGCCGACAAGTTCGGCACGCTCGGGGCGCTCGTCAACAATGGCGGCATCGTCGGCAAGAGCGGCGTGCGTGTCGACGAGATGTCGGCCGAGCGCATCCAGCGCGTGATGGCGGTCAACGTCACCGGCTCCATCCTTTGCGCGCGCGAGGCCGTGAAGCGGATGTCGACCAAGCATGGCGGCAAGGGCGGCGTCATCGTCAACCTGTCCTCGGTCGCGTCGAGGCTCGGATCGCCCAACACCTATGTCGACTACGCCGCGTCCAAGGGCGCGATCGATTCCTTCACCGTCGGCCTCGGCCATGAGGTCGGGGGCGAGGGCATCCGCGTCGCGGCGATCCGTCCCGGCCTGATCGACACCGAAATCCACGCCGCCGGTGGCGAGCCCGACCGCGCCCATCGTCTGGCCCATCTGGTGCCGATGAAGCGCGTCGGCACCGCCGACGAAATCGCCAATGCCATCGTCTGGCTGATCTCGGACGAGGCCTCCTACGTCACCTCAGCCATTCTCGATGTGTCCGGCGGACGCTGACGCGCCGCGCGGACGCTGACACATCCTCATCACGCCTAACCTTACGGGACTTTCTCTCATGGCTACCTACGATCTCGTCGTCATCGGCACCGGACCGGGCGGTTATGTCTGCGCGGTGCGCGCCAGCCAGCTCGGCATGAAAGTCGCCGTGGTCGAAAAGAACGCAACCCTCGGCGGCACCTGCCTCAATGTCGGCTGCATGCCGTCGAAGGCGCTGCTGCATGCCTCCGAGATGTTCGAGGAAGCCGGCCATTCCTTCGCCAAGATGGGCGTCAGCGTTTCCGCGCCGAAGCTCGATCTGCCCGCGATGATGAACTTCAAGCAGCAGGGCATCGACGGCAACGTCAAGGGCGTCGAGTTCCTGATGAAGAAGAACAAGATCGACGTGCTCAAGGGCACCGGCAAGATCTTGGGCGCCGGCAAGGTCGAGGTCTCCGCCGACGGCAAGTCGCAGGTGGTCGAGACCAAGAACATCGTGATCGCCACCGGCTCCGACATCGCGCGTCTCAAGGGCATCGAGATCGACGAGAAGCGCATCGTGTCCTCGACCGGCGCGCTGTCGCTGGAGAAGGTGCCAGGCAGATTGCTGGTCATTGGCGCCGGCGTGATCGGGCTCGAACTCGGCTCTGTGTGGCGCCGGCTCGGATCCGAAGTCATGGTGGTTGAATTCCTCGACCGCATCCTGCCCGGCATGGACGGCGAGATCGCCAAGCAATTCCAGCGCATCCTTGAAAAGCAGGGATTTGCATTCAAGCTGGGCTCGAAGGTGACCGGCGTCGAGGTGAACAGCAAGGCATTGCTCGCGAAAATCGAACCGGCTTCCGGCGGTGCCGCCGAGACCATCGAAGCCGACGTCGTTCTGGTCTGCATCGGCCGCGTGCCCTACACCGACGGCCTCGGCCTCAAGGAAGCCGGCGTCGCGCTCGATGCGCGCGGCCGGGTGCAGATCGATCCGCATTTCGCCACCAGCCTGAAGGGCGTCTATGCCATCGGCGACGTCGTCGCTGGACCCATGCTCGCGCACAAGGCGGAGGATGAAGGCGTTGCGGTCGCCGAGATCATCGCCGGCCAGGCCGGCCACGTGAATTACGATGTGATCCCCGGCGTCGTGTATACCACGCCGGAAGTGTCCTCCGTCGGCAAGACCGAGGAGGAACTGAAGCAGGCGGGTGTGGCTTATACCGTCGGGAAATTTCCGTTCACCGCCAACGGCCGCTCCAAGGTCAACCAGACCACCGACGGCTTTGTGAAGATTCTCGCAGATGCGAAGACCGATCGCGTGCTCGGCGTGCACATTATCGGCCGCGAAGCCGGCGAAATGATCCATGAAGCGTGTGTTCTCATGGAATTTGGCGGCAGTGCGGAAGATCTCGCGCGCACCTGCCACGCCCATCCGACCCGCTCGGAGGCCGTCAAGGAAGCCGCGCTTGCGGTCGGCAAGCGGGCCATCCATATGTAGCGAAGCGCCCAGCGCCGAACCGGGCGGGAAACACATGCTGCGCCGCCTTCTTCAACCGCTCTGGGTCCTGCTTGCGATCGTCTTTCTGATCGAAGCCTGGCTGTGGGACCATCTCGAGCCGATCGTTGCCAAGGTCGTCGCGGCCATCCCGCTTGCGCGCTTCAAGCAATGGCTGACGGAGCGCGTCGATGCGCTGTCGCCGGCCATGACGCTGATCGTGTTCGCGGTCCCCGTCATTCCGCTGTTTCCGCTCAAGCTGGTCGGCCTGTGGCTGCTCGCGCACGAATACTGGACCAGCGCCGTCTTCACGATCGTGTTCGCAAAGCTCGTCGGCGTCGGCGTCACCGCCTTCGTGTTCGACGTCACGCGCGACAAGCTTCTGGAGATGCGCTGGTTCGAGCGGATCTACGCTCTGGTGCTGAAGGTCCGCGCCAAGGCCGCCGCGCTGGTCGACCCGATCAAGCGCCGCATCCGCGAATTGATCGCCGGCGACGGCGAGGGCTGGTCGTCACGCACGTTGCGTCTGATCCAGCGCTTCAGGAAGAGCGTGCATCAGGCGCGGTGAGTGCCGGCACAATCATCTCACACCGTCACCCTGAGGCGGCCGCTTCTTCAGCGGCCCTCGAAGGGCGACGGCCCGGCTCTATCCGCGCGGCTGCAGCTCGGCCGTTCATCCTTCGAGGCTCCGCGCGCGATGCGTTGCATCGCGAGCCTCGCGCCTCAGGATGACGGAGTAAGTGAGACGTTGTTGCACCGACTAATGCAAATGCAACAGATGCGGCCACCACAGGCCGAGCGCGGTCATGATCAGGCCGGCGATCGTCAGCACGCCGCTGACATAGGCGAGCGCCAGCATGCCGGTGATGATGGTGGCCGAGGCCAGCACGATGCCGATCTGGAAGGCGGCCGAGGCCAGCTCGAAATGGTGGTACTTCGCGGTCGCCTCGTCCCGATCGTGCTCGGCATGCTTGGCCTTCTCCGCAAGCTGCTCGGTGCCTTCGCCGGTCTCCGGCTCGGAGCGGTAGCGCTGCGCGGTCTTGGTCCAGTCGTCGATCTGCTTCTGCACGGCGGGCTTCTGCGCCTCGGCCGTGGCGGCCAGTGTCAGCTTGCCCTGCTCCGCCGCGGTCACCACCACCGTGCGGCGGATGCTCTTGGCCTGGAAGAACGCCCAGAGATTGGCGGCTTCGACGTTCTTGCTGATCGATTCGGTCTGAGCGCCCTTGCCGAGCGTCTCGGAAATCGCAAGGAACAGCGCCAGCACGGCGATCAGAAGGGCGATCTTCTTGTTCGAGCCGGACGCGTGTTCGGCGTGCTCGGCATGCTCCATGCTTTCATGTGCGCTCATGATTCCACTCCGCTTCGGTGCCGCAACGATTGACCGAACCGCGCGGCCTGCGCAAGAGGCCTGACCGCTATGACAGCTTCATGTCAGAATTCAGCGGCAATTCAGCGCCGTGGATGCGCGCTCGCATAGACCTCGAGCAGCCGCTCGGAATCGATGCCGGTATAGACCTGCGTCGTCGACAGCGAGGAATGGCCGAGCAATTCCTGGATGGCGCGCAGATCGCCGCCGCGCGAGAGCAGATGCGTGGCGAAGGAATGCCGGAGCGCGTGCGGCGTGGCGCTGTCGGGCAGCCCAAGCGCGCCGCGCAGCCGCTCCATCGCAAGCTGGATGATGCGCGGGCTCAAGGGGCCGCCGCGTGCGCCGACGAAGATCGGCCCCTCCGCCGGCAGCGGATAGGGACAGATCGCGACGTACTCTTGAATCAGCGCAAGCACGTTTTGCAGCACCGGCACCATGCGGGTCTTGTTGCCCTTGCCGGTGACGACCAGCACGTCGCCCTCGCCGGGACGCGGCACCTCGCGGCGCTTCAGGGAGAGCGCTTCGGAGATGCGCAGGCCCGAGCCGTAGAGCAGGGCCATCACCGCGGCATCGCGGGCCAGGATCCACGTCTCGCGTTCCTCGCCGGCGCGCTCGTCGGCATCGGCAAGACGTTTGGCCGATGCCATCGGCAGCGGCTTCGGCAAGCTCTTCGCCACCTTCGGCGCGCGGATCGCCGACAACGCGCCGACCTTGCCTTTGCCCTCGCGCTCCAGAAAACGTCCGAACGAGCGCAGGCCCGCCAGCGCGCGCATCAGGCTGCGGCCGGCAATGTCGTCGGCCCGGCGCATCGCCATGAAGGCGCGCACGTCGGTCGCCTCCAGCGCGGCGAAGCGCTTGAGCGTGACGCGCTCGCCCCAATGATTGCTGAGGAAGTCCAGGCATTGCCGCAAGTCGCGGCCATAGGCCTCCAGCGTCTTCGGCGACAGTCGCCGCTCGGCGCCGAGATGCGCCAGCCAGCGCGCCATCTCCTGCGCGATCGAGGGATCGGCGCTGGCGAGCTCGATTTGTGGGGCGGCCGCTTTGCTCATGCGCTCTGGACGTGGTGATTCCGCACAGTATATCGCATCACACTGGTTTATCGTTCGCTAAGGCCGCCGCGCGGCGCTAGCCTCAACGCCTCAAGGTTCCGATTCCCGGCTCATGGACCAATCGCCGCGCAACAACACCGCCCCCGCCACCGCGACCCGCATGGTCGACGTGCTGGTGCCCGTCGCGCTCGACCAGACCTATTCCTACAAGGTGCCGCGCGGCATGGAGCTGAAGGCGGGCGATCTCGTCGGTGTGCCGCTCGGTCCGCGCGAGGTGCTGGCCGTGGTCTGGGGCGAGAACGCCAATCCCGATCCGCGCCTGCATAACCGCCTCAAGGAGGTCAGCGAGAAGCTCGACATCCCGCCGCTCAAGCCCGAGCTGCGCTCGGTGGTCGACTGGGTCGCCAATTACACGCTGAGCCCGCGCGGCATGGTGCTGCGCATGTGCCTGCGCATGGGCGAGACTCTCGGCCCGGAGCGGGTGCGCGCCGGCGTGCGCCTGACCGGCGAGCCTCCGAAGCGTCTGACGCCGGCGCGCCAGCGCGTGATCGCGGTGCTGTCGGACCGGCTGCTGCACGGCAAGTCCGAGGCGGCCAAGGAGGCCGGCGTCTCCTCGGGCGTGATCGACGGCCTCGTCGATGAAGGCACGCTCACGGTGGAGCCGATGCCGCCGCCGCCTCCGCCGCCGGCGCCCGATCCGGAATTCGGCCGGCCGGATTTTTCGCCGCTGCAGCGTGCCGGTGTGGATGCGATGCGCGCGCTCGCGGCCAACGGCACCTTCCACGTCGCGCTGCTCGACGGCGTCACCGGCTCGGGCAAGACCGAGGTCTATTTCGAGGCCGTCGCCGAGGTGATCCGTCGCGGCAAGCAGGCGCTGATCCTGATGCCGGAGATCGCGCTCACCGGCCAGTTCCTCGACCGTTTCGCGCAGCGCTTTGGCGTGCGGCCGATCGAATGGCATTCCGAGCTGACCCCGCGCACCCGCGCGCGCAATTGGGCCGCGATCTCCGAAGGTTCGGCGCCGGTCGTGGTCGGCGCGCGCTCGGCGCTGTTTCTGCCCTATGCCAATCTCGGCCTCATCGTCGTCGATGAAGAGCACGACCAGGCCTACAAGCAGGACGACGGCGTGCATTACCACGCCCGCGACATGGCGGTGGTGCGCGGGCATATCGCCAAGATTCCGGTCGTGCTGGCCTCCGCGACGCCGTCGGTGGAGTCCGAGGTCAATGCGCGCAAGAACCGCTATCAGCGCATCGCGCTGCCCTCGCGCTTCGGCGGCCAGCACATGCCGCATATCGAGGCCATCGACCTGCGCCGCGAGCCGCCCGCGCGCGGCCGCTTCATCTCGCCGCGGCTTGCCGGCGAGATCAGGATCGCGATCGAGCGACGCGAGCAGGCGCTGTTGTTCCTCAACCGCCGCGGCTATGCGCCGCTGACCTTGTGCCGTGCCTGCGGCCATCGCTTCGCCTGCACCATCTGCGACGCCTGGCTGGTCGATCACCGCTTTCGCCAGCGCCTGGTCTGCCACCATTGCGGCTTCTCGATGCCGCGCCCGCACATCTGCCCGAACTGCTCGGCCGAGGAATCGCTGGTCGCGGTCGGCCCCGGCGTCGAGCGCCTGCAGGAGGAGGCGGCGGCGCTGTTCCCGCAAGCCCGCACCATGGTGCTGTCGAGCGATCTCATCACCTCGATCGAGACGATGCGAAGCGAGCTCGCCGAGATCGCGGAGGGCCGCGTCGACATCATCATCGGCACGCAGCTCGTGGCCAAAGGTCACAACTTCCCGCGGCTCAATCTGGTCGGCGTGGTCGATGCCGATCTTGGCCTCTCCAACGGCGACCCGCGTGCGGCCGAGCGCACCTGGCAATTGCTCAACCAGGTGATCGGCCGCGCCGGCCGCGAGCAGGGCCGCGGCGTCGGCTATCTCCAGACCCACCAGCCCGATCATCCCGTGATGCGGGCCTTGATCGCCTGCGACCGCGAGGCCTTCTACGACAGCGAGATCGAGCTGCGCGAGAAGACGCTCTATCCGCCGTTCGGCCGGCTCGCCAGCCTGATCATCTCCGCCGGCGACCGCCCGGGCGCCGAAGGCTTTGGCCGCAAGCTCGTCGCGCTCGCGCCGCGCGACGAGCGCGTCGTGGTGCTCGGCCCCGCCGAAGCGCCGCTCGCCGTCATCAAGGGCCGCTACCGCTTCCGCATCCTGGTGAAATCGGCGCGCGGTTTCGATCTCTCGGACTATTTACGCAACTGGCTCGCGGTCTGCCCGAAGCCGACAGGCAATCTCAAGCTCGAAGTCGACGTCGATCCGCAGAGCTTTTTATAACGACGCTCTCCCCTCTCGTGCCCCGGACGCAGTGCAGCGCCCTTTAGCGCTGCGCTGCAGAGCCGGGGCCCATCTCGCGAAGGAACTCATAGCTCCTGGGTCCCGGCTCTGCGCCGCAACGCTCGCGCGTTGGAGCTTGTCCGGGACACGAGGGCGGTGACGGCCAACAAAAAGCCTGTAGCCCGGATGGAGCGCAGCGCAATCCGGGACAAGCCGATCCGTAGCGCGCGGACCCGGATTTCGCTGCCGCTCCATCCGGGCTACGACCACAAGAAAAGCCCGCGGTCCCCCAAGACCGCGGGCTTGTTTCTCGTGCGCAGAAAACTGATGAAAACTGCGCGTTCGCTCGGGCGCTCGTCGCGCCTTAGGAGACGACTTCCGCGGTGACGCGGCCGACGCCGGCACCGGTGAGGCCGATGGCGCGGGCTGCACCCGTGGAGAGGTCGAGGACACGGCCGCGAATGAACGGGCCGCGGTCGTTGATGGTGACGACCACGCTCTGGCCGCGGTGGGTGACGCGCAGCCTGGTGCCGAACGGCAGCGAACGGTGCGCCGCGGTCATGGCGTTCTGGTTGAAGCGCTGGCCCGAGGCGGTCCGGCTGCCGGACTCGTTGCCGTAATAGGAGGCCATGCCGGAGAAGCTGTGGCCCGTGCCGGAGGTCGGCGTCATCGACGCATTGGCATTGCGCCAATCGGAGGTCGCGTTGGCCTCGGTCTGGGTGTGGTGGCGGTGGTGATGCCGGTGATGCCGGGATTTGGCCGAAGCCTCGGTGGCAGTTCCACCGACGATCAGAGTTGCGGCGACGAAAGCAATCGCCGTGCGCGGCCGGGTCACAAAGCCCAGCGTCTTCAAAGACAGCATTTAATGGTCCCTAAGCTAGTATTGCCACATTTGTGGCAAGTGGAGCCCCCATCAGTTTGTGAGCGGGTTGGCGTTTCGATTCCTAATGAGGCGTGAATTGGGCAGTAAATCCGGTATGTGTCGACATGAAATATCTTGTTACCGTCGCGCGATATTCGGCCGATGTTCCGTAATCTTCGGCATTAACGATTTATTAACCTATTGATTACTCGCGAATACTGTAAAGCGAAGTCATCGCTGCGAGCGTTTAGAATTCGATAAGTATTCGGCGCGTGGAACTAGCGGGGACGGATTCACGCCTCAGCGATCCGTGTTCATGGCCGCTATGCGCTGGGGGCAGGAACCAGTGAAGGGTGCCGCGGCAGGGCCGGCGCCAATTTCCGTGAAGTGGCAGGTCGCCGCCTCGGCCGCCCCTCCGTGCGCGATGTGTTGCGAGGCTGCGACGAACTGGCGACAGAACCTCATGCCTTTAATTTGGCGTCATGTTGCACCTGCGCGCCTGCTATGTTAGCAAAGCCGCGATTTTAACGAGCCCGGCACCTCCCGTGCTGGTCGAAAATCGAAGTCCCGCTTGAATTCCAAGGGCTTGGATCGCTAGGCGCCGCTTCGTGGCGACGGTTTTTCCCTTGCGAGTTTGACAGCAAAAAGAGCGCGTCTGTGGCTGCAGAAGATACGTCCGTTTCAGGTGTGTCCGGCCGTTATGCAACGGCCTTGTTTGAACTGGCCCGCGACCAGAACGTGGTCGACGCGGTCAAAGCCGATCTCGACAAATTCGATGCCTTGCTGAACGAGAGCGCCGATCTGAAGCGCCTGGTCCGCAGCCCGGTGTTCGCGGCCGACGCCCAGTCCAAGGCCCTCTCGGCCGTGCTGGACAAGGCCGGCATCGCCGGCATCGCCGCCAACTTCCTGAAAGTGCTGACGGCCAACCGCCGCCTGTTCGCGGTGGCCGACGTCATCCGCGCCTACCGCGCGCTCGTCGCCAGGTTCAAGGGCGAGACGACGGCCGACGTCACCGTGGCGGAAGCGCTCTCGGACAAGAATCTCGATGCCCTCAAGGTCGCCCTGAAATCGGTGACCGGCAAGGATGTCGCGCTGAACGTGAAGGTCGATCCCTCGATCATCGGTGGCCTCGTCGTCAAGCTGGGCAGCCGCATGGTGGATGGTTCGCTTCGCACCAAACTCAATTCGATCAAGCACGCGATGAAAGAGGCAGGCTGATGGACATCCGCGCCGCGGAAATTTCCGCGATCCTCAAGGACCAGATCAAGAATTTCGGCCAGGAAGCTGAAGTCTCCGAAGTCGGACAGGTGCTGTCCGTCGGCGACGGTATCGCCCGCGTTTACGGTCTGGACAACGTCCAGGCCGGTGAAATGGTCGAGTTCGAGAACGGCACCCGCGGCATGGCGCTGAACCTCGAGACCGACAACGTCGGTGTCGTTATTTTCGGTGCCGACCGCGAGATCAAGGAAGGCCAGACCGTCAAGCGCACCCGCGCCATCGTGGACGCGCCGGTCGGCAAGGGCCTGCTCGGCCGCGTCGTCGACGCGCTCGGCAATCCCATCGACGGCAAGGGCCCGATCCAGGCCGACAAGCGCATGCGCGTCGACGTCAAGGCGCCTGGCATCATTCCGCGCAAGTCGGTGAGCGAGCCGATGGCGACCGGCCTCAAGGCCATCGACGCCCTGATCCCGATCGGACGCGGCCAGCGCGAGCTGATCATCGGCGACCGCCAGACCGGCAAGACCGCGATCGCGCTCGACACCATCCTGAACCAGAAGCCGCTCAACGCGCAGCCGGACGAGAACATCAAGCTGTACTGCGTCTACGTCGCGGTCGGCCAGAAGCGTTCGACCGTCGCGCAGTTCGTGAAGGTGCTGGAAGAGCAGGGCGCGCTCGAATATTCGATCGTCGTCGCCGCCACCGCCTCCGATCCGGCGCCGATGCAGTACATCGCTCCCTTCACCGGCTGCACCATGGGCGAGTATTTCCGCGACAACGGCATGCACGCGGTCATCATCTATGACGACCTGTCCAAGCAGGCCGTCGCCTACCGCCAGATGTCGCTGCTGCTGCGCCGCCCGCCGGGCCGCGAAGCCTATCCGGGCGACGTGTTCTATCTGCACTCTCGCCTGCTCGAGCGCGCGGCGAAGCTGAACAAGGACCAGGGCTCGGGCTCGCTGACGGCGCTGCCTGTGATCGAAACCCAGGCCAACGACGTGTCGGCCTACATCCCGACCAACGTCATCTCGATCACCGACGGCCAGATCTTCCTGGAAACCGACCTGTTCTTCCAAGGCATCCGTCCCGCGGTGAACGTCGGTCTGTCGGTGTCGCGCGTGGGTTCGTCCGCGCAGACCAAGGCCACCAAGAAGGTCGCCGGCAAGATCAAGGGTGAGCTCGCGCAGTACCGCGAAATGGCGGCGTTCGCGCAGTTCGGCTCCGACCTCGACGCCTCGACCCAGCGCCTGCTCAACCGCGGCTCGCGCCTCACCGAGCTCCTGAAGCAGCCGCAGTTCTCGCCGCTGAAGATGGAAGAGCAGGTTTGCGTGATCTGGGCCGGCACCAACGGCTATCTCGATCCGCTCCCGCTCAACAAGGTGCGCGCGTTCGAGGACGGCCTGCTCTCGCTGCTGCGCGGCAAGCACGCCGACATCCTCAACGCGATCCGCGACAGCCGCGATCTCTCCGACGACAGTGCCGGCAAGCTGAAGTCGGTGGTCGAAGGCTTCGCGAAGAGCTTCGCTTAACAAGGAACCGTCATGGCCGGGCTGAAGCGCGAAGCGCGTCTTCGCAACTGAAGTCCCGGCCATCCACGTCTCTCGGCGTGTAAGGCGGCACGTGGATGCCCGGGACAAGCCCGGGCATGACGACTGGGATAGGCTAGCGGCTTGATCGCAAGGATCGAACCGTCGGGGACGAAGAATGGCGTCACTTAAAGACATGCGCGTCCGCATCGCCTCCACCAAGGCGACGCAAAAGATCACCAAGGCCATGCAGATGGTCGCGGCCTCGAAGCTGCGCCGCGCGCAGACCGCGGCGGAAGCCGCGCGTCCCTATGCCGACAAGATGAGCGCGGTGATCTCCAACATCGCCAGCGCCGCTGCAGGCTCGCCCGGCGCGCCGGCATTGCTGGCCGGGACCGGCCGCGATCAGGTTCACCTGCTGCTGGTCTGCACCGGCGAGCGCGGCCTGTCCGGCGCCTTCAACTCCTCGATCGTGCGTCTCGCCCGCGAGCGCGCCCTGGCGCTGATCGCGCAGGGCAAGGAAGTGAAATTCTTCTGCGTCGGCCGCAAGGGTTACGAGCAGCTCCGCCGCCAGTTCGACAAGCAGATCGTCGAGCATCTCGACCTGCGCAGCGTGCGCCAGCTCGGCTTCGTCAACGCCGAGGACATCGCCAAGAAAGTGCTGGCCCGGTTCGACAACGGCGAGTTCGACGTCTGCACGCTGTTCTATTCGCAATTCAAGTCGGTGATCGCACAGGTCCCGACCGCTCAGCAGATCATTCCGCTGGTTGTCGAGGAAGGCGCTGCGAACGGCAGCGCGACCTCTTACGAATATGAGCCGGAGGAGGACGAGATCCTCACGCGCCTGTTGCCGCGTAATCTCGCGGTGCAGATCTTCCGCGCCCTGCTCGAGAACAACGCTTCGTTCTACGGCGCGCAGATGTCGGCGATGGACAACGCCACCCGCAACGCCGGCGAAATGATCCGCAAGCAGACGCTGGTCTACAACCGTACGCGTCAGGCGCAGATCACCAAGGAACTCATCGAAATCATCTCCGGTGCAGAAGCAGTCTGACCGGACACGAAATTCGGATCGAAGGAGACAGTAAATGGCTACAGCAGCCACACAGATCGGTCGCGTTACCCAGGTCATGGGCGCCGTCGTCGACGTGCAGTTCCAAGGCCACCTCCCGGCCATTCTCAACTCGCTGGAGACCAAGAACGGCAACAACCGCCTGGTGCTGGAAGTCGCGCAGCATCTCGGTGAGTCGACCGTCCGCACCATCGCGATGGACGCCACCGAAGGTCTGGTGCGCGGCCAGGAAGTGACCGACACCGGTCAGCCGATTTCGGTTCCCGTGGGTGACGGTACGCTGGGCCGCATCATGAACGTCATCGGCGAGCCGATCGACGAGGCCGGCCCGATCAAGTCGGAAGGCACCCGCGCCATCCACCAGGAAGCGCCGACCTATACCGACCAGTCGACCGAAGCCGAAATTCTCGTCACCGGCATCAAGGTCGTCGATCTGCTCGCTCCGTATGCGAAGGGCGGCAAGATCGGCCTGTTCGGCGGCGCCGGCGTCGGCAAGACCGTGCTGATTCAGGAGCTGATCAACAACGTCGCCAAGGCGCACGGCGGTTACTCCGTGTTCGCCGGCGTCGGCGAGCGTACCCGCGAGGGCAACGACCTCTATCACGAGTTCATCGAGTCCAAGGTCAACGCCGATCCGCACAATCCAGATCCGAGCGTGAAGTCGAAGTGCGCGCTGGTGTTCGGTCAGATGAACGAGCCGCCGGGCGCCCGCGCCCGCGTCGGCCTGACCGGTCTGACCGTCGCCGAGCACTTCCGCGACCAGGGCCAGGACGTGCTGTTCTTCGTCGACAACATCTTCCGCTTCACGCAAGCGGGTTCGGAAGTGTCGGCGCTGCTCGGCCGTATTCCTTCGGCGGTGGGTTATCAGCCGACGCTCGCGACCGACATGGGCGCGCTGCAGGAGCGCATCACCACCACGCAGAAGGGGTCGATCACCTCGGTGCAGGCCATCTACGTGCCGGCCGACGACTTGACCGACCCGGCGCCCGCGACCTCGTTCGCGCACTTGGACGCCACCACGGTGCTGTCGCGCGCGATCTCGGAAAAGGGCATCTATCCGGCGGTGGACCCGCTCGACTCGACCTCGCGCATGCTCTCCCCGCTGGTCGTCGGCGAGGAGCACTACGCCGTCGCCCGTCAGGTCCAGCAGGTGCTGCAGCGCTACAAGTCGCTTCAGGACATCATCGCCATTCTCGGCATGGACGAGCTTTCGGAAGAGGACAAGCTGACGGTGGCCCGCGCCCGCAAGATCGAGCGCTTCCTGTCGCAGCCGTTCCACGTCGCCGAGATCTTCACGGGTTCGCCCGGCAAGTTCGTCGAGCTCGCCGACACCATCAAGGGCTTCAAGGGCCTGGTCGAAGGCAAGTACGACCACCTGCCGGAAGCCGCCTTCTACATGGTCGGCACCATCGAAGAAGCCGTCGAGAAGGGCAAGAAGCTGGCGGCGGAAGCCGCCTAAGAGGCGAATGGCGAATGGGGAGTAGCGAATAGAAGCTGCTCCCGACCGCCACTCGCTATCCGCCACTCGCTACTCGCAGGTTTCCCATGGCCACCTTCCACTTCGATCTCGTCTCCCCGGAAAAGCTCGCCTTCTCGGGTGAGGTCGATCAGGTCGACATCCCAGGCGTCGAGGGTGATTTCGGCGTGCTGGCCGGACACGCGCCGGTCGTCGCTGCGATCCGCCCGGGCATTCTCACCGTCACCACCGGCGGCCGGCACGAGAAGGTCATCGTGCTCGGCGGCCTCGCCGAAGTCTCCGAGAAGGGCCTGACCGTGCTCGCGGACGTCGCGACCTCGCTGGACGAGCTCGATCGTGCACAGTTCGCCGAGACGATCGCGGAAATGGAAGAGGGACTGAAGGAGCACGAAGGCGACGAGCTCGATCAGGCCATCGCGCGGCTCGACCATTTCAAGAGCATCCAGCAGCAGCTCAGCTCCACGGCCATGCATTAAGCCCCGGGGCACCGCTCCGGGGCTCAGGCCTGAAATTCCTGAACAGATTCAGCGCTCGTCACGAAAGTGGCGGGCGCTGAAACTTTGTTGCGCGTCATCTACGTTCCGCCAAGCCGCCGATGCCGCCACAGCCTTGGGTGCGCCACGATGCCATGACCGAGCGGCCATTCGCCTCGAAGGATTTTCCGATCGTGCGCGATGCCGCAAAGGTTCGGATCGGGAACATGTTCGGGCTCGCGGCCAGATTCCGTTCGATCGCGCTCGGCCCGAACGGGCATTGCTTCCTGGTGCTCGGCGTATCATCCGTGGATGAAGTTCGATGGTCTCTGAATCGTGTGGCGCGATCGCTGGAATTGCCTGCATGCGGAGCGACGTTCTGTAGACGCCGGTGTTGCGGCGCTTGGTCGACTGCGGCACTCCGCACAATCTCGTGGAAGGAGCCGCGACGCGGCGCTCTGCGAGCTATCGGTCCAGCAGCGGCATTGGCTGCGGTCGTTTTCGGACCTGATCTTCGAGAATAGCTCGCCACCCGGAGTAATGGTCACTATAGCGATCGGATGCTCGATTTCGCGGCACAATATGAAGCATTTCGGCGGCGCGACCCGGCGTGGGACGGGGTAGTGTTTGTGGCGGTCAAGACAACGGGGGTGTATTGCCGCCCCGTCTGCCCGGCACGAACACCGCTCTCGCGGAATGTGAACTTTTATCCCAGTGCCGCTTCCGCAGAACACGCGGGTTTTCGACCCTGCCTGCGCTGCCGCCCGGAGACGGCCCCGTTCTGTCCAGCGTGGAAGGGCACAAAGACGACTGTCGAGCGCGCGCTGGCGCTGATCGAAGGCGGTGCGCTTGATCGGGGCAATATCGAAGCACTGGCCGATCGCCTCGGGGTAGGGACACGTCACCTCGGACGCGTGTTCGCCGAGCACCTCGATGCATCGCCCCTACAAGTAGCGCTTTCACTTCGCGTTCAGCGTGCAAAGCGTCTCCTCGACCAAGGCGATCTTTCAATTCCTCTGGTCGCTAAGCGCGCCGGCTTTTCGAGCGCAAGACGCATGAGCGCCGCGTTCAGTCGGATCTACGGCCGGTCACCATCGGCTTTCCGGAACAAGGCGCCGCCAGTCGTTGGCTGAGTGGAGAAGGAGAGACAAGATGTCTGTCAAGACTTTCGGGACGGTGAGTGCCGAGACACAAAAAACGATGAGCGGATTGGAGTTTGTCCAGGGCCTTGCCAGCGGTGTGTTGCCTCTCAACACAATCGCACAAACCTTGGGCTACGACGTGAACGAAGCTGCGCACGGTCGTGTTGTCGTTACACTCATTCCGACTTACGCCCATCTGAACCCAGCCGGCACGGTGCACGGCGGCCTGACGGCTACGCTGCTTGATAGTTGCATGGGGTTGGCCATCCAGTCGATGCTGGACAAAGGCGTGAGCCAGACGACGCTCGAGTTCAAGATTTCCCTCGTGCGTCCAATCACGCCGGATACTGGCCAGATCAGGGCGGAGGGAGTGGTTCTAAACTGTGGACGCCGCGTCGGTACGGCTGAAGGACGGGTCACGGACAGCAAGGGTCGACTGCTCGCTCATGGCACAACGACGTGTCTCATTTTTCCAAGTTGAGATGCCCCCGTTCATTGTGCCACTTGAGACGGAGCGGGAGCGCGCGCTCAGCTGGCGCAACTGGCCACATGCGGTAGCCTACCGGAATTTTCCGACGAAATTCTCCAACTATTTCAATCCCCACGCTACTGTGCATAGGGTTGTTTTCGCGGCTTCAGTTTGCGAAGGCCGCAAACTCTCGCGCCACGGCGCGGTAGACCTCGCGGCGGAACGGCACCACGAGGTCGGCGACACGGTCGAGGCGCTCCCAGCGCCAGGCGTCGAACTCCGCGGGCTGGCCGTTGCGCGGCGTCAGCGGATCGATCTCGTCGTCCTGGCCGGTGAAGCGCAGCGCGAACCATTTTTGGCGCTGGCCGCGAAACTTCGCCAGGCGATGCGTCTGCGGTCCGTCGTAAGGCGGGAATTCGTAGGTGAACCAATCCGTCTCGCCGAGGAATTCGGCGCTGACGACGTTGGTCTCCTCCCAGAGCTCGCGCATCGCCGCATCGCGCAGGTTCTCGCCCTCGTCGACACCGCCCTGCGGCATCTGCCAGTCGAGCCCCGGCAGGATGATCTCGGGACCATCGCCCTTGAAGCGGTGGCCGATCAGCACGCGGCCGTCGGCGTTGAACAGGGCGATGCCCACGTTCGGGCGGTAGGGCTTTTCATGATCGGTCATATATTTTCGCTCTCCGTCGTCGTTCCGGGGCGATGCGCAGCATCGAACCCGGAACCTCGAGATTCCGGGTTCACGCTTCGCGTGCCCCGGAATGACGGAGGAGGTCAATCCTCCGCCAGCGCGGAAAATTCCTTCACGACGCGCTCGTAGACCGGGCGCTTGAACGGGATGATCAAGTTGGGGAGATTCTGCATCGACTCCCAGCGCCAGCTCACGAATTCCGCCTTGTGGCCGCCGCCGCCGGGATTCGCGACGTTGATCTCGCTGTCCTTGCCGGTGAAGCGCACCGCGTACCATTTCTGGCGCTGGCCGCGGTAGCGGCCCTTCCAGGCGCGCCCGGCGACCGTGCGTGGAATGTCGTAAGTGAGCCAGTCCGGGACTTCGCCGAGCCGCTCGACCGAGCGCACGCTGGTCTCCTCGTAGAGCTCGCGCTTGGCCGCTTCCCAGGTGTCCTCGCCGGGATCGACCCCGCCCTGCGGCATCTGCCAGACATGGGTGTCGTCGACATGCTCGATACCGCCGGCGCGGCGGCCGATGAACACCAGTCCCTTTGGATTGATCAGCATCACACCGACACAGGTCCGGTAGGGCAGATCCTCGTAACGCGCCATTCCGCCAGACCTCTTGCCTGCTTTTTTGGAAGGCATGCCGGCCCCGCGAGACCCGTGCCGAACCAATTCGTTGATTTAGCTGGATTTTGATTTCAGCATCGCGGTTGTCAATGGCACCAAAAGGATACCTCGGTCGCCCAATGTCTTGGTCCAGGCGCTGACGCGCTCGATCGAGACGGGCAGGGCGGAGGCCGTGCCGACGGCGATGCCGCGCTCGCGCGCCGTCGATTCCAGCTTGTTGAGGGCGCGGTCGATCTCGGTCCCCGTCGGCACCGCATCGATGGCGATATCGCCCTTGCCGAACGGCACGGCCTGGTTGGCTGCCGCCTGGGGCGCAATGCTGCGCGGCGAGGAGCCGTCGTCGAAGAAGCCGAGGCCGCGCTTGGCCGCCTCGCGGATGATCGGCTGCATCGCCGGCTCGGTCGCAATGAAGCGGGCGCCCATGAAATTGGTGAGGCCGGCATAGCCCTGCATCCGGCTGAGATGCCAGTACAGGCGGTCCATGTTCTGGTCGGGGCTGAGCGAGGTCAAGAGCGTCTGCGGCCCCGGATCGTTGTCGGGGAAATCGTAGGGCTCCATCGGGATCTGAAGGAAGATCTCGTGGCGCTGCGCCCGCGCCCGCTCGGCGAGCTTGCCGGGATCGGATCCGTAGGGCGTGAAGGCCAGCGTCACCGCCGGCGGCAGCTTCATGATGGCATCCAGGGTTTTGGCGGCGCCGACGCCGAGGCCGCCGATCACGATCGCGACCACCGGCATCTTGGCGGCCTTGGCGCGGTCGGCATCGGCTGCATAGACGTTGAACGGCCTCAGCCCGTCGGCAACCACCGGGATCATGCCGTAGCGTGATTTCTCCAGCAGCTTCGGGTTGATCCCGGCCATGACGAACGGCGGGGCGGAGGCATCACCCTTGTCCGCAGCATCGCCGCTACCGATCACCACGTCGTGGCGGGCGCCGGTGGAGCCGTCGATCATGGTGATGGTCTTCTGCTCGCCGGGGGCGGCCTGCTTCGGCGCTTCCTTGGTCTCGTGCTTGGCGTCCGACTTGCTCTCTGCGCCGTGGCCGGATGCGGCCGGCTTCTCGTCCGTGGCAGTGGGAGCGCGGATCGCGAGCCTGGCCATCGGCTCGCCGCCGAGCGGATCGTTGTTGAAGATGGCGAAGCCGGCAAAGGTAACCAGGAACAGGCCGAGCAGGACGGCCAGCAGCTGCATGGCGGTGAACGGCAGCCGCAGCCGGCGTTTCCGGCGCGGCTTGTCCTGTCCGAGCGGGGCGCTCAGATCATCGGCCGTCTCAGTCATGCGCGATCCCGAATCACTCGTGCCGACGATACCACGCCGCGGTCAAGCGGCGGCAGGCCGGGAGAGGCCGGGGACCACGGAGTTCCTAGCAAAAAGGGCGGCTTCAGGAAGCCGCCCTTTCGTGAGATAGCGCGTGGCGCCGACTTAGTTCGCCGCTTTCGGCTTGTCGGCTGTGGCCTTGGTGTCGCCGCCCGGGGTCGGCGCGGCGGAGGCGCTGTTCTTGATCCCGTGGAGCAGGTCGCCGGCGAGCTTGAGCGCCTTGTCGTCCTTGGCGTCCGGCGGGACGTAGGATTGCGAGCCGGTCTTCTCGTCGCCGTCGTTCTTGAGATGGCCGCGCAGCGAAGCCTCGCCCTTGGTGTCGGTGCGCGACTTCAATTCGTCCGGCACGTCCTGCAGCACCTCGATGTCGGGCACGATCCCCTTGGCCTGGATCGACTTGCCCGACGGCGTGTAATAGCGCGCGGTGGTCAGCCGCAGCGCGCCGTTGCCGCTACCGAGCGGAATGATGGTCTGCACCGAGCCCTTGCCGAACGAGCGCGTGCCGACGATGGTCGCGCGCTTGTGGTCCTGCAGCGCGCCGGCGACGATTTCCGACGCCGAGGCCGAGCCGCCATTGACCAGCACGATGACCGGCTTGCCCTTGGTCAGGTCGCCAGCATGTGCGGTGCGGCGCTGGGTCTCCTCGGCATTGCGGCCGCGGGTCGAGACGATCTCGCCCTTCTCGAGGAAGGAGTCCGAGACGGTGACCGCTTCCTCGAGCAAGCCGCCCGGATTGTTGCGGAGGTCGATGATGAAGCCCTTGAGCTTGTCGCCGCCGATCTGGTTCGTGAGGTTACCGACCTCACGCTTCAGCCCTTCGGTGGTCTGCTCGTTGAAGGTGGTGATGCGGATATAGCCGATGTCGTCCTGCTCGACACGCGCTCGCACCGAGCGGACGCGGATGTTGTCGCGCACCAGCGTCACGTCGAGCGGATTGTCCTGGCCCTTGCGGATGATCTTGAGCTTGATCTTGGTGTTGACGGGGCCGCGCATCTTCTCGACCGCCTGGTTCAGGGTCAGGCCCTGCACCGCCTCGTCGTCGAGATTGGTGATGATGTCGTTGGCCATGATGCCGGCGCGCGAGGCCGGCGTGTCGTCGATCGGCGAGACCACCTTGATCAGGCCGTCTTCCATCGTGACCTCGATGCCGAGGCCGCCGAACTCGCCGCGGGTCTGCACCTGCATGTCGCGGAAGCTCTTGGCGTCCATGTAGCTCGAATGCGGATCGAGGCCGGTGAGCATGCCGCTGATGGCGGATTCGATCAGCTTGGTGTCGTCGGGCTTCTCGACATAGTCGGAGCGCACGCGCTCGAAGACGTCGCCGAACAGGTTGAGCTGGCGATAGGTGTCCGCGGTGGCGGCTCGCGCGCTGGAGCCCATGAACACCGCGCGCGGCTGGGTCACGAACAGCGTCAGCGCCGCACCGGTGGCGGCGCTGAGGAGGATTACTGAAGTCTTGCGCATCATCCGCGAACCTTCTCGCCTTCATTTGCGGCCCACCATGGGCCTGGATCGATTGGAGTGCCGTCTTTACGGAACTCGACATACAGCACAGGTTGACTCGCGTTCGTGGCGAGAATGGAGGCGACCTGAGAGGTCGACCCCATGGTCGCGACCGGCTCCCCCGTGAGCACAAACTGGCCGATGTTGACCGAAATGCGCTCCATTCCGGCGATCAGGACATGATACCCGCCCCCGGCATTGAGGATCAAGAGTTGTCCATAGCTGCGGAATGGGCCGGCATACACAACCCAGCCATCACACGGCGTCGTGACCTGGGCGCCGGGCTTGGTCGCCAGCGAAATGCCCTTCTGGACGCCGCCGGCCCCGTCGGAACCGCCAAAATCCCTGATCTTGTTACCGTTAACCGGAAGCGGCAGGAGACCCCTGGCCGAGGCGAAGGCGATCGCCGGGGTGGTGCGGGACTTGTCCTTGAACGCGCCCGGGCCCTGTTTGGCGCTGGCGGCCGCGTTTGCCGCCGCCAGTTTGGCCTCGTTGGCCTCGGCCTGCCTTGCGGCCTCGGCGGCCTTCTCGGCCGCCTTGGCGGCGCTTTGCAGGTCCTGCTCCATCTTGGCGATCAGCCCCTGGAGATCGCCGACCTGCTTCGACAGCGCGATCGCGCGCGCGCTTTCGGCGTCGAGGTCTTTTTCGCGTGCGGACTGTTGACGCTGCCGTTCCTCGATCAGGGCGGTGAGCCGGGTCTGGTCGCTCCTGACCTTGTCGCGGTCGGAGGCGAGCTGATCGCGCTCGGTCGCGATGGTCCTGCGCAAGGCCACGAGCTCGCCGAGCTCGCCGGCGATCCTTTCGGCGCGGCCGCGCAATTCCGGCACGACGGCGCCGAGCAGCATCGCGGTGCGTAACGATTGCAGCGCATCTTCGGGCCGCACCAGCAGCGCCGGCGGCGTGCGCCGGCCGGCCCGCTGCAAGGCCGCCAGCACCTCGACGATGTCGGCGCGGCGCGAATCGAGCGAAGCGCGCATCTGTTGCTCGCGGCCGTTCAGCGCGCGCAGCCGCGCTTCAGCCTCGTCGATCTTGGTCTCCACGGCGCGCACATTGGCGGCGGTTTCGATCAGCTGCTGATTGAGCTGGGTGCGGTCCTGGCCGAGCGCGGTGATCTCGGCCTTCAGCTTGGCCTGCGCTTCTTCCGCGCTTCGTTGCCTCGCGCGCGCGGCCTCCAGCTCCTGCTCGCGCTGCTTGATCGCGTCGGGCGAGACCGCCGCGGTCTGCGGCGGCGCTGGCGTCTGAGCTTGCGCGAGGCTTTCTTCGGCGAAGAGGCTTGCGCCGGCAATGCCAGTGATCAGCAGCAGGTTGAGGAGCGGCGCTCGCATCGTGTCGGCAAAGGTGCTCGTTGTGGCGCGCATCACGCGCGGTGATAGGGATGGCCGGCCAGGATGGTGGCGGCCCGATACAGCTGTTCCAGAAGCATGACGCGGACCATTTGGTGCGGCCAGGTCGCAGAGCCGAACGAGATCGCGAGCTTGGCCTTACGGCGCAATTCGGGCGAAAGTCCGTCCGCCCCTCCGATCACGAAGATAGTATGTCCGGCGCCTTCGTCGCGCCAGCGCGCCAGATGCCGTGCGAATACGGTGGAGGCGAGATTCTGGCCGCGCTCGTCCAGTGCCACCAGGATCGCCTTGTCAGGAATATGCGCCGAGATCGCCGCGGCCTCTTCGGCCATCCGTGTCGCCGCATCGCGTGCGCGGCTTTCCGGAATTTCGTGGATGCCGAGCTCGCGGAATCCAAGCTTGCGGCCAGCCTCCTCGAACCGCTCGAAATAGCGGTCGGCAAGCTCCCGTTCGGGGCCCTGCTTCAGCCGGCCCACCGCAATGACGGCAACACGCATGAATTTTAGAGTCGCGTTGAAAAGACCGCGCGCAACAAGCGCGCGCACGACGCTAGCATGCGCGCCTGCCGATTCGAAATCGGCAGTGAGCCTATATCGCCTTCGAGCCTAGATCGCCTTCGCCGCCCCTGGGCCCTGCGTGTACAACCGCTCCAGGTTGTAGAACTCGCGGACCTCGGGTCGGAACACGTGCACGATCACATCGCCGGAATCGATCAGCACCCAGTCGCAATTGGGCAAGCCCTCGACATGGATGTTCTTGATGCCGGTTTCCTTGAGGCCCTTCGTCACGTTCTCCGCGATCGCGCCGACGTGCCGGTTCACCCGGCCGGTGGTGACGATCATGTAGTCGGAGTATGCCGATTTGCCGCGAAGGTCGATGGTGACCGTCTCTTCCGCCTTCATATCCTCGAGGCGGGAGAGGATCAGGCTCAGCGTCTTGTCGGCGTCGGGTTGCGCCTTCAAGGCCGCAGCTTTGGTCGATGTTTTACGCGTAGGCTTAGCAACCTTGGGTAAAACAGACTTGGACAATACAGATGTGGCCAGGGACCATTCCTTTCACTGTATCGCGAGGACCGAATCCGGCGCTCACGGGTGACACTACATCATGTGGGGTTAAGGGTTTCAATATGCCAGAGAGCCCGATATCCCCCACGACGCCGGCACACTCCGTCTCACTTCGTACCTTTCCAGCTCCCGTCCGGGTTCCGCAGGCCGGTCGAGGACAGATTCAGCTTCAATCCGGTCAGGAACACCCAGGCCGGTGCCGGCCGGTCTGCAAGCAGAGCTGCCTTTTTCTCGGGCAGACGGTAGCGCGATAACGCCTGGGCTGCGGGCGATCCGAGCGCGCGAAAACTCTGCGGTGGGCGATCGATCACTGCCATCGGCACCTGGGCGGCGATGCGCCGCCAGTCCTGCCAACGGTGGAATTGAGCGAGATTGTCGGCGCCCATGATCCAGACAAAGCGCAAGCCAGGGAAGCGGCGGCGCAAGGTGTTGATCGTGTCGATAGTATAGCGGGTGCGAATGACGGATTCGAGACAGCTCACCTCGATGCGCGGATCATCGGCGACGTCGCGCGCAGCCTGCATGCGCGCGCCGAGCTCCTGCAGCGTGCCGTTCTCCTTCAGCGGATTGCCTGGCGTGACCAGCCACCAGACGCGATCGAGCTGCAATCGCTTCAGCGCGAACTGGCTGATGGCGCGATGAGCCTGATGCGGCGGGTTGAACGAGCCGCCGAGCAGGCCGATGCGCATGCCCGGCGTCGAGGGCGGAACCGCTTGCGCCACGAAGCGCGGCACGACGAGATTGTTGCTCAATGCCCGCGCCCCGCGACGTCTACGGCCGGGTCTGCCCGGTGCCGTGGACGCGATATTTGAAGCTCGTCAATTGCTCGGCGCCGACGGGGCCGCGGGCGTGGAAACGGCCGGTGGCAATCCCGATCTCGGCGCCGAAACCGAACTCGCCGCCATCGGCGAACTGCGTCGAGGCATTGTGCAGCACGATCGCGGAATCGACCTCGCTGAGGAATTTCTGCGCCGCAGCCTCATCCGCGCTCACGATTGCATCGGTGTGATGCGAGCCGTGGTCCTGGATGTGTGCGATCGCGCCGTCGACACCGTCCACCACCTTCGCCGCGATGATTGCATCGAGATATTCTGTGTCCCAATCCTCGTCGCTCGCCGGCTTGACGCGCGCATCGGTCTTCTGCACGGCCTCGTCACCGCGCACCTCGCAGCCGGCATCGAGCAGCATCTCGACCAGCGGCTTCAGGCTCTTGCCGGCTGCAGCGCTGTCGACCAGCAGCGTCTCGGCTGCGCCGCAGACGCCGGTGCGTCGCATCTTGGCATTGAGCACGATCGACTTCGCCATGGCGAGGTCGGCGCTGCCATCGACATAGACGTGGTTGACGCCTTCGAGATGCGCGAAGACGGGCACGCGCGCCTCCTGCTCGACGCGTGCGACGAGGCTCTTGCCCCCGCGCGGCACGATCACGTCGATGGCGCCGCTCAGGCCCGACAGCATCATGCCGACCGCCGCGCGGTCGCGCGTCGGCACCAGCGTGATCGCAGCTTCCGGCAGGCCCGCTTCGCGCAGGCCCTGCACCAGGCATTCATGGATCGCGCGGCACGAGCGGAAACTGTCCGAGCCGCCGCGCAGGATCACGGCATTGCCGGATTTCAGGCACAGCACACCGGCATCCGCCGCAACGTTCGGCCGGCTCTCGAAGATCACGCCGACGACGCCGAGCGGCACCCGCACGCGCTCGATGGTCATGCCGTTCGGCCGCTGCCAGCGCTCGATGACGACCCCGATGGGATCGGCGATGCCGCGCACGATGCCGATGCCTTCGGCCATGCCCTCGATGCGCGCCGGCGTCAGCGTCAGGCGGTCGATGAAGGAGGAGGTGGCATTGCCGGAGGCGCGGGCCTCCGCAACGTCCTCGGCATTGGCGGCGAGAATTTTCGCCGCGTTGGCGCGGATCGCCCGCTCCATCGCCTCCAGCGCCCGGTTCTTCTGCTCCGGCGGCGCCAGCGCCAGCACGCGCGCGGCGGCGCGCGCACGGGTTCCGAGATCGGACATCAGCGTCTGAAGATCGGCATTGCCGTCAACGGCTTTGAGGGGGGCGGCCATGGGAGTTCAACCTTCTGCTAAGGCGGTGTCCTAGCACGGAAATCCCGCTTTTGCGAAGGGCGGGGAGGGTATGGCAGGGGTTCGGTTCGCGCTGCTGGGTGGGCCAATGGCCTTGTAGGGCCGGAGGCCCGACGAATCCTTGCGGGATCGCTAAAT
This sequence comes from Bradyrhizobium sp. CB1015, assembly GCF_025200925.1. Lineage (GTDB taxonomy): Bacteria > Pseudomonadota > Alphaproteobacteria > Rhizobiales > Xanthobacteraceae > Bradyrhizobium. The sequence goes on along the minus strand of NZ_CP104174.1, from coordinate 126,518 downwards.
ATCAATAAGTATCATATTTTGATAATGGAGCCGTCCCATGGCGAGCAGCTACAGCATCGGCAAGCATTTCGAGGACCTGATTGACACCTTGGTCGAGAGCGGCCGCTATGCCAGCGCGAGCGAGGTGATGCGCGAAGGCCTGCGCCTCGTCGAGGAGCGCGAGGAGCGGCGCAAACTCAAGCTGGAGGCGCTGCGGGAGGAGATCCAGAAGGGCTTTGACAGCGGGCCGATGGAAGAGGTCGATGTCCAGAAATGGATGAGCGACATCAAGGCGCGGGGACGGCAACGTTTGGCCGCGCGCAAACGTGGCAAATAGATTCCGCAAATCCCCGCAAGCGGACCTTGATCTCGATTCGATCTGGGAATTCATTGCTTCAAACGTGTCCGGGCCGCAGACAAGCAGATCGCACGCATCGGTGAGATCTTCGAGATGCTCCTGGAGAATCCGCTCGCAGGACGGGAACGCCGCGAGTTAAAGGCCGGCCTGCGCAGCTTCGCGGTCGGCAATTATGTGATCTTCTACGCTCCGCTACCGGACGGCGTCGAAATTATCCGCGTCATGCACGGCAGGCAGGATATTAGCGTCGAAGATATGCAGTAGCCGGCGTATGTTCGGCCTTCACCCGCCCACCACCAGATCATCCCGGTGGATCATCTCGGCGCGGCCGCTGATGCCGAGGATGGTCATCACATCAGGGGAGGAGCGGCCCTTGATCCGCTCGGCATCGTCGGCGTCATAGGCGATCAGGCCGCGGCCGACCTCGCTGCCGTCGGGACCGCGCACGATCACGGCATCGCCGCGGGCGAACTGGCCCTCGACCCTGATCACGCCGGCCGGCAGCAGGCTGGCGCCGGCGCGCAGCGCGGTCACGGCGCCGGCATCGATGGTCAGCGTGCCCTTCGGCTCCAGCGTGCCTGCGATCCAGCGCTTGCGTGAGGTGATGGGATTGGCCGGCGTCAGGAACCAGGTGCAGCGACCGCCATCGGCGATCGCCTGCAGGGGATGCTCGATCTTGCCGGAGGCGATCAGCATGTGCGTGCCGCCGGTCGTCGCGATCTTGGCCGCCTCGACCTTGGTGCGCATGCCGCCGCGCGACAGCTCGGATTCGGCATCGCCCGCCACCGCCTCGATCTCCGAGGAGATGCTGTCGACGATGGGAATGAGCTTTGCTTTCGGGTTGTTCTTCGGCGGGGCGTCGTAGAGCCCGTCGATGTCGGACAGCAGCACGAGCAGGTCGGCGCTCGCCATGGTCGCGACGCGCGCGGCGAGGCGATCGTTGTCGCCGTAGCGGATCTCGGTGGTCGCGACCGTGTCGTTCTCGTTGATCACGGGGATGGCGCGCCATTCCAGCAGCTTGCCGATGGTGGAGCGCGCATTGAGATAGCGGCGGCGCTCCTCGGTGTCCTGCAGCGTCACCAGGATCTGGCCGGCGCCGATGCCGTGCGCCCCGAGCACCTCCGACCAGATCCGCGCCAGCGCGATCTGGCCGACGGCAGCCGCGGCCTGGCTCTCTTCCAGCTTCAGCGGGCCGCGCGGCAATTTGAGCCGGCTGCGGCCGAGCGCGATCGAGCCGGAGGAAACGACGAGGACGTCGCGTCCTTCCTGGTGCAGCTTGGCCATGTCGTCGGCGAGCGCGGCGAGCCAGGAGGAGCGCACCTCGCCCTTGTCGGAATCGACCAGCAGCGCGGAGCCGACCTTGACGACGATGCGGCGGAATTGACTGAGTTCGGGGCTGGCCATGTGTGTTTATTTTGGCGCTGGATGCGAATTGCTCGGGAAACGGCGGAGCGACAGGCGGCGCCGATGAGCCCTGCTTTTGCAGCAGGATGGTGACCGGCGCAAGGCGGCCGGCATGGTAAACGGCACATGTCGGCCTTGTGCCGGGCGTCCGCCTGGCTCTAACTGCGGCCAACGACAATGGGAGGGGAGAGCTCGCCGCGAACACTGCGTTGTGGCAGCCGATCGTGAAGGCGACGGGCTACAAGATCGAGAATTGAATCTTCGCCCGCGCTCCATACTCCACCGTCATGGCCGGGCTTGACCCGGCCATCCACGTACTTCCCGCGAAGGAGGTGAGACGTGGATGCCCGGGCCTTCGCCGCGCCGAAGCGGCTTCGGCCGCGCAGGCGGGTCAAGCCCGGGCATGACGAGTTGAGAGAGCTGCGCTCCCTTGCTCACATCTTCGCGCGCTGCGCGATGTCGTCGCGGATCGCGGCAAGCTCTTTCTCGTCCCAGATGCCGATCAGGAAGCCGCCCTTCACCTGGAGCTGATTGTCCGCATAGGTGGCGATCTTCTCGCGCGGTGTGGTGATGTGATCGTTCGGATGCAGCGCCCAGTCGAACAGCTCGGCCTTCAGCCGCGCGATGACGCCGGCGCACTCCGGGTCGTCGCCGCGATCCAGAAATTCGTCCGGATCGGTTTCGAGGTCGTACAGCATCGGGCGGAAGCCGGAGGCGTGGATGTATTTCCAGCGGCCGTCGAATACCATGAACAGGCGGCAGCGCTCGATCGGCTGGTTCAGCTTCAGCCGCACGTCCTGCATGGCATAGTCGTATTCGGAAAATGCCACCTTGCGCCAATCCGGCGGCGTGGGCCCGCGCAGCAGCGGTAGCAGCGAACGTCCTTCGAGGATGTGGCCCGGCACCTTGCCGCCGAAATAATCGAGGAAGGTCGGGGCGAGATCGATCGCCTCCACCAGCGCGTCGCTACGCGTGCCGCGCGTGGCGTCGGCTTCCTGCGAGGGATCGATGATGATCAGCGGAATCTTCGCGGACTGCTCGTGGAACAGGTCCTTCTCGCCCATCCAGTGATCGCCGAGATAGTCGCCATGATCGGAGGTGAACACGATCATGGTGGTGTCCAGCAGGCCGCGCTCACCTAAAAACTTCATCAGCACGCCCATCTGGTCGTCGATCTGGCTGATCAGGCCCATATAGGTCGGGATCACCTTCTCGCGGGCATCATTGCGCGCCATGTTGCGGGAGTAGCGCATGTCCATATAGGCGCCAAACACCGGATGCGGATTCTGCCGCTCGCGCTCGGAGCGGATCGCCGGGATCATGTCATCGGTCGAATACATGCTGGCATAGGGCTCGGGCGCGATATAGGGCCAGTGCGGCTTGATGTAGGACAGATGCAAACACCACGGCCTGCCGTCGGTCTCGGCCTCGCTGATGAAGTCCATCGCGCGCCGCGTCATGTAGGGCGTCTCGGAATGCTCTTCGGGCACGCGCGCGGCCCTGTCGGCGTGAACCAGCAGCCAGCCGTTCTGCAAGCTACCGTCGTCAGCAGCGCCGGAATTGGCCCAATGCTCCCAGGGATTGGTGGCTTCAAAACCGTGCTTTCGCAGATATTCGTCGTATTTCGGCCGCGGCCGCCCGGTCGGATGCAGGCCGTCATCGCGCTCGTAAGGCTCGAAGCCGCATTCGGCGACATGCACGCCGATCATCGATTCCGGGGGAATGCCGAGCGCCTTCATGCCTTCGATGTCGGGCGCCATATGGGTCTTGCCGACCAGCACGTTGCGCACGCCGATCTTGTTGAGGTGATCGCCGAGCGTGGGCTCGCCGACCCGCAGCGGCCAGCCGTTCCAGTGCGAGCCGTGCGAGCGCATGTAGCGGCCCGTATAGAACGACATCCGCGACGGGCCGCAGATCGGCGATTGCACATACGCCTTGGTAAAGAGCACGCCGCGCTTCGCCATGGCGTCGATGTTCGGCGTCTTCAGCGTGGGATGGCCGGTGCAGCCGAGATAGTCGTAGCGAAGCTGGTCGCACATGATCCAGAGAACGTTCTTCGCGTGCGCCATGCTTCTCGCTCCACCGCTTCGTTTGCCCGATATTGCGCTATCGATGGCGCGAAGAAAACCTCTCCCGAAGGGAGAGGTTTCGAGAGAGCGGTGCTTACCTCAAGCCGACCACGGCTCCGCTTCGGCCGCGCTCTTCGCCTTTGCGGACACCGGGCTCTCGCCGATCACATCGGCCAGCGCACGCAACGCCTCCTTGACGCCCTGGCCGGTGGCGCCGGAGAGCAGCAGAGGCGTCTTCTTGGCGGCGCGCTTCAGGCGGTCCTTCTGCTTCTTCAGCTCGTCCGGCTCGACCGCGTCGATCTTGTTCAGCGCGACGATCTCGATCTTGTCGGTGAGCTGGCCGCCATAGGCGTCGAGCTCCTTGCGCACGGTCTTGTACGCTTTGCCGGCATGCTCGCAGGTGGCATCGATCAAGTGCAGCAGCACGCGGCAGCGCTCGACATGGCCGAGGAAGCGGTCGCCGAGGCCGGTGCCTTCATGTGCGCCCTCGATCAGGCCGGGAATGTCGGCGAGCACGAATTCGCGGCCGTCGGCGTTCACGACGCCGAGCTGCGGATGCAGCGTGGTGAAGGGATAGTCGGCGATCTTCGGCCGCGCTGCGCTGACCTTGGAGAGGAAGGTCGATTTGCCGGCATTGGGCATGCCGACGAGGCCGGCGTCGGCAATGAGTTTCAGCCGCAGCCAGATCCAGCGCTCCTCGCCGGGCTGGCCGGGATTGGCGTTGCGCGGGGCGCGGTTGGTCGACGACTTGAAATGCGCATTGCCGAAGCCGCCATTGCCGCCCTCGGCCAGCACGAATTTCTCGCCGACCTTGGTGAAGTCGTGGATCAAGGTCTCGCGGTCCTCGTCGAAGATCTGCGTGCCGACCGGAACCTTCAGCACGATGTTCTTGCCGTTGGCGCCATGGCGATCCGAGCCCATGCCGTTCTCGCCCTTCTGGGCCTTGAAGTGCTGCTGGTAGCGGTAGTCGATCAGCGTGTTGAGGCCGTCTGCGACCTCGATGATGACATTGCCGCCGCGGCCGCCATTGCCGCCGGAGGGGCCGCCGAATTCGATGAACTTCTCGCGGCGGAACGCCACGCAGCCGTTCCCGCCGTCACCGGAGCGGATATAGACCTTTGCTTCGTCGAGGAATTTCATGGGCCATAGGTAGGCCAGCCGGTCCCCTCCGGCAACCTGAATTGGCCCGTGAAACGGCCGAATTTTAAGCGATTTCCGTCCTTCCTTAACCGGCCGGCCGCCGCCGGATCAGGAACTTCTGCATCCCCTCCAGCACCAGCTCCTTGCGCTGGTTGAACACGGTGCTGCGCAGCGTCACCGTGCCGGTGGTGCGCCCCGGCACTAGCTCGATGACTTCCAGCGCAGGATAGAGGGTGTCGTCGGCGAACACGGGCTTGAGAAAGCGGCTCGATTGCTCGAGGAAGCCGACCAGGGACTCCTCGACCAGGAACGGAAACAGGCCGGCGCCGGGCGCGGTGTGGATCAGGGTCTGGAAGCCGTGGGCGAGCAGATGCGGCATGCCGCGGCTGCGGCAATATTCCACGTCGTAGTGCACGGGATGGGTGTCGCCGCTCGCGGTCTGGAATGCGGCGAACAATGCCGAGGTCTGGGTGCGGCTCGGCAGCACGAAGCGTTCGCCGACGACGAAATCCTCAAACCAGCGTTGCGTCGGGATCATGCGATGCCGGGCCGGATCGAAATCGGTCATGTCAGGGCTCTTCTGTCGATGTGGCCTGTATCGCTACCGCGATGCGAAGAGTGCGACAATCCGTTCAATTCGGCGCTAGCGGGCTTGTCCCGGCGGCTCACGTCATTAAAACGACCGCAAGCGACTCTGGTCGCTGCTTTCGCCGCTTTCTCACCGTCATTGCGAGCGCAGCGAAGCAATCCAGACTGCCGCTGCGGAGACAGTCTGGATTGCTTCGCTGCGCTCGCAATGACGCTTCCCACGAATGACCGCAATGCCCCTGTTCAAGAATCTCTCCGCCTATGACGATCGCTCCGCGCGCCTCGCCGGCATCGGACTCATGGTGCTGTCGATCTTCATGTTCTCGTTCGGCGACGCCATGGGCAAGTTCCTGGTCGGGACCTATTCGGTGGGGCAGCTCTTGTTCCTGCGCGCCTGCGCGGCGCTGCTCCTGCTGTCGCCGCTGATCTGGAAGCAGCGCGACCTGTTCCTGCATCTGGAGCGGCCGGGCCTGCAGCTGGTTCGCGTCGTGCTGTCGACGCTGGAGGTCGCGGCCTTCTTTCTCGCAACCGTCTATCTGCCGCTCGCCGACGTCATCACCTATTATCTCGCAGGTCCGATCTTCGTCACCGCGATGTCGGCGATCTTTCTGGGCGAGAAGGTCGGCTGGCGGCGCTGGACCGCGATCCTGATCGGCTTCTGCGGCGTCTTGATCGCGCTGCGGCCGTCGGCGCAGACCGTCAGCCTGCCGGCGCTGATTGCGCTCGGCGGCAGCCTCTCCTTCGCAACCCTGATGCTGATCACGCGCAGCCTGCGCAAGACGCCCGACATCGTGATGGCGTCCTCGCAATTCATCGGCACGTTTTCGCTGGGGGCGGTGCTGTCGGCGTTCCACTGGGTGCCGCCGACGCCAGGCAGCCTCGTGATCTTCGCGCTCGCCGGATGCGTTTCGGTGACCGCGCTGTTCTGCGTCAACCGCTCGCTCAAGCTGGCGCCGGCCAGCGTCGTGGTGCCCTATCAATATTCGATGATCGTCTGGGCGGTGATCTTCGGCTTCGTCGTGTTCGGCGACGTCCCGTCGATCGCAACACTCGCCGGCGCCGCGATCATCATCGGCGCCGGGTTCTACATTTACTTGCGCGAGCGGGATCTGGGACGTCCCGGCGACGAAGTGAATCCGCCGGCGTGATCCCCCACCCTCCCCTGGAGGGGGAGGGTCGCTGCGCATGCAGCGCAGCGAAATGCGTAGCGGGGTGGGGTGATGGTCTCTCCGCGTCGAATACTGCCCGAGTGGAAAGATCACCCCACCCCGCTCGCGCTGTGCGCGATCGACCCTCCCCCTCCAGGGGAGGGTAAGTTACCGCACCCGCCTCGCACTGCTCCAGCTCTTCAGCGAGGCCCACACGCCGCGCGACAGGCGGAAGCAGTCGACAGGCGTGGAGGAGCCCAGCGCCAGGAAGCGGTGCAGCTGGACGCCGCTCCACTGGAAGCCACACTTCTCCAGCACCTTGCGCGAGGCCGGATTGGTGACGCGCGCACCGGCATAGAGATGCTCGTCCTCGAACTCCTCGAAGAAGAAGTCGATCGCGCCGCGTGCAGCCTCGGTGGCAAAGCCCCGGCCCCAATGCTCGATGCCGAGCCAGTAGCCAAGCTCGGCATTGCCGGGCTTGGAGCAATCGATGCCGACCATGCCGACCGGCCCGCTATCGTGCTCGATCAGGAACACGGTCTCAGCTCCGAGTTCGGCGGTGGCGCGGATGAATTCGACGGCGTCGTCCTGCGAATAGGGATGCGGCAGGCGGCGCGTGTTCTCGGCGACGCGGCGGTCATTGGCGAGCCGGGCGATGGCCCTGACGTCGGCCAGCGTCGGCCGCCGCAAGGTCAGCCGCTCTGTGGCGACGACGCTGGGTCTCGCCTCGGCCAAGGTCACGCTCGAAAAATCCTGCAACATGTCCGGCTCCGTGAAAGTCACTAATTCAAAGTGAGCAAAGAAAAGGGGAGGCCGGTTTCCCGCCTCCCCTTGGAGCCTTCGATCTGTTGGGATCTTCAGGACTCCGCCGGTTCAGTCGGGACCGGCGGACTCCAATTTGATCCACCGTCTATTCAGCAGCCTCGACAATCGGGAGCACCGATACGAAGGTGCGGCCGTTGGCTTTGGCTTGGAACGCAACGCGGCCCTCGATCTTGGCAAACAGAGTGTGGTCCGTACCCATGCCGACATTGAGGCCGGGGTGCCAGGTGGTGCCGCGCTGACGCGCAATGATGTTGCCGGGCGTGACGATCTCGCCGCCGAACGCCTTGATACCGAGGCGCTTGCCCTTGGAATCGCGACCGTTGCGCGATGAACCGCCTGCTTTTTTGTGAGCCATGGCTCGTCTCCGAAATCCTGCGTAGTTCTAGGTCAATTCCTTGACGGAATCATTTCAAAATTTCTCACGCATCAATTCGTGAATTGGCGTGATCGATTTTCCTTACTCGGCAGCTTCCGCTGCCGGCTCCTTCGCCACCTTCTCCTTCTTCGGACGCGGGCCCTTGGTGGGCTTGGCGCCGTCGGTCAGGATCTCGCTGACGCGCAGCACGGTGATCTCGTCGCGGTAGCCGCGCTTGCGGCGCGAATTCTTGCGGCGGCGCTTCTTGAAGGCGATGACCTTCGGGCCGCGCTTGTGGTCGAGCACCTCGACCGCGACGGACGCACCTGCGACCGTCGGAACGCCCAGCACCGGCGTGTCGCCGCCGACCACCAGAACTTCATTCAACTGCACGATCGAGCCGACTTCGCCTTCGATCTTGCCTACTTCGAGAACATCATCCGGCACGACGCGGTATTGCTTGCCGCCGGTTTTGATGACTGCGAACATCGTTCTTTCTCCGTGTTCAATCCCGGCCTCGGGACGCGTATCGTCCGGGCCGGCTTTTTGTCAGTCGCTAATGGTTTATGCGAGTCTGCGTGGGCGGGAGTTATCCCTTTGAAAACCCACGCAAAAACAAGCGGCGCGAGAAACGCCCCGCGCCGGCTGTGGGACTTATAGCCGCCATCCGCCCAGAGTCAAGGAAAACTGGGCAAAAACCGCCCGGATTTGAAGGATTTGGCGCAATTCCAGCGGGATGGCGGAATCTTCCGCCCGCGTGCAACCAAAGGGTTCCCTCCCCGTTGTGTCCTCGCGAATTGGACACGCGGGCAAGGGCTATCATGGCGACGGACGAACTGGTCAAGACAACGGGCATCGCCCAGCACGGGGCGAGCCGCCTGCCGTCGGTCGATGTCGACAGCTTCAACATCGAGATCAAGGACGAGGACGGGTTTCTCGGCGACCGCGCCAGCAAGGGCGCCTTTCGCGAGATCCTCGAAGAATGGCGCAAGCCGCTGCGCAAGAGCGGCGAGGATCCGTTCGGCGACGAGCCGTCCGACAAGATCAGCAAGAAGGTCCTGGATGCCGTTCTGGTCGGCGACGATACCGAGGCCACCGCCGTGGTGCACAGCGCGATCGAGGACTTCGCGCAGGAGCTCGCCTACGTCACGCGGCGATTCCTCAAGACCAAGGCCTGGGCCAAGACCGAATGCATCGTGGTCGGTGGCGGCTTTCGCGCCAGCCGTCTCGGCGAGATCGCCATTGCGCGGGCCGAGATCATCCTGAAATCGGAGGGCTTCAAGGTCGACCTGGTGCCGATTCGCTTCGATCCCGATGATGCCGGCCTGATCGGAGCCTTGCACCTCGCGCCGTCCTGGATTTTCGAGGCCTATGACAGCATTCTCGCCGTCGACATCGGCGGCACCAACATCCGCTGCGGCATCGTCGAGACCCGTTGGAAGAAGGCGCCCGATTTGTCCAAGGCGGTCGTCTTCAAATCCGAGCTGTGGCGCCATGCCGACGACGAGCCGAGCCGCGAAGCTGCGGTGAAGCGGCTGGTCAAGATGCTGCAAGGCCTCGTTGAGGACGCCGCGGCCGAAGGCTTCAAGCTCGCACCCTTCATCGGCATCGCCTGTCCCGGCGTGATCAATGCGGACGGCTCGATCGAGAAAGGCGCGCAGAACCTCCCCGGCAATTGGGAGAGCAGCAAGTTCAACCTGCCGGCGAGCCTGGTCGAGGCCATTCCGCAGATCGGCGAGCACGACACCGCGGTCCTGATGCACAATGACGGCGTCGTTCAGGGCCTGTCGGAAGTGCCGTTCATGCAGCATGTCGAGCGCTGGGGCGTGCTCACCATCGGCACCGGGCTCGGCAACGCGCGCTTCACCAATCGCCGCAAGGAGAACGGCAACGGCAAGGACCGTGATTCCACGGAGAACGGGAAGAAAAAGGGCAAAGCGGACAAGGAGTAACCTTGACCGGTTAGGTTAAGGGACGGATTGCGTTGCGGGAAGCCCGCCGCACGCTAGGGTCGAATCGTCGCTTCCACTCGGCCGGCGAAGCCGCCCTTCACGGCCAGTATTTCAATGAGCGGCACGGGACCGCCAGTGTTTACCGCGTCTGGCGGTCCCACCCCGTTTTCTCCTCAGCTCCAGCCGATGCGCTGAAAGAATGCCGCGATCTCGCGTGCCGCGCGATCCGGATCTTCCCGATGCGGGAAGTGGCCGACATCCGGAAACATCTTGAGATCGAGATCGCCGAAGGTCTCGGACAGCCGGTCGGTCCAGCGATACGGAAACAACGGATCGTGCTCGGCCCAGCGCACGCAGGTCGGCACCTCGATCGGCGGCAGCGTGGGCGCTTCGCCTTTCATCATCGCCACGCGCCCGGCGCGCGAGGCGCGGTAATGCGCAAAGCCGCCGGCGAGGTTGCCGTCTTTCACGAAATTGCCCGTGAAGGCCTCCAGCACGTCGTCGAAGGCGTTCTTCCGGTGCGCCCAGCCGGTAAGGAAATGGCTGATATAGAGCCGGCAGCTCTCCCGGCTCGCACTGATGAGCCTTGGCGCCATCTCCATCTGGTGAAAGGACTGGTACCAGATGTGGTTGAGCCGATCGGGTGCCGCCATCCGCGGCCCGATCCCGGGATAGACGAAATCGAAGAAGAACAGCCCTGACACCCGCTCGCGCGCCTGCCGGGCCAGGGGCTGCATGACAGCGCCGCCGACATCGTGGCCGACCACGCCGAATCGGTCGATGCCGAGTCCGTCCATCAGCGCCAGCATGTCGGCGGCATGGCCGTCCGGTCCGTAAGGGCCATCGGGCTTGTCGCTGTCGCCGAAGCCGCGGAGGTCAGGCGCGACAAGCGTGAACCGGTCCGAAAGCCTCGACATCACCGGCTCCCAGGTCAGCCAGAATTCCGGCCAGCCATGCAGCAAAAGCAGCGGTTTGCCCTGCCCAGCGCGGACCAGGTGGAAATCGGCGCCGTTGGCCTTGATGGTCAGGTGCTCCATACCGGTTCCTCACGCCTTGAAGGGACAAGGGGACGACAAGAGCTGAAAGAGGCAGCGGATTTTCCCCTTTCGCGCCTTGTCTGGCCCGCCATCCTCGCCTATTAACGCCCCAACCACAGGGGCCCTGCCTCTATATGGCGCCTTCAGGAGAGGTGGCAGAGTGGTTGAATGCACCGCACTCGAAATGCGGCATAGGTGCAAGCCTATCGGGGGTTCGAATCCCTCCCTCTCCGCCAGCTCAACGACGACGCTTCCAAATAGCTCCGTAAAATCAGCCTGATGGCGGTGCCGTTCGGCCGGCCAGCACCGCGCCTCCGGGAGACGCCGGCGAAGGCCCGCAACTGGCGCAAAGCCGACATTCATCTGAAAAGCTCATGAATTGATGAGTTCTTTCCGGCTTATCTCATAAGCGGACCTGCAATAAATTGCATGATGTGCGGACGGAAAGAATCCGCGGCAAGGATTGGAGCAAGCATGAGAGCGCAAGTGCTGGTGGTGGGCGCCGGGCCGGTCGGGTTGACCGCGGCGATGGATCTCGCCTCGCGCGGAATCGACGTCGTCGTCGCGGAAATCCGTCACGCCGGCGATCCGCCCAGCGTCAAGTGCAATCACGTGTCCGCGCGCTCGATGGAGGTTTTTCGACGGCTCGGAATTGCCGCTCGCTTGCGCGATGCGGGGCTTCCTGCGGACTTTCCCAACGATTGCTCCTATCGGACCACGGCGACCGGCATCGAGCTTTGCCGCATCGACATTCCCTCCCGCGCGCGCCGCTATAGCGCGACCGGCGGCCCCGACACCTGGTGGCCGACGCCCGAGCCGCCGCACCGGATCAACCAGATCTATCTCGAACCGATCCTGTTCAGCCATGCCGCCGCGCAATCACGCATCAAGATCCTTTCGCGCACCGAAATCACCGACATCGCGCAGCACGACGACCATGTCGTCGCGCTGGCGCGCGATCTCGACAGCGGACATTCGCTCCGCATCGAAGCCAGCTTCGTGATCGGCTGCGACGGCAGCCGGTCCCTAGTTCGGAAAGCGATCGGTGCGAGCCTGTCCGGTACGCCGGTGATCCAGCGCGTGCAGTCGACCTTCATCGAAGCGCCGCAACTGAAAGAGCTGATGGGGGCGCACAAGCCGGCCTGGATGGTGCTCTCGCTCAATCCGCGCCGCTCCGGCACCATGGTTGCGATCGACGGCCATGACCGCTGGCTGATCCACAATCATCTGAAGCCGGATGAGCCCGAGTTCGACTCGGTCGATCGCGACTGGGCCATCCGTGCCATTCTCGGCGTCGACGAGCGCTTCGAATACCGCGTGCTCAGCAAGGAGGACTGGGTCGGGCGCCGCCTCGTGGCCGACCGCTTCCGCGACCGCAGGGTCTTCATCTGCGGCGACGCCGCGCATCTGTGGATGCCTTATGCCGGCTACGGCATGAATGCGGGCATTGCGGATGCCGTCGATCTCTGCTGGCAATTGGCGGCGCATCTCATCGGCTGGGCGCCGGTTGCGATCCTCGATGCCTATGAGGCGGAGCGCCAGCCGATCACCGAGCAGGTGTCGCGGTTTGCGATGGACCACGCGATGAAGATGATGGCGCAGCGCGGCGGCGTGTCTGCGGAGATCGAGGACGACACGCCGCGCGGCCACGCGGCGCGCGCGGCGCTGGCGCGAGCGGCCTACGATCTCAACGTGCAGCAATATTGCTGCGCCGGCCTCAACTTCGGCTATTATTACGATGCCTCGCCGATCATCGCCTATGACGGCGAGACGCCGCCGCCTTACGCGATGGGCAGCTTCACGCCCTCCACCGTGCCGGGCGCCCGCGCGCCGCATTTGTTCCTGCGCGACGGACGCTCGCTCTACGACGCCTTCGGCCCCGGCTACACCTTGCTGCGGTTCGACCCGGCGATCGATGTGACGCGGCTGCAAGACGCTGCAAAGCAGCGGAGCGTGCCGCTGGCGCTGGTCGACGTCGCGCCGGAGGAGGCGAACGGCGCCTATGCCGAGAAGCTCGTGCTGGCGCGGCCGGACCAGCACATCGCCTGGCGCGGGCAGACCGCGCCCGAAAATCCACTGGGCTTGCTGGCGCGCATCACTGGCGCGGCGGCGTAAGGCGACTTCAAACGGATAGTCCGGCGGCGCGGGCCGCCGGTCGTGCAAGAGCAAAAGCACCTCGAGGAGGAGAACGTGTTTCACGTTGCAAGGCGCCGCATCCTGGCCGCGCTGACGGCCGCTTCTTTCGCGTTGTTGCCACTGGAGGCGGCCCGAGCCGCCTATCCCGAGCAATTGATCAAGATCATCGTGACCTTCCCGCCCGGCGGCAGCGCCGACACCGTCATCCGCGCGCTCGAGCCGCTGGTCTCGGCCGAGCTCAAGCAGAGTCTCGTGATCGAGAACCGCGCCGGCGCCGGCGGCAACATCGGCATGGCCGCAGTCGCGCAGGCGAAGCCCGACGGCTATACGCTCGGCGTGGCGCCGGCAGGCGCGCTGACGGTGAATCCGCACCTCAATGCCGCGATGCCGTTCGCGCTGAAGGATCTCGCGCCCATCACCCTGCTCGCGGAAATCCCCTTCGTGCTGGTCGCATCCGCGAATATCCCGGCGCGCACACCTGCGGAGACCATCGCGCTCGCCAAGGCGAGGCCGGGTGCGCTGTCGATCGGGCATGGCGGCAACTCGACGGCGATGCATTTGACCGCCGCGCTGTTCACGCAGAGGAGCGGGATCGCGATGGAGCTGGTGCCGTATCGCGGGACGGGGCCGGCGGCGGTCGATGTTCTCGCAGGCCATGTCCCGTTCGCGGTGCTGGACATTCCGGCATCGCGACAGTTGATCCTCGATGGCAAGCTCAACGCGATCGGCGTTTCCTCCGCGCGCCGCCTTGCATCCCTGCCCGATGTGCCGACTCTGGCGGAGAGCGGCATTGCCGGTTTCGAATCCGTCGGCTGGTTCGGGCTCGTTGCTCCCGCCGGCACGCCGGCGGATGTCATTGGCCGGCTGAACGATGCCTTCACCAAGGCGCTGAAGGATCCTGCCGTGGCGGAGAAGATCCGGACCCTCGGCGCCGAGCCTGCGCCGACCTCGCCGGAGCAGTTCGGCCGCTTCATTCAGGACGAAAGTGCGAAATGGGGCAAGCTGATCAGCGAGGCGGGGATCAAGGGAAACTAGAGCGCATCGCTTTTGGTCGAATCGATCGCCGCGGACTCGGTGCAATCTCTCCCGCAAGCGCAGGGCAATCGCATATGATGTGCAAAATGCAGCGGCATCGGCAGTGGGCTCCCTCCCCCGCTTGCGGTCAGGGCTATCGCATTTGAGAATTTTCCCTGCGGCCATCCTTCGAGACGCCCGCTTTGGGCGGGCTCCTCAGGATGAGGGCGGAGTGCGCGGCATCAGTTTTCAACGAGCGCTGACGCTGATTAGCCTCATCCTGAGGAGGCGCATAAGCGCCGTCTCGAAGGACGAGGCGTGCGCGCAGGCCGCCGCCACGAGTGATATGCGATAGCCCGGCGCTTGCGGGGGAGGGGTGGGGAGAGGGTGTCTCCGCGCTGAGATCATCGAGATTAACTGAGGACGTCCCTGTGCGGCGAGAGCCCTCACCCGCCGCGCTCTGCGAGCGCGATAGCCGAGGCTACGCCTCGGCGTCCTTTTGAAGGACGGCCGCCGAAGGCGGCCGATGCTCTCGCGCAAGCGGGAGAGGCGGAGCAAGCCTGCAGACAGTGCCCGTGCATTTCACATGCGATAGCACTTCCGCGCGTAGAAGCTTGAACCCGTCGCCCGCTCGATCCGACCAAGCAACGTCCCGCCGGCTGATTGGCGGCAGGTAATTCACGACGATGTTCGACAAAACCTACCGGCAACGCCTCGAAGCTGATCTTGCGCAATGGGAAGCCGATGGCGTGATTGCGCCGGCGGCCGCCGCCTCCATCCGTCATGCACTGCCGCCGCTTTCGCCCGGCATCAACATCGCAATGGTCGTCGCCATCGTCGGCGGCCTCCTGATCGCCGCCGCGTTCCTCGCCTTCATCGCGGCGCACTGGACCGAGGTCGCGCGGCTGGTGCGGTTTGCGATCCTGATCGCCGGCATGACTGTTGCCGGCGGTCTCGGCGCCTGGTTCGCCGCGAGGCAGCGCACCGTTCTCGCCGATCTCTGTGCCGGCGTCGGTGCGATCATCTTCGGCGCCGGCATCGCGCTGGTCGGGCAGATGTACCACCTCGGCGAAGACTTCGCCGGCGGCATGCTGTTGTGGTCGATCGGCGCGTTCGCCACAGCTTTGCTGACCGGCTCGCGCGGCGCGCTTGCCGTCGGTCTCGTCGCCGCCTCGGTCTGGACCTGCATGCGTGTCTACGATGCGCCCGATGTCCTGCATCTTCCGTTCCTGATCGTCTGGCTGTTCGCCGCCGCACTCGCCTTCGCCTGGCATTCCCGCGTCGCGGCCCATCTCGTCGCGATCGCGGTGCTGCCGTGGTGGGTCGCGACGTCGCTTCGCTTCGAATTCGACGGCGCCCAGCCGTCCTTCGTGCTCGCGAACGGTGCGGCGCTGCTGTTCGGCGCCGGGCTCGCGATTGCCGCCGCGCCGTCGCCGCGAGCGCTCCGGCTCGGCAGCGTTTTGTCGGTTTACGGCGCGTTTTCACTGGCCGTTGCCGCATTCCTGGAGGTGACGACGGTCGACGATCTCGTCCGCTTCCGCGACGGGTCTGGTGCGGGCCAGCCGCTTTGGGCGATCGCGTGCGGAATTGCCGGCGTGATCCTTGCGCTGGCCTCGGCTGCCATCACCAGGCGCGCGGGAGAGCTGCTTGCAGCAGCTGCGATCGCCCTGGTCCTGCTCGCGGCGCCGGTCTGGCCGGCATCCATGGCCGGCGAATCCTGGCTCGCTTATGCCGCGCTGCTCTCGGCTATGCTGTGTCTCGTCGTCTCCGGCATGCTCGATGACGTGCGTCCGCGTATCGTCGCGGGCTGGCTCGGGATTGCCGGGGTGATCGCCGGCATCACCTGGGCGGTGAAGGGATCGCTGCTGCGCCGCTCGGCATTCCTCGGCGCGGCGGGCGTCGCCGCCGTCGCCTTTGCGACCGCGCTCAATCGCATGCTGCCGAGGGCCGCGCGATGAACGGGATGATCGCACCCCTGGCCGCGTTGTGGCGGCGCATCCCGAAAGCCGTGCTGTTTTGTGCCGCCATCCTGATCCAGTGCGCGCTGCTGGTCCTGATGGTCGCCGATCGCATGCAGATCCTGCGCGAAGGCGTCGAGGTCACCTTGCAGACCCAGCCCGTCGATCCCCGCGATCTCCTGCGCGGCGATTATGTCGTGCTCCGCTACGACATCTCGCAGCTGCCGGCGGGGCCGCTCACCGGCAAGCCGTCCGGGACGCGCAACCCGGTCGTGTTCGTCAAGCTCGCGCCCAACGCCAGCGGGCTTTACGAGGCCGTCTCGGTGCATGCCGAGCCCGTTGCTGTCGCCTCACCCGAAATCCTGATCCGCGGCCGCGTCAGTTACACCTGCGGCACGACCAGCCCCGCCTTCTGCGACAAGCTGACGATCAAATACGGTCTCGAAAGCTATTTCGTGCCCGAAGGCGAGGGCAGGACGCTCGAACAGGCCCGCAACCAGCAGAAGCTGCGCATCGTCGCCGCCGTGCTGCCCTCAGGCCGCGCCGCGATCAAGCGCCTGCTGCTCGATGGCAAGGGGGTGTACGAGGAGCCGTTGTATTAGGGCGGGAATGCCGCTAGGGGGATCGATTGCCGCGGCGCTCGTTCGCCTCTCCCGCTTGCGGGAGGGGCCGCAGCCTCTCAGTGGCGCCTACAGGAGAGGTGGCAGAGTGGTTGAATGCACCGCGCTCGAGGTGCGGCATAGGTGCAAGCCTACCGGGGGTTCGAATCTCTCCCTCTCCGCCAGCCGCTGAAATGCTCCTCTCAGATCGCTAAATCCTTCGCGGTAAACAGCGATGGTATCTCACTGCTTCGCCCCGGCAATTTTTCTGGGCAAAGCGCTCCACCAAAGGTTGCTTGTTCCAGACGCAATCACTAATTTCGCATCGTTGGTAGCCGTTTCTTACCCGAGACGACCTCCAGACGGTGATCTGTCAGTTGCCCAGCGGGTCGCGCGACAGCGCGACAGCGTGGCAGCCGCGAAGCTCCACCTGCCAGCACAAGCGTCCATGACGCTGCGTTGGCGCGACAGAGCAACGGAGGGACCGATGCCCAGGGTGCATAAACGTAAGAGCAGGGCTGAGGGCCTTTACGACGAGGCGGCCAAGGGCCGGAAACGGAGAACCGGCACTGCGTGTTCGCGATTTGTTCTTTTCGCGAGCTTGGCGGCGATGGTGTGTCTGCAGGTCTGGCTTGACCTCCAGACGGTCATCTGTCAGGGGCCCAGCGGGTCGCGCGACAGCGTGGCAGCCGCGAAGCTCCACCTGCCAGCACAAGCGTCCATGACGCTGCGTTGGCGTCCCGTTCAATCAGGCTTAGGTGCACCCACATAGTCTCGACCCTAAGCCTGGGAGAACGATGTCCACCTCAACGCCGAGCCGCATCCTTTCGAAATCGAAGCTGATGCACGCATGGCGGCTGTCACCAGACAGTACGTCCAAAGCTGGGGGCCCTGGGGTGGATGGGATCACTGCAGCTCAATTTGCGACCCGACTCGAAACTAACATAGCCTCTCTCGCAAAGACGATCCGTGATCGACAGTATGGTCCATCAAAGTTGAGAGGGGTGGCGATACCGAAATCGGCGTCTAACGAAAAGAGATTGATCTGCATTCCCACGATCAAGGATAGGATCGTTCAGCGAGCGCTCGTGAAGCATTTCACCGCGGGAAAGAAACTTCCGATCTACAACTCTTCGTCTTACGGCTTCATCGAAGGGCGCGGCACGAAGGCGGCCATCACTCGGGCACTTGAACTTAGACCGCAATTTGGATGGTGCCTCAAAACAGATATAGAGAGCTTCTTCGATCGTATTCCTCGT
The DNA here is from genome assembly GCF_025200925.1 of Bradyrhizobium sp. CB1015. Classification (GTDB taxonomy): domain Bacteria; phylum Pseudomonadota; class Alphaproteobacteria; order Rhizobiales; family Xanthobacteraceae; genus Bradyrhizobium. The sequence continues at coordinate 108,697 of NZ_CP104174.1, read as the reverse complement.
GGCCCTCTCAAGGAGAAGGTAGACCGCACTCTGCCTCGCAGTAGCGTCGCGCCTTTGGTCAAGAGGTTCATCGACTGTGAAATTCGCGATGAAAGTCGGTTACGTCCGATTCTCAAGACGCGTGGTATCAAGCCAGGAGTTGGGCTCCGCCAGGGAATGCCGCTCTCTCCAATTCTAGCCAATCTAATCTTGTCGCCGTTCGACAACGATGTCCAATGCGTGAAGATGGAGATGATACGGTACGCGGACGACATCTTGCTCTTCTATGAGACAGAGCAGAAAGCTAAGGACGGGCTCAAGTTCATAACGGACCGTTTGAATCGCCTCGGATTCTCGATCCCCGAACTGTCCGATCGATCGAAGACCCGCCTCATCGGGCCTCAACAGCCAGTCGATTTCTTGGGACGCCAAATAGTCTTTCTCACCTCCGAGCAGCGATTCGTCTCCAAGATTTCTAGAGCGCACATTGCAAAGATCAGAGAGTCCCTGGAAGACCAATTCAACTTTGAAACCCGATCGAAAGAGGGAAGTGACTTTCAGGAAACCGTAGTTGATCTCTCAAGGTCCGTTTCTGCGTACTTCGGAGCCTATCGCGACGCTTACAACTTTCCTGCGCTGCAATCAGAATTGAGCTCTTGTACCCGGAAGATAATGGAGGGGATCTATGAAGACGTGTTTGGGAGATCGATTTTAGACAACGTGACGGAGCGGGGACGAAATTTCCTCGGAATCGGGAGCCTAGATCAGGTGGAGGCATCGAGCGACTTCGATGACATGGACTATCAATATGGTCGAGCCGAAGGAGGAGGTGACTCACGTCGCGAATAGTCTGTGTGGGTGAGACGCTCGATGCCCCGTCTATCGGCTCTCAAACGGATTCACCACGCTCACCCCAGCCCCGCAACATCGCGATCATTGGGCGTCACCAGCGTCAAATCATGCACCAGCGCAGTTGACGCGCGCAGGCCGTCGATGACAGGAACGGACCTGATGGCGCTGATTGCTTCCCCATTGATCTGATATGGCGTTGTCGATGCCGGCCGTAACCGCCTCCCGTAGATCTTGCAAACACGCGAAATCATCAGGATGATCGGCGCCTCGTAGCATCGCTTGCGAGGTCTTCATGCGAAAATGCGAAGTCGCCGTGCTGGGTCTGGGGCTCATGGGCGGAGCAGCGCTGGGCGCATTGCTGGATTCCGGCGTCGATGCGCTCGGCTTCGACCCTGTCGCAGCAGGTTCGGATCGAGGCTCGTCGCATGGTTCATGTCGAATTTTCCGGCGCTTCAATTTCGAAAACCCCAACTACACCAGCCTGAGCGACGAGGCGCATGCCGGCTGGATCCGGCTGCAGAGCGAAAGCGGTCAAACAATTCTGACGGAAACCCCTGTTTTGGAGGCCGGCCGCCCCGGCTCCGCCATGGTGGCGTCCTCGCGCGCGGCCGCGATCGCGAAAGGGCGTCCGGATCCGATGTTGACCGCGGCTCAAGCGAACAAGGAATTTCCGGCTTTCACCCTGCCCGGCGATTGGGACGTCGTCGTCCAGGACGGTGGCGCGATCCTGCGCACCGAGGTCGTCATGAAACTGATGCGCGAACGCGCCGGCACCTGCGTGATTCCGGAACGCGCGAGCTTCACGTCGCACCACGACGGCGTATCGATCCGCACGGCGACCCAAGAGTTCTTCGCCGAGCGCGCGATTCTGGCGCTGGGCCCATGGCTCGGTCGCGCACTCCCGCGACTAGGCGCGCTGCTTCACGTGACCCGACAGGCGGTCGGCTGGTTCGCGCCTGCTAGCCCCGACAGCGTGGCGCTCGATCGTTTCCCGATCTTCATTCTGGACCGAGGTCCTGATAACATCGTCTACGGCTTTCCGGACTTCGAACAGCGCGGCGTCAAAGCTGCGCCTCACAACCACGGGCCCGTGGTCGGCCCCGACGACTGGGGCCCGCAGGCCAGCGATGCCGAACTCCGTCCGGTCGGCGAAGCGTTGGCCGCCCTCGTCCCGGGCGCGGCCGGGTCCATCATCGATCGCGACGTCTGCCTCTACACCAACACCGCGCCCGCCGACCGCCGGCCCGATGCGGGCGAGGAATTCATCATCGATCGCTGGCCGGAGTCCCGCCTGATCGTCTGCTCCGCTTGTTCAGGCCATGGTGCGAAGTTCGCGCCCGCCATCGGGCAAAGGCTTGCTCGCCTGGCCACCGATCCGTCGTACGAAGCAGAACCCTTCTTTCAGCTTTCCCGATATTCTCGATTTGCCTGAGCGGATGCTGGATGTTGCAGTGACAGTGCACAAAACGCGCACCGTCCGGCGGCAAACGCCTTCACGAGGCCCGGGCCAAAGCCCTGCCTGTCCGACCTCTTGCGACGATGCCACTATGCTCCTGTTTTGCCCGACGAAGCAAATCACGGGAGACGTCATTCGGATGGGCGGCAACGATTGCGGCCAATCCTCGTCGGTTCGCACGGGTGCGCTGGACAGGCGAGTCAAACCACGATCCCCCGACTTTTCGGCCCCCAAAACCCCGCCCGACCCGCACCTGATCCAGCCCCTACCTAACCCATTGATCTTGCAACCCCCGTCTACTGTGCATGGGGTTGTTTTCGAACTTTTGTTGTTCCATGCCATCACGCGAAGCGTTCAACCGCCACGGCACCGGGCCAGCCGCCCCTACCCAAGCGAGACCAACATGCACTCTTCCGCCAGCGGCTGGGGCAACGGGCTTCTCGGCGTCATCATCTTCAGCGGCTCGCTGCCGGCGACGCGCGTGGCGGTCGGCGGCTTCTCGGCGCTGTTTTTGACCTCGGCGCGCGCGGTCATCGCGGCGCTGATCGGGGCTTTGGTGCTCGCCCTGCTCCGTCAGGCGCGGCCGCAGCGGCGGGACCTTGCCTCGCTCGGCATCGTCGCCATCGGCGTCGTGGTCGGCTTTCCCCTGCTGACGGCGCTCGCGCTCCAGCACATCACGTCCGCGCGGTCCATCGTCTTCATCGGCCTGCTGCCGCTGTCGACCGCGATCTTCGGCGTGCTGCGCGGCGGCGAGCGGCCGCGGCCGCTGTTCTGGCTGTTCGCTGGTCTCGGCAGCGCCACCGTGGCCGGCTTTGCCCTCACCAGTGACGGCGCGGCCTCGCTTCAAGGCGATCTGCTGATGGTGGCCGCGATCGTGCTGTGCGGCCTCGGCTATGCCGAGGGCGCCGCGCTGTCGCGCCGCCTCGGCGGCTGGCAGGTGATCTCCTGGGCGCTGCTGCTGGCGCTGCCCTTGATGCTGGTGCTCGCCGTGCTGACGTGGCCGCCGGTCTGGAGCGGCATCAAGGTGCCCGCCTGGATCGGGCTCGCCTACGTCTCCGTCTTCAGCATGTTCGTCGGCTTCATCTTCTGGTACCGCGGGCTCGCCATCGGCGGCATTGCCCGCGTCGGCCAGCTGCAGCAGCTGCAGCCGTTCTTCGGTCTGGCGCTCGCCGGCCTTCTGCTGGGCGAGCCGGTCGCAGCAAGCATGATCGCCGCAACCGGAATCGTGGTCGCCTGCGTGTTCTTCGCGCGGCGCTTTGCGTGAGGCCCTCCCGCCTCTCGTCTCCCCATCAATGTCCGCGACCGCCAAACCTTGATCTAGATCAACGCCGTCCCGGCGCGGTGGCTGCCTTTACGAGCAAACAGCCTGGTCAAAACGCGAAGGAGGACGTCATGCGACAGGGAACCAAATTGTGGTTGGCGGGCGCCGTTGTTGTCTGCGCAGCATTGACCTCGGTGCAGTGGTCGGCAGAGGATGGTCTTTCATTCGCGATCCAGAGCGCGGAAGCCCGCGTCGGGCGGCCGGCGACGCCGGCGAGTGTCGCGGGCGTCGCCCGTCGAACGACGCGTCGTGCCGTGGTCGGTGGCGCGGCCGTAGGTGCAGCAGCCGCAGGAGCCGCCGTCGTGGCGCCGACCTGCGCCCGCGTGCTGGTCAACGGCGTCTGGGTCTGCCGCTAAAGCATGATCCGGAAAAGTGCGGAGCGGTTTTCCGGAAAGATCATGCGTGAACAACAACCTAAAGCGCGATGATGATTCATCCCAATCTCATCGCGCTTTAGGCGAGCCGTCCTCCCGTGCGAGCGGATCGCGCGACCGCGCGTGTCTTCTTCGCGCGGCGCTTTGCGTGAGGGCAGCGCCTCACTGCTGCCCCATCACCGTTCGCGTCAGCGCGGCCTTCGCGAACTTCTTCAGCGGCATCGGCTTGCCGAACAGAAAGCCCTGCACGAGGTCGAAGCCGACTTCGTTCGCGGCGACGAGGTCGGCGCGGCTCTCGACACCTTGCGCCACCGCGCTCGCGCCAAAACCCTGCGCCAGCTCGACGATGTGGCGGCACACCGTGCGCTTCAACCGGTCGCCTCCGCTGCCGGTGACGAATTGCCGATCGGCCTTCAGCTTGACGAAGGGAATTTTGTCCAGGTCCATCAGCTGTGGCCAGTTGGCGCCGAGATTGTCGATCGACAGGCCGATATTGTGCAGGCCGACCTCGCGCGCGACCTCGGCCAGGAGATCGAGCTCGCGGATCGCCTCCTCGCTGTCGATCTCGACCGTCAGTCCGCCGAAGGCCGGGTGCGTCGGCACGCGGCGGCAGAGATCGCGCACCGCCTGCGGCTCCCTGAGATAGGAGGCGGGAAGATTGATCGACAGGTCGACCGGACTTTGTTGCTCGAGAAGATAGTGCCAGTCCTGCATGGCGCGATCGATCACGAACTCCGACAGCTCGCGAAGATGCGGATCGTGCGGCTCCGGGATGAAATAGGCCGGCGGCACCACGCCCCAGGTCGGATGCCGCATTCGCACCAGGGCCTCGGCGCCGTTGCGGACCAGCGTGCGCGCGTCGATCTTGGGCTGGTACCAGAGCTCGAGCCAGCCGGCATGCAGGGCCTCGCCGACATGCACGGCCGGGCTCGGCGCCGGCTCCTCCGGCAGCAGCATGGCAACGCGCTCGCGCAGCGTCTCCGCGGCAAAGGGCGTCGTCAGCGGCGGCAGCATCGCAAGGCCGTATTCCTCACCGACCTGCCGCACGGCTTTGACGATGATCGAATCGCGGGCGCCGACGGCGAGAACCCTGCCGGCAAATGCCTCGCGCACCAGGATTTCGAGGAATCGTCCCGGCTCGATGCCATCGGCGGCGACGCCGAGCAGGATCAGGTCCGGCAATTCGCTGGCGAGCACGGTCTGCAGCTCGTCGGCGCTGGCACATTCGCAGGTGACGAAGCCGAGATCTTCGAGGATCTCGCTGAGAAAGGCGCGCAAGTGACGCTTGCTGTCGGCAACGCAGGCGCGCGGCGTCACCTTTCGCCGTCCGAAGGTCACAGGCCTTCGTCCGACGAGCTCAGTCATCCCATCGTTCATCCTATACCACTCCCGTTCCGTGACGGTTTCATAACCGCGGAGCGTGGGTTCAAATAAGGAGAGCATCACATCGTTCTTGAATTATCTGAGTAACGTTAAGCCCTGCAATTCGAGCTAATTTGTCGACAGAATCTTCGAAAAGAATTCGCATACCCGAGCACCACACGCGCAGCGCCGGTTGTTGCAGGTGAAATGCCTCCGCGCGTGCTTGGCGCGCGACGTGCCGCTCGACGGCGTCGAAGGATGCAGGCGCGCGGGTTGCTCCGAGGCGGCGATGAAGCCGGCGCAGCGTTAATCGGCGGCGGCTTTCATCTCGCGCCTTCCCGCGATGCGCGCATCGCGGCCTTCCGCGCGTGACGGTTCTGCGACAACGGGTCCGGGCTGGCGGCCAAGAATGTGAAGCACATCACACGCGCGTTGCCGCACTCGCGCTAAAGGTCCCCCGAGCCGGTGGAGGGCTGTCGAGGACTACAGCTATGTCGATGCGGCGAATGATGTATTGGTGGTTCAGGTTCGTGCTGTCAGGGCGATTTCTCGATCGCTTCCTGTGTCTGCCGCGCGTGCCGAACTGAAGCGCGATGCGATCGGCTGAATCCTGGTCCGGCGCGCTTAGGTCTGTCCGATCAATTTGCGGAACGCCGCCGCTCCGTCCTGCATCGCGTCACGTCCCTTCCAGGCCAGATAGGTCAGCTTGCCGCCGAGCGTATCGTGGCTGCGCAGCCGCCGCGAGCCGAGAATGTGGCCGACATTCGAGGGGAAGCGGCTCACCTCGGCGGAGACCAGCGCCGCGATCGCGTCCATCAATTGCTGGAGGCGGACGCCCCATTCGCAATGCTCGATGCCGTCGATGCGGACCTTGAGCGCATATTCGGTGTCATAGATTTCGGCGAGCAGGTCGCGGGCGATCAGCACCCGGTTGTGCCGGAGTGCGACACGAAGCGCGAGGCGCTTGTCGTCGAGCCGGTCGAGGACCATGGGCACGACGCAGGCATAGGGTGTGGCGGCGACGTCTGCGGCGGCCTTGCTCGCAGCAGCCCTGGTGGCAAGCCGCACCAATTGCCACGACGTCTTCAGGCGTCGCGCCACCAGCGCCAGCGCGAAGGGCAGTGCCTGGGGATGGGCCTTCTTGAAGGCGTCGAGCTGCGCGGTGATCTGGGCGACCTGGCCGTCGTCGAACTTTGCGATCTTCTCGGGCAGCTTCTCGTTGAACTTCGGTAGCGCATCGCCGGCGCGCAACACTTGCAGCATCTTCACGACGTCGTCGAAGGCGGTGCGCGAGGCCGTATATTGCGCGAGCTTGGCACGCGCGGATTCGGCGCTCTCGGGCGAGTTGAGGGTGCTCTCGAGGACCTTGACGACCTTGGTCTGGAAGGTCGAGGCGATCTTCTGCACTTCCTTCGGGTTGTTGGCCGCGACCTGGTCGTTGATCGCCTTGATGTAGTCGCGGGCCATGGTCGGCAGCAGGTCGCGGCAGATCCATTCCCAGATCGGGGTGAGGGTGTTGCGCGAGATCCGCCCCATGTTGGCGTGCTCGGGCGCGCCGTCGATCAGCAGCAGTTCGAGCGGCGCGAAGAAATAGCGCGACGGGCTGGTGGCGCGCGCCTGGGTCGATCCGTCCTTGCGGAATTCGGCGCGCAAGCGCGCCTGGATGTCGGCCGAACCCGGCATGTCGATGCCGCACAGCTCGAGCCGCTCGAGCTCGCTGAGCAGACAGCTGCGCGACAGCGGCGTCAGCCTCTGCAGAAATTCCGACAGCCGATCGATCTCGTTCATGGCACGCAATCTTTCGCAGCGTGGCCCGCGGGCTTGCGGGCCCAATGCGTGGAGGCATTTGCGCGCTCTCAACCTCCCTAGAGAAGCAAGTCGCCGTTAATTAATCCGTAAAATCCGGGGGACCGATGTCGGAGCAAGGCGACCGCCGAGGAGCTTTCCGCGTCCCAGACCAGGTTTTCGGCAGAAAACTCAACCGCTACATGGTCGCGTGCGGCGTCGCGCAAGCACAAATTGTGCCGAAGTCGTCATTTTAGCGCAAAAGGGCCTAAATCACCGTAGTCTTACGGAGCAGAAAGTTAACCACAGACCCGCCCCGGTTCCGCTAAACGGGTGACATGGGGTCACAGAATGATACGGCCACCGATTCGCGGCCATCGGAATGGCACGAAAGCAGCGCTGCTTCAGCTGAAGAGCCCGATTTCGTCCGCCTGAGCGCCGTTCGTGCGAGGGCGGCCGACGAAATGGCGGCTGCCATCGCCCGCGAGCTCAACGGCCCCCTGACCGCCCTGCTGCTCTACATGGGCGAGATCAAGCATCACAGCGATCAGCTCGTCCCCGCTGCGGGCGATCGTGCCTATCTGCAGCGGGTGGTGGAGAACGCGCTGGCACAGACCGAGCGCGTTTGCGGCCTGGTCAAGCAGCTCGCCGGCCCTCACAAGGGCGGCTTGCCGACCCCGTCTAGCACCGAGGAGGCAGAATCGAAGGCCGCCCGCGTGCTGCAGCCGCCGCGCGCCGATCTGCTCGGCCCGTCGGGGCAGAAGCGGCTGACCAAGCGCGAGCGCGAGGTGCTGAGGCTGATCAGCGAAGGCTACTCGAACAAGCAGGGCGCGCTTCGCATGCAGATCAGTCCGCGCACCTTCGAGAGCCATCGCGCCGAGGCGATGCGCAAGCTCGGTGCGCGCAACACCGCGGACCTCGTCCGTGCGGCGCTCTTGCATTCGATCGACTGAAGCGGGGCGGTTGCGCCGCCGTCGGGCGGTGCGGACGAGATGCCGAAACCCATCTCGAAAGATTGGAAATCCGCGGTGCTCAGAAATAGTCTTCGGCGAACGGACGCGCGCGCGAGGCGGGACGCAGCGGCTTGATCTCTTCCTTCGGCGCGCTCGGAATGATCGTGATGGTCCAGCGGGGAGGCATGCTCGATTCCTGCTCCAGCACCGAGCGCACGAAACCGGTCACGGTCGATTCGCCGGCCTTCACCGTCGCCATCCGGCCGTTGAACTGTGCGATACGGAAGCGACGAACCTCCTTCTGGTCTGCGGTCTCGTAGGTGAACATGGAAAACCCTCCTGGTTTTCCGGGACTATCGCCAGCTATGATTAGCCATCTGTGAAAATCGCAAACCGTAGAAGTACGGCGGGAATGCACGCGCGGGTCGTTCGGAGCGTTTTTCACGCGAAGTAGCGTGACGAGGGCGTCACAAGCGAGCCTAGCCTTGCGGCTCCTGCGCGTACGCGGCGGCGTAGGCGGCATCCATCAGGTCCAGGAGCGCGTGGAATTCGGCTTCGCCGAGGCGCTCCACGGTTTTCTCCAGCCGCAGTGCCAGCGCCGCGAGCCTGAGATAGCCGAACGTTCCGGCCGCGCTCTTCAACGAATGCGCTTCGCGCGCGATCCTGGCGTGGTGTTGCGCAGGCGAGAGCGTGCGGAACAATTGCAGGCGCGCGCAGGTCTCGCTCCAGAACACAAGGCGCACTTCACCGGCGCCGTCCTCGCCGATCTCGCGCACCAGCGCTTCGTACGCGCGCGGCTCGCGCGCGGGTTCGGCATCGAGCGCCTTCGCAGGCGCGACGGTGACGTCAAACATGGCCTTGCCAGCCTTGATCACGGTTCGTCGTCGCGCGGCACGTCGGCGCGCGAGGCATGTCGCGTGTCTACGGCATTCGAATTTCAGTTCCGGTAGCAGGATGGCCGGTGTTTGCAGGCCGGCATTAGCCTGCGGTTTACCAAGCGAGCGCAGGGTTCAGGGCGGGCCGAGCAGCCGGTCGTACTGGGCCTTCACGGCGGCGTAGCATTCGCACGCCGTCTGGCGCAGCCCGTCGAGGTTGGTGATCTGGATGTGTCCGCGGCTGTAGTGGATGACATTGGCCTGCTGCAGCGAGTTGGCGACCAGCGACACGCTGTTGCGCCGGGCCCCGATCATCTGGGCCATGGTCTCCTGGGTCAGCAGCAGACGCGACTCGCCCGACAGATCATGAGTGTGCAACAGGCAGCGCGACAGCCGCGACTCCACGGGATGGGCGGCGTTGCAGCCCGCGGTCTGTTGTACCTGGGCGTAGACCGCCAGCCCGTGGCGCGTGAGCTGCGTGCGCAGGGCGCTGCTCTGGTCGGCGGCCGCGCGCAGGCGGTCCAGATCGACCACCGAGGCGACGCCGGGAACCAGCACGATGGCGGTGTTCAACGCATACGCATCGCCCAAGATGGCGAGCGTCCCGAGCAGGCTGTCGCGGCCGATCATGGCGACTTGCACATGCTCGCCCTTGGCCAGTTCCACCACCAGCGAGATGACGCCGCGGTGAGGAAAATAGGCGCGCCTGAGCGTCTCGCCGGTCTCGACCAGCACCGCGTCGTGGGGCAGATCCACCGTTCGCAGGTGCGGGCGGATCAATTCATAATCGTCTGCCGACAACGCGGACAGGAAACCGTTGGATGGACGCATCATCGTTTCCACGGCTGCCTCCACCGTTCCCCCTGCACCTTCGGATTCGCAACGCGCGTATCACGTCGTGCGTGGGTAAGTCCCATCATCTTCGCGTCGGGATTTATTGGCAATTGAGACAAGTTGTCCGGCCCTGGCGATGCATCGATGCTGCGTGCAATTCGGCATACGGGGATCGCTTCGTGCTCCCGTCACGCCACGGCTCCCAGCAGGCGCAGGTGATGGGCCTTCACCGCCGAATAGCAGCCGCAGGACCTCGTCAGCAGCGCCTGCACATCGACGATCTCGATATGGCCGCGGCTGTAGCGAATGATGCCGGCCCGCTGCAGCGCATGCGCTACCAGCGAGATTGCGTTGCGGCGGACGCCGATCATCTGCGCCAGCGCCTCCTGGGTCAGCGGTAGGATCGGGCTGTCGGACAGGTCGCGGGCGCGGAGCAGCCAGCGCGCGAGCCGCGCCTCGACCGGATGCGACGTATTGCAGAGCAGCGATTGCTGCGCATGCGCGAGCATGACCTGCTCGTGGCGGACCATCAGCTTGCGAAACCGCGCGCTCGCCGCCGCGACCGCGCGGAAGACCCCGATTTCGAGCACGGAAGCAACTCCTGGGAACAGCACAAGCGCGTCCATCGGCGAGATGCCGTCGGCAAGTGCCGCACCAGCCCCCACGACGCCGTCGCGGCCCAGCATCGCAATTTCGATCGTCTGTCCTTCGGACAGGCTCACCCTGATCGAAACGGATCCACCATGCGGGAAGTAGACATGTCGCGGCGCAATGCCGACCTCGCCCACGACAGATTTGCTGACCATTTCGAACGTCGCGAGGTGCGGACGCAGCAGATCCAAATCCGCCGCGTCGAGCAGTTGCAGCAGCTGATTGGGCGGGGGGCGGCTCACGGTCATGCAGGTCGATCCGGCGGATTCGATGGACGGTGGGCGCACTCAGTTGCACGGCGTGCAAATACTAATCTAAAGGTTGTGGCGTCGTCCATATACCCGTTAGAGGGCAGACAGGCGGCGGAATTAAGAAGCGCACACTGATTCGCTGACGAGGCGGCCGTCCTGCAACGCGTACGCGGGAATAAGCGGCAAGGGGGCCTCAGGAGCTGGAAGGCATTGCATCCGCGCTGGCCATCGTGCCGGCTCGCGTCGCCTCGTCCGCTTCCGCAAACGACGTTTGTTGCATCTCTCATCGCAAGCAAAGGAGAAAGGCGTGCCCCACGGTTCAATCGTTGAATCGCCGAAACGGGAAGCTCAATTGGGGCGAGACGATCTGCGCCATATTCTGGTCGTCGACGATGACCCGATGGTGTGCATGGCCATCGAGGTCTACCTCCAGCGCAACAATTTTCGGGTGACGATCGCCGAGGGCGGTGAAGCCGGACTGCGCGCCCTCGAGCACGAGCAATTCGATCTGATGATCATCGATATCTTCATGCCGCACATGCGCGGGTTCGAATCGATCCGGATTTTCCACGACAGGCGCCTGTCATTCCGCTGATCGCGATGACCGGCTACGCTTTCGCAAACCTGAACTCGCCTGCGCCCGACTTCCTGCGGATGGCGCTGGAGCTCGGCGCCGCGCGTTGTCTGCGCAAGCCGTTCACGCCGCACGCGCTGCTCGCCGCCATCAACGATTGCCTGGCAGAGCATCGCCCCGCGGCGACCTCGCCGCGGCCGTGCGGCTCGGTTAGCGCGGCACGAGCCGCTTCGGTCGAGGGGTAACCCTTCGTTTACCTCAAGCGTGGACCGCGCAAATCGCCCCAGCGCCCGAGAACGCGCGCGACGATAGCGCCGCCGACTGCGTGCGGCTCGCCCCAACCGCCTGCGGGCCGGCTCTATCGTTCTTCGCGAGCAGGACTTTCGCACGCGCCTCGTCCCGCAATTATCGGCTCGTTTACCGCGCGGCTTCCTCAGTTGCGGGCGCGGAGGCGGTTTCGCCGAAAGGCGCTGCAGCATGCAGCAGAACCGCAAACTTCTCTTCAATATCCGTAGTAGCACGGAGGATGAAATTAACGGGACTGTGAAAGGGGATGTCTAACGATCCAGGATAGGGGTCCGTCCGTGCCAAGGGTGGCTCGGACGTCGCGTTTGCGGCCCAGGTCAGTAAGGCGTAGCTCATGGATGATCTGTTGCGGGAGTTTCTGACGGAGACCAGCGAGAGCCTGGACACCGTGGACAATCAGCTGGTGAAGTTCGAGCAGGAGCCGAACAACGCCAAGATCCTGGATAACATCTTCCGCCTGGTCCACACCATCAAGGGCACCTGCGGCTTCCTCGGCCTGCCGCGGCTGGAAGCGCTGGCGCATGCCGGCGAGACCTTGATGGGCAAATTCCGTGACGGCATGCCGGTGACCGCCGAGGCGGTGACGGTGATCCTGTCCTCGATCGACCGCATCAAGGAGATTTTGGCTGGGCTGGAGGCAACCGAGGCCGAGCCGGAGGGGAACGACCGCGATCTCATCGACAAGCTGGAGGCGATGGTCGAGCAGGGCATGGCCGCGATGGCCGCAGGTTCAACTCCCGTCGCCGATGCGCCGCCGCTGGCGCCGGAAGCCCCTGTTGCTGCACCCGCCAAGGAGATGACCACGGGCTCGCTGGTCGCGCAGACCCTGGAGCGTCCGCTGCGTCCGGGCGAGGTCTCGCTCGACGAGCTCGAGCGCGCCTTCCGCGAGACCGCGATCGAAGCGCCGGTGCCCGCGCCGGTTGCCAAGGCTGCGATCAAGGCCGAAGCTGCACCTGCCGCCAAGGAAGCCGCAAAGCCGGCCAAGGAGAGGGCCGCGCCGAAGAAGTCGATGGCCGACGAGAGTGCGGGCGAGGGCGAGCGCATCGCCAACCAGTCGATCCGCGTCAACGTGGATACGCTGGAGCACCTGATGACCATGGTCTCCGAGCTGGTGCTGACCCGCAACCAGCTGCTGGAGATCTCCCGCCGCAACGAGGATACCGAGTTCAAGGTGCCGTTGCAGCGCCTGTCCAACGTCACCGCCGAGCTGCAGGAAGGCGTCATGAAGACGCGCATGCAGCCGATCGGCAATGCCTGGCAGAAGCTGCCCCGCATCGTCCGCGACCTCTCATCCGAGCTCGGCAAGCAGATCGAGCTCGAGATGCACGGCGCCGACACCGAGCTCGACCGCCAGGTGCTCGACCTGATCAAGGACCCGCTCACCCACATGGTGCGCAACTCCGCCGATCATGGCCTGGAGACCCCCGCCGAGCGCCTCGCCAGCGGCAAGGGCGAGCAGGGCACCATTCGCCTCTCCGCCTATCACGAGGGCGGCCACATCATCATCTGCATCGCCGACAACGGCAGAGGCCTCAACACCGAGAAGATCAAGGCCAAGGCGCTCTCCTCAGGTCTCGTCACCGAGGCCGAGCTCGAGAAGATGAGCGAAGCCCAGATCCACAAGTTCATCTTCGCGCCGGGCTTCTCCACTGCGGCTGCCATCACCTCGGTCTCGGGCCGCGGCGTCGGCATGGACGTGGTCCGCACCAATATCGACCAGATCGGCGGCACCATCGACATCAAGAGCGTGGCCGGCGAGGGCTCAAGCGTCACCATCAAGATCCCGCTGACGCTCGCCATCGTCTCGGCGCTGATCGTCGAAGCCGCCGGCGACCGCTTCGCCATCCCGCAGCTCTCGGTGGTCGAGCTGGTGCGGGCCCGCGCCAACTCCGAGCACCGCATCGAGCGCATCAAGGACACCGCGGTGCTCAGGCTGCGCAACAAGCTGCTGCCGCTGATCCACCTGAAGAAGCTCCTGAAGATCGACGACGGCGCCGCCTCCGATCCCGAGAACGGCTTCATCGTGGTGACGCAAGTCGGCAGCCAGACTTTTGGCATCGTCGTCGACGGCGTGTTCCACACCGAAGAAATCGTGGTCAAGCCGATGTCGACGAAACTGCGTCACATCGACATGTTCTCCGGCAACACCATTCTGGGCGATGGCGCGGTCATCATGATCATCGACCCCAACGGCATTGCCAAGGCGCTCGGCGCCGCCGGCTCCTCGGCCCATGACATGGGCGACGAGAACAGCGCCCATCACATCGGCTCGGGCGAGCAGACCACCTCGCTGCTCGTGTTCCGCGCCGGCTCGTCGCAGCCCAAGGCGGTTCCGCTTGGCCTCGTCACGCGCCTGGAGGAGCTGCCCGCCGACAAGATCGAGTTCAGTAACGGCCGCTACATGGTGCAGTACCGCGAGCAGCTGATGCCGCTGGTCGCGATGGAAGGCGTCACCATCGCAAGCCAGGGCGCCCAGCCGATCCTGGTGTTCGCCGACGACGGCCGCTCCATGGGCCTCGTCGTCGACGAGATCATCGACATCGTCGAGGAACGGCTCAACATCGAGGTCGGCGGCTCCTCCTCCGGCATCCTCGGCTCGGCCGTGATCAAGGGCCAGGCCACCGAGGTGATCGACGTCGGCCACTTCCTGCCGATGGCGTTCGCCGACTGGTTCACCCGCAAGGAGATGAAGCCGTCGCTGCACTCGCAGTCGGTGCTGCTGGTCGACGACAGCGCGTTCTTCCGCAACATGCTGGCGCCGGTGCTGAAGGCGGCCGGCTACCGCGTCCGCACCGCGCCGACCGCGCAGGAGGGCCTCGCGGCTTTGCGCGCGCAGAGCTTCGACGTGGTCCTGACCGACATCGAGATGCCCGACATGAACGGGTTCGAGTTCGCCGAAGTGATCCGCTCCGACAACAATCTCGCCGCGATGCCGATCATCGGCCTCTCGGCGCTGGTGTCGCCGGCGGCGATCGAGCGCGGCCGTCAGGCCGGCTTCCACGACTATGTCGCCAAGTTCGACCGTCCCGGTCTGATCGCGGCGCTGAAGGAGCAGACCGCGGGCGCCGCCGGCGCCTCCGAGCTGAGCCGGGCGGCCGCGGCTTGAATCTTAAGCGGGATGGATCAGGAGATAGGCAGATGAGCAAGACCCAATCCAGCGACGGCGCCATGGTCGAGTACGTCACCGCGATGATCGGCGGCCAGCTGTTCGGCCTGCCGATCTCCCGCGTCCAGGACGTGTTCATGCCCGAGCGCGTCACCCGCGTGCCGCTGGCCTCGCGCGAGATCGCGGGCGTCTTGAACCTGCGCGGCCGCATCGTCACCGTGGTCGACATGCGCTCGCGCCTCGGCCTGCCCAAGGACGAGGACGGCAAGACGGCGATGGCGGTCGGCGTCGACCTGCGCGGCGAATCCTACGGCCTCTTGATCGACCAGATCGGCGAGGTGCTGCGCCTGCCCGAGGACGGCAAGGAAGAAAACCCCGTCAACCTCGACCCCCGCATGGCCAAGCTCGCCGGCGGCGTCCACCGCCTCGACGGCCAGCTCATGGTCGTCCTCGACGTCGACCGCGTCCTCGAACTCGAAACCAAGACGCAAATGGCTGCCTGAGCCAACGAAACATCGAAGCCGGAGAACCGAAATGAAGACGTGTTTGGTGGTCGATGATTCCAGCGTGGTACGCAAGATCGCGCGCCGGATCCTGGAAGGTCTGGAGTTCGAGGTCACCGAGGCCGAGGACGGCTCGAAGGCGCTCGAGATCTGCCAGCGGCAGCTGCCCGATGCGGTGCTGCTCGACTGGAACATGCCGGTCATGGACGGCTTCGAGTTCATGGGCCACATGCGCCGCCTGCCCGGCGGCGACCAGCCCAAGGTGGTGTTCTGCACCACCGAGAACAACGTGGCTCATATCGCTCAGGCGCTCAGCGGCGGCGCCAACGAGTACATCATGAAGCCCTTCGACAAGGACATCATCGCCGACAAGTTCGCTGAAGTTGGTTTGATCCCGGTCGGACAGACCATGGTCTGAGTGTGTCTGGCCCAAAGTGCTTGGGCCAGAATGTTCCAGTACAGTTTTCGAGAGGCCATCTGTGACCCCGACCGAGTACGAGTATCTGCGTAAGTTCCTGAAGGATAATTCCGGTCTCGACCTGTCCGCAGACAAGCAATATCTGATCGAAAGCCGCCTGCTGCCGCTGGCCCGCAAGGCCGGACTCTCCGGCATCGCCGAGCTCGTGCAGAAGCTGCAAGGCGGCTCGCGCCAGCTGATCACCGACGTGGTCGAAGCCATGACCACCAACGAGACGTTCTTCTTCCGCGACAAGATTCCGTTCGATCATTTCCGCGACCACATCATGCCGGAGATCATCAAGGCGCGCGCGGCTAAGCGCAGCGTGCGCATCTGGTGTGCCGCCGGCTCGACCGGGCAGGAGCCCTATTCGCTGGCGATGTGCCTGAAGGAGATGGGCGCGGCCCTCACCGGCTGGCGTGTCGAGATCATCGCGACCGACCTGTCGCAAGAGGTGCTGGAGAAGGCCAAGGCCGGCGTCTACAGCCAGTTCGAGGTGCAGCGCGGCCTGCCGATCCAGATGCTGGTGAAATATTTCAAGCAGACCGGCGAGACCTGGCAGATCAATCCCGAATTGCGGGCGATGATCCAGCACCGCCAGCTCAACCTGCTGCACGATTTCGCCCAGCTCGGCACCTTCGACGTCATCTTCTGCCGCAACGTGCTGATCTATTTCGATCAGGACACCAAGATCAACATCTTCAACCGCCTGGCGCGCCAGATCGAGCCCGACGGCTTCCTGGTGCTCGGCGCCGCCGAAACCGTGGTTGGGCTGACCGACACGTTCCGGCCGCTTCCGGAGCGGCGCGGCCTCTACAAGCCGAACGATCCGCGCGCGGCAGCGGCCAAGCCGGCTCTCGCCGGTGCGGCGCCGCGCATGGCGGCGGTGGCGGGACGATAATCATGGCCGAGGATGGCAAGGGCGCTGAGCGCGTGACCTTCAGCCGCGGTTATGATGTCTGCATCATGGCCATCGACGGCACCTGGCGGCGCGACTGCAAGCTCAACGCGATCTCCGACACCGACGCCGTTCTCACGGTGGAGGGCTCGATCCAGGGCTTGAACCTGAAAGAGTTCTTCCTGCTGCTGTCGTCCACGGGTCTCGCCTATCGTCGCTGCGAGCTGGTCCGCGTCAACGGCGCCGAAATGGACATCCAGTTCCTGCGCGGCAAGAACCGGAAGAAGCGTGGTGCGGCCGGCGGCCACGACGCCGCGGCCTGATCCCGCCCGCAGCCGTCGCTGCGCTTTCCGACACTTTGCTTCACATTTGCTGAAGAGTTCCGAGACAATTGCTCGCGGCAGCTTTACGCGGCCTAAGCGCGAGCCGTGTATCCATTGACCCTCTCAATGTCAGGATACGGTAATGCCCAGAAGTTCTCTTTCCCCGATCCCGTCAAACCTGCCCGACGGCGCCGAGCGGCGTGCGCTTCAGCTCCTCGTGGTCGACGACGACGCCACGCAGCGCCGCCTGATCACGGTCGCCGCCAAGCAGGCCGGCCACGAGGTCACCGTGGCGCCATCCGTGGCGGACGCGATCGAGAAGCTTCGCGCCGCGCGCTTCGACTGCGTGACGCTCGATCTCGTACTGGAGGATGGCGACGGCGTCGACGTGCTGCGCGAGATGGCGATCGCGAAGTTTGCAGGCTCCGTGATCGTCATCAGCGGCATGGACGGCAAGCGCCGCAGTGCCGCCCGCAGCTTCGCCCGTTCCGTCGGGATCGAGCTCCAGAGCCTGCCGAAGCCGCTGGATCTCGCGGCGCTGCGCATCAGCCTCGCCAATCTCGGCAAGACCGCGATGGGCCTGCCGGCGATTCACACCTGGGGTGGTGTCGCCACCGACGCGATCGTGGAACGGCACCGCGCCTAGCTTGCGGAGCTGCCATGCGCTCAGACGCGGCGGTCCGCCGCGTTGCCGGATTCCGATAGACATTGTAGGGCGTGGCCGAGGCCCGCCCGGCAGGCATTGAGGGCCGCGCTCGCGCTGGCGTAGCGGGGCGTGACGTCGTCGAGCACGACGACATCTGCGGAACCTTCCGGATCGCTGCCGTGTTCTTGGTCCATGGCTGCGGCGATCCGGCGCATGCTGGTCTCGATCTGTGCGATCAGCAAGCGAAGGTCCGCCGCAATCAGCTCACGGCTCGCGACTTCGGGCGTTGCGACGGGAGGCGGCGTGTCGGCCAAATTTAGCATGGATATTCTCCGTCCAGTGCAATTAGGCGCGATGCCGCTACTTGTGCGTTAAGTCCATGTCCCGTACAAATACGGTGGGCCGAATCCGCGCCGAGCGCCATAACGATTGGCGCGGACGCGAGTCCTTCATGCCAACCGGATGTGGCACATGGCCGAACAAAGCTCTCGCGGTGAAATCTTCGTGGTCGACGACGACCCTGCCGTTCGCGACACCTTGTCGATGGTGTTGAAGGCGGCGGGCTATGAGGTGATTTGTTTTGCCGACGGTGCAGCGCTGCTCTCGGTCGCGCGAAACCGCACACCGGCTGCAATCCTGCTCGACGTGCATATTCCCGGAAAGTCGGGTCTCGACATCCTGAAGGAGTTACACGGCGAGGACTATCCGGCGCCGATCTTCATGATCTCCGGGCAGGGCGACATCGCGATGGCGGTGGGCGCGATCAAGAGCGGCGCGCTCGACTTCATCGAGAAGCCGTTCCGCGGCAGCGAGATCGTCGGCCGCCTCGACGAGGCGATCGGCGCCTATGCACGCAGGCAGGCGGAGAACGCGTCGCCGAAATTCGGCTCGCTGCACTTCCCCGGCCGCGAGCCGCTGACGCGCAGGGAGCGCGAAGTGCTCGAGCAGTTCGCCTCCGGTGCCTCCAACAAGGAGGCCGGCCGCACGCTCGGCATCAGCCCGCGCACCATCGAGGACCACCGCGCCAACATCATGAAGAAGCTCGGCGCGCGCAATGCCGCCGACCTGATCCGCATCGTGATGACCGCGGCCCAGCGCGCGTCGTAACATGGTCTCGTGCCCCGGACGCGGTGCATCATGAAATGATGCGCCGCTGAGCCGGGGCCCATCTCTCCGCACCGACGGTTTCGTAGCCCGGATGGAGCGCAAGCGTAATCCGGGATTTGCGCGCCGCACGACTGTTCCCGGATTGCGCTGCGCTCCATCCGGGCTACGTGCCTTCACCCGCTCAGCGCCTTGCGGATGATCCGTGCCAGATCCGATTTGCGATAGGGCTTGGCCAGCAACATCACGCCGGAATCCAGCCGGCCGTGATGGATGATCGCGTTCTCGGTATAGCCTGACGTGTAGACCACCTTGAGATCCGGGCGCGTCTTCATCAGCTCGTCCGCGAGCTGCCGTCCGTTCATCTTGCCGGGCATGATGACGTCGGTGAACAGGAGATCGAACGGCTTGCCGGCGGCGACGATCGCGAGCGCATCGGCGGCGTTCGCGGCCTGCAAGGTGACGTAACCCAGCGAATGCAGCTGCGCCAGCACGTAGTCCCGCACCAGCCGGTCGTCCTCGACCACCAGGATCGTCTCCTGTCCGCCCTCGATCGTCGCCGGCGTCACGCCCTCGCCGACCGCCGTCGGCGTCTTGCCCGGCGGCAGGTACATCTTGATCGTGGTGCCGTGGCCTTCCTCGCTGTAGATCTTGATGTGACCTGCGGACTGCTTGATGAAGCCGTAGACCATCGAAAGCCCGAGCCCGGTGCCCTTGCCCGGTCCCTTCGAGGTGAAGAAGGGGTCGAACACTCTCGCCAGCATGTTCGCAGGGATGCCGGTGCCGGTGTCGCTCACGGCGATCAGCACGTAGTGCCCCGGCGGCACGTCGTTGGCGCTGGCATAGACCTCGTCGAGATAGGCTGCACCCGTTTCCAGGATCAGCTTGCCGCCGCCGGGCATGGCGTCGCGGGCATTGAGTGCGAGGTTGAGGATCGCGGTGGTGAGCTGGTTGGGATCGACGATCGCGACGCAATTCTCGTCCTCGAATACCGATTCGATCTGGATCTGCTCGCCGAGCGTCGGGCGCAGCAATTTCGCGGTGTCCACGATCAGCGAGTTGATGTCGATCTCGCGCGGCTGGAGCGGCTGCTTGCGCGCGAAGGCGAGCAGGTGCTGGGTCAGGTCGGCGCCGCGCGCTGCGGCCTCGTCGATCATCTTCGTGATCGCCGCGAGCTGCGGCTCCTTGGCGACCGCCTCCGCGAGAATCTCGATCGTGCCGGTGATGACGGTGAGAATGTTGTTGAAGTCATGCGCCACGCCGCCGGTGAGCTGGCCGACCGCCTCCATCTTCTCGGCGTGACGGATGCGCTCCTCGGCGGCGATCTTGTCGGTGAGGTCGCGGTAGAAGACGTTGAACAGCAGGCCCTCGCGCCGCTTCAGGGCGGTGACGCTCAGCTCGGCCTTGAATTCCTTGCCGTCACGGCGGCGGCACATCAGCTCGCGGCGGCGGTTCAGCATCCGGCCGTCCTCGTTGGCCAGAAATTGCTTCAGCCCCGCCCTGACCCTCTCGCGTTCGCCCTCGGCCACGATGAGGTCGATCGTGCTCTTGCCGAGCACCTCGTTGCGGCGCCAGCCGAACAGCTGCTCGGCCTGCGAGTTCCAGTTCAGGATGCTTCCGGTCTCGTCGGTCTGCACGAAGGCATCGAGCGAGGTCTCGACGATGTTGCGGGCGAGCCGCTCGCTCTCGCGCAGCGATTCCTGCGCGAGCCGCGCTTCGGTCATGTCGCGCCCGACAAAGAAGAAGCGATGCGCCTGCTCGGACCAGCTGCCGAGCCAGGACAGCCAGACCTCGTGTCCGTTCTTGTGGAGGCAGCGCGTGTCGGCGAGCTTGACGGGCTCGCCGCGGCGCATTGCGCGCATCTCGGCACGGGACTGCTCCAGATGACCGGGATGAATGAAGTCGGCGCCGCTGCGGCCGATCATCTCGTCCGGCCGATAGCCGAGAATGGTCTCGCTGCTCGGGCTGATCTGCGCGACATGGGCCCGCGCGTCCATGATCATGATCAGGTCCTGCGACGTCTCGAAAATCTGCCGCCGCTCCTCGAGCTGGTGCTGCAGCGCCCGCTCGGCGCGCCGCGCCTCGGTCAGGCTGCGCGCGCTTCCGGACGCGCCGATGATCTCGCCCGACGGTCCCTTGATCGGCGACAGGCCGAGCGAAATCTCGACCGGCGTGCCGTCCTTGCGCAGGCGGATCGTCTCGAAACGTTCGATCGGCTCGCCCCGCGCGATCCGCCGCAGATAGTCCTTGCCGTGCTCGCGGCGGTCGGGCGGGACAATGATCGACGTGGACTTGCCGATCGCCTCCTCCGCCGTATAGCCGTAAAGCCGTTCGGCGGCCGGATTCCAGCCCGTGATGACGGCATCGAGCGTCTGCATGACGATCGCATCGTCGGACGATTCCACCGCGGCACTGAACAGGCTCTCGCGCGCCGCGTGATGGCTTCGTGCGGCCTCGGTGCGGCGATGCTCCTCGATCTCCCGTTCGAGCGCGGCTGTTTTCGCGCGCATCTCCTCCACCATCCGCGCAAAGGCCCGTGCCAGCACGCCGGTCTCGCCGCTGGCATCGACGGGGATATCCGCGGGACGTCCGCTGCCGATGGCCTGCACCGCCTCCGTCAGCCGTCCGATCGGGCGGGTCAACGAGCGCGCCAGCAGCACAGCGAGCGCAGCCGCGGCGAGAACGGCCAGCACGCCGACGAGCAGGGACGTTTTTTGAATGGCGGCCGGCACGCGGCCGAAGACGGACGGGGGAACGGTCACGACGATGGCGACCCATTCCTTGCTCGCAAGCGATATCGGCGCGAATGCCGCGCCGCTCGTCCGGCCCGACTCATCGGTCGTGACCCGCGTGGCCACGTCCGACGTGCCGGCCAGCGCTGAGAAGAACGGAAAGTCCTTGCGCCAATCGGTCGGATGGCCCCGCGATGACCCGAACTCCTGCGTCCGGTTGGGATGGACGAGATAGTCGCCGCGCGCGTCCACGACGTAGATCTCTCCTCCCGACGTAGCGTTGGAGCGAACCCGGTCGAGTGCCGGGCGCATGTCGATATTGGCGACGATGATGCCGAACGGCTTGTCGTCGGCTGTGAACAGCGGCATCGCGACCCGCAGAGTCGGCGCGTGAGGCGCCGTCGTGCCTCCCTGCCGGGTCGCGAGCTCGATGGGAGACACGTAAATCTCGCCGGGCCCGAGCCGTAGGGCTTCCTGAAAATAGGTTCGGTCGCTCTTGCGCTCCAGTTCGCCGTCCGGGGCGATCCTGACTGCTCCGTTCGGTCCGGAGCGATCGACCCGGACCAGTTCGCGCTGGTCGTTGTCGACGCCGATGATCCTGAACTGCCCGTAGATGGGCTTGGCATCGATCTCGGCCGCGAGCCGTGCCGCGATACGCTCGCGCCAGGTTTGCTCCGAGACCCCGTCCGCAGGATCGATCCCGCCGCCGGTATGAGCGCGGATCAGGCCATTGATCGCCGCTGCGGCGCGATAGCCGACCAGATCGCCGCGCACGCCGGCAACGTAGGATTCGAGGTTGGTCGCGAGCAGGCGCGATTGCGCTTCGACCCGCTCCAGCACCCGCGGAATGACGGCCTGTGTGGTGTTGCGATAGCCGAGCCATCCGACTGCGGCCACGGTAACCGCCACCAGCAGGATCATCGCGATGGCCAGCCGCGTGGCCAGCGTCGTTGCTGCTCTCATGGGGAGTTTGGCCGGACCCGCCTTATCGCTGCGCCATTTCTGGCTTGCAGCGGAGGAGGTGTCCTTGTCATCGGCGGCCGGAGCGGACATCGGGCCCCTCCGGCTCGTGGGCCTTCAGGCAATCTGCGACCACGGCGAGCAATGCACCGGGCCGGAACGGCTTTTGCAGGCTGGCCACCGCGCCGAGCTTGGTCGCCATGTTCAGGAAGTCCGGCTCCGCATAGGCGTCCGGCGTGGTCGAACGGCCGGAGATGACGACGATCGGAACGGCCGGGGCGAGCGCCCGAATGTGACGCATCATCTCCAGTCCGTCCATGCCGGGCATGAAGATGTCGAGAAACAGCAGGTCGAACCGGCTGGCCTCGAACAGCGCCAGCCCCTTGCGGCCATCCCCGGCAACCGTCACCTGATGACCAGCCCGTTCCAGCAGCAGCCGGATGGTGATCTGGACGGCCGGATCGTCATCCACGATCAGGGTGTTGGCCACGTCTGAAATCCTCCGGAGTCGATGGGGTTAGTCCCACCAACCCGCAAATCAAGCCAATGAACTCGAAATTGTTGCGCGGATTCTCGTCTGCCGGCAAGCACTTCGGCCGGAGCTGCGGATTTATTGCGCTGCACCGCCAGGTATGCACGGCTGAGTGCATAGCAGGGGTTCGCCATCCGCCAGCCCAGCGCCTTGCAGGGGATGGATTGCCCGTGAGAAGAGCAGGACCAACCCTCCGGACGGACAAGGAATGAGATGACCAACAAGAAGAAAACGCCCGACCAGCTCCGCAGCGCGCGCTGGTTCGCGCCCGACGATCTGCGCTCGTTCGGCCATCGCTCCCGCGCCATGCAGATGGGCTACGCGCCGGAGGAGTGGAAGGACCGCCCGATCATCGCGATCCTCAACACCTGGTCGGACGCCCAGCCCTGCCACATGCACTTCAAGTCGCGCGTCGAGGACGTCAAGCGCGGCATCCTGATGGCGGGCGGCCTGCCGCTGGAGCTGCCGGCGCTGTCGCTGTCGGAATCGCTGCTCAAGCCGACGACCATGCTCTATCGCAACCTGCTGGCGATGGACGCCGAGGAACTCTTGCGCAGCCATCCCGTCGACGGCGTGGTGCTGATGGGCGGCTGCGACAAGACCACGCCGGCGCTGCTGCTGGGCGCCACCTCGATGAACATTCCGGCGATCTATCTGCCGGCAGGCCCGATGCTGCGCGGCAATTGGAAGGGCAAAACGCTCGGCTCCGGCTCCGACGGCTGGAAATATTGGGACGAGCGCCGCGCCGGCAAAATCTCCGACAAGGACTGGCTCGACATCGAGGCCGGCATCGCCCGCAGCTACGGCACCTGCATGACCATGGGTACCGCCTCGACCATGACCGCGATTGCGGAAGCGATCGGCATGACGCTGCCCGGCGCTTCCTCGATTCCTGCCGCGGACGCAAACCACATCCGCATGGCCAGTGAATGCGGCCGCCGCATCGTTGAGATGGTGTGGGAGGATCTGACGCCGAAGGTGATCCAGACCCGCAAGGCGTTCGAGAATGCCATTGCGGTTGCGATGGCCATGGGCTGCTCCACCAACGCCATCATCCATCTGATCGCGCAGGCCCGCCGCGCCGGCCAGGATATCGGCCTCGACGATTTCGAGAAGACCAGCCGCAAGGTGCCCGTCATCGCCAACGTCCGCCCGAGCGGCGATATGCACCTGATGGAGGACTTCTTCTATGCCGGCGGCCTGCCGGCGCTGATGAGCCAGATCAAGCCGCATCTGCATCTCGACTGCATCACCGTCACCGGCAAGACGCTGGGCGAGAACATCGAGGGCGCCGAGGTCTACAATACCGACGTGATCCGCGGCATCGACAATCCCATCTACCAGGAAGGCGCGCTCGCCGTGCTCAAGGGCAATCTCGCGCCCGACGGCTGCGTCATCAAGCCCTCCGCCTGCGCGCCGCGCTTCCTCAAGCACACCGGCCCCGCGCTGGTGTTCGACGACTATCCCTCGATGAAGAAGGCGGTCGACGATCCCGATCTCGACGTCACCGAGGACCACATCCTTATCCTGCGCAATGCGGGGCCGCAGGGCGGGCCGGGCATGCCGGAATGGGGCATGCTGCCGATCCCGACCAAGCTCGTGAAGCAGGGCGTGCGCGACATGGTGCGCATCTCGGATGCGCGCATGAGCGGCACCAGCTACGGCGCCTGCATCCTGCACGTCTCGCCGGAATCCTATATTGGTGGCCCGCTGGCGCTGGTGCGGAACGGAGATAGCATCACGCTCGATGTCGCCGCGCGCACCATCAATCTCGACGTCCCCGAAGCCGAGCTCGCAAGACGACGCGCCGCCTGGCAGCAGCCCGAGCGCCGCTTCGAGCGCGGCTATGGCTGGATGTTCACCAAGCACATCAAGCAGGCCAATGACGGCTGCGATTTCGATTTCCTCGAGACCGGTTTCGGCGCGCCGATCGGCGAGCCGTCGATTTATTAGGTCCCCCACCGTCGTTCCGGGGCGCGAAGCGAACCCGGAACCTCGAGATTCCGGGTTCACTCGTTGATGCGAGTGCCCCGGAATGACAAAGATGAAAGAGTCCCCATGACCAAACTCACCGAAGCCACCCGCAACAAGCTCAAATCCGTCTCCACCGCCACCGTCGCCACCGCCTTGTTCAAGCGCGGCCTACGCATCCAGATGATCCAGGATGTGCGCCCCTTGAGCCCGGACCAGCCGACCATGGTCGGCGAAGCCTTCACGCTGCGCTACATGCCGGCCCGCGAGGATCTCAACACCATCGACGTGTTCAAGGACCGCTCCCATCCGCAGCGCAAGGCGGTCGAGGATTGCCCGCCCGGCGCCGTGCTGGTGATGGACAGCCGCAAGGATGCGCGCGCGGCCTCGGCCGGCGCCATCCTGGTGACGCGCCTGATGAAGCGCGGCGTCGCCGGCGTCGTCACCGACGGCGGCTTTCGCGACTCCGCGGAGATCGCCAGGCTCGGCTTTCCCGCCTACCACCATCGCCCCTCGGCGCCGACCAATCTGACGCTGCATCAGGCGATCGAGATCAACGTGCCGATCGGCTGCGGCGATGCGCCGGTGTTTCCCGGCGACGTCATCCTCGGCGACGCCGACGGCGTCATCGTGTTCCTACTAATCTGGCTGTCGCTGTTCGCGCGCGCTCTCGGCAATTCATGCGGCTCCTCAACACCATCGCGCTCCTGCCTCTGCTGGCTTTGCTGACTGCGCCGCCTCTCTGCGCGCAGGCCAGGTTTGGTCCATCGGGAGAGGAGGGCGAGCCGTTTCGCCGGCAGGACTGGCGCGTGCCCGCGCCGGATACCAATCTTGCCGCGCATGCCGTGCTGTTTCGTCCCTCCGGCCCTGGTCCGTTCCGGCTCGCGGTGATCGCGCACGCCTCGACGCAGAACACGTTGCGTCGGGCGCAAATGCCGCAGCCGGAATACCGCCCGCTGGCCGCTTTTCTCGTCGCGCGCGGCTTTGCGGTTCTGGTGGCGGAGCGGCCCGGCCATGGTGCGACCGGCGGCCGCTACCTCGAGGATCAGGGTGGCTGCGACGAAGCCGACTACGCGCGCTCGGCCCGCGCAACGGCCGACGCAATCTGGCTGGCGCTGGTCCATCTGCAAGCGCAGGACTTCATCCGCAAGGATGGCGCGATCGTGATCGGCCATTCCGCCGGCGGATGGGGTGCGCTGGCGCTCGCCAATGCCGATCCGAAGGTGATCTCCGCCATCACACTATTTGCTCCGGGACGCGGCGGCCACGCCAATGATGAGCCCAACCGAATCTGCGCGCCTCACACCCTGCTCGCCGCGGCAGCGGAATTCGGCAAGTCCGCGCGCATTCCAGTCACATGGCTCGTTGCGAGCAATGACAGCTATTTCGCGCCTGCATTCTCGCAGAAACTCGTCGATGCGTTTCGCGCTACTGGCGGCAAGGTCGAGTTTCGCCCGCTGCCGGCCGTCGGCAGCGAAGGCCATTGGATGATCGAAACCGAAGCCGGCGTCAAAGCCGCCAGCAGTGAGCTCGCGCGCGCGCTGAACCCGAGCCGGCCTGTGGCGACCAAGAAGCCATGGGATCACCGCTAGTGCCCAAATGGCCCGACGATGACGTGATCCTGTTCGACGGCATCTGCATCTTCTGCTCGCGCTGGGTCCGCTTCGTCGCCAGGCGCGACACGGCGAGGCAGTTTCGGTTCACGCCGATCCAGTCGGATTATGGCGCCCGACTCGCGCGCACGTTCGGCATCGACCCCGATGATCCCGACACCAATGCGGTTGTCCACGGCGGCGAGGTGTTCATGAAGTCCGACGCCGCGCTGACGGTGCTGTCGCAGCTGCCCGGCTGGGGCTGGGTGCGCGGGCTGTTCGCCGTACCGAAGCCGCTGCGGGATGCGCTCTACAGCCTCGTCGCACGCAACCGCTATCGCATCTTTGGAAAGTACGACGCCTGCTTCGTGCCGGATGCCGATTTGCGAGCACGGGTGATCGAGTGATTCGTCGTTGCGAGCGCAGCGAAGCAATCCAGACTGTCACCGCGGAGATATCCTGGATTGCTTCGCTGCGCTCGCAATGACGAGTTTTGAAGCTAGGGCTTACCCAGAGCCGCCAGCACTTCACCCGCCGCCCGGTCGCCGCTGTCTCGCGCGCCGTGTGCGGTCGTGAAGAACTCTGGCGACGTTGCCTCTCCCGCGAAAAACAAACGCCCGTCCACCGGCGCGGCCAGCACCTCGCGGTCCCCGGCATGGCCGGGCAGCGCGTGCGAATAGGAGCCCCGCGCAAAGGGATCGCGGGCCCAGCGCGACTCGCAGAGTGGCTTCAACTTGCGTCTGATATCGCTGCCGAGAAAACCCGCGATCTCGTTGATAGCTTGCGCGGCGATGGCGCCGTCGCCGGCGTCTTCCAGTTCGCGGGCAAAGCTGCCGCCGAAAAAGCCCTCGATGCAGGGCTGGCCGAATGGGCGGATGTGGTAGGTGCCCATCCCTGTGCGCATGGTGGCGCCGCGTAAGTTGCCCTCTTTCGGAAAGGTCTCGGCGTCATCGAGCGCCAGCGTCACCTTGTCGTCAACGCCGAGCGGCAGGCCGGCCGCTGCATTCACCTTTGCGGGGAGCGGCGGCGAGAAGCGGATGGCTTCGTCGGCAATGAGATTGGTCGGCACGGTGACGATCACCTTGTCCGCTGTCAGCGTGCCCCGCGACGTCTCGATGCGGACGCGCTTGTCGGAATGATCGATCAGGGCGACGTTGCAGTTCAGCGCCACCGGGCAGGGCGCACCATAGGCCGCAATCAGCGCGCCATAGCCGCGGCGGACGCGCCAATTGAGGTTGGTGTCCTCATAAGCGTCCCAGTCCAGCGTCGACATATCTTTCAGCTCGCAGCCGTTGATATAGGTCGAGATCGCGTCGATCATCGGATTCCAGCGATTGCCGGGCTCCAAATGCGAGATCGCGGGTTCGTCCCTGCCCGTTTGCGCGGCTTCCCACAGGCGCTGGTAAAAGGCGTCCATCGCGCGCATGAAATCGTCGCGCTCGTTTTCCGGAAACGCATTGCCATAGGCGCGCTCGCGCCAGGGCGGCAGGTCCTTGTTGAGCTCGAAGCCGAGTTTTCGCGCGATCGGCACGAAGGAGTTCTTGTCGGCCGAATGCAGCCAGCCGCAGCCGACATCGAAGGTCACCTCAGGCGAGGCTTGCACCGTCCAGGCCCGGCCGCCGAGCCGGTCGCGCGCCTCCAGCACGATGACGGAGAGGCCGGAGCCCGCCAGCGCATGGGCGGCGCCGAGGCCGGCGGCGCCCGCGCCGATGATCGCGACGTCGACGGAGGAGGGGAGGGACATGAGCGAATGGTGAGTGGCGAATGGCGAGTAGCCTTATACCAGACTGCGCCGCGCGGTAACTCCCCTATTCGCCACCCGCCATTCCCAACTCGCCGCTTACGCCACCGCTTCCTTGGCCTTTTCCGCGCGCTTGCGCTCGTTCGGGTCGAGGTGCTTCTTGCGCAGGCGGATCGACTTCGGGGTGACCTCGACGAGCTCGTCGTCCTCGATGTAGGCGAGCGCCTTTTCCAGCGTCATGCGGATCGGCGGGGTCAGGCGCACGGCTTCGTCCTTTGAGGTCGTGCGGATGTTGGTGAGCTGCTTGCCCTTGAGCACATTGATCTCGAGGTCGTTGTCGCGGGTGTGCTCGCCGACGATCATGCCGCGATAGACCTTCCAGCCCGGCTCGATCATCATCGGGCCGCGGTCTTCCAGCTTGAACATGGCGTAGGCCACCGCCTCGCCCTGGTCGTTGGAGATCAAGACGCCGTTGCGGCGGCCCTGGATCTCGCCCTTGTACGGCGCATAGCCGTGGAACAGGCGGTTCATGATCGCGGTACCGCGGGTGTCGGTCAGCAGTTCGCCCTGGTAGCCGATCAGACCGCGGGTCGGCGCGTAAAACACCAGGCGCTGGCGGTTGCCGCCCGAGGGCTTCATCTCGATCAGCTCGGATTTGCGCTCGCTCATCTTCTGCACGACGACGCCGGAATGCTCCTCGTCGACGTCGATGACGACCTCCTCGATCGGCTCCATGGTGGCGCCGGTCGCTTCGTCCTTCTGGTAGACGACGCGCGGACGCGACACCGAGAGCTCAAAACCCTCGCGGCGCATGGTCTCGATCAGGATGGCGAGCTGCAATTCGCCGCGGCCGGACACTTCCATCGCGTCCTTGTCGGCGGATTCGACGACGCGCAGCGCGACATTGCCTTCGGCCTCGCGGAGCAGACGGTCGCGGATCATGCGGCTCGTCACCTTGTCGCCTTCGGTACCGGCGAGCGGGGAGTTGTTGACGATGAACGACATCGACACGGTCGGGGGATCGATCGGCTGCGCCGGCAGCGGCACCTCGACGGTCGGATCGCAGAAGGTGTCGGCGACGGTGCCCTTGGTGAGGCCCGCGATGGCGACGATGTCGCCGGCTTCGGCTTCGTCGAGCGGGGTGCGCTCGAGGCCGCGGAATGCCAGGATCTTGGTGATGCGCCCGGACTCGACCAGCTTGCCGTCGGCGTTCAGCACCTTGACCTGCTGGTTCGGCTTCAGCGTGCCGGAGGAGATGCGGCCGGTGATGATGCGGCCGAGATAGGGGTTGGCTTCGAGGATGGTGCCGATCATGCGGAACGGACCTTCCTCGACCTTCGGCGGGGCGACGTGGCGCAGGATCAGGTCGAACAGCGGCTCCATGCCCTTGTCCTGCGGACCTTCGGGGCTATCCGCCATCCAGCCCTGCTTGGCCGACCCGTAGAGGATCGGGAAATCGAGCTGCTCCTCGCTGGCATCGAGCGCCGCGAACAGGTCGAACACCTCGTTGATGACTTCGGTCGGGCGCGCGTCGGGGCGGTCGACCTTGTTGATGACGACGATCGGCTTGAGGCCGACCTTGAGCGCCTTGGAGACCACGAACTTGGTCTGCGGCAGCGGGCCTTCGGCGGCGTCGACCAGCACCAGGGCGCCGTCCACCATGTTGAGGATGCGCTCCACCTCGCCACCGAAATCGGCGTGGCCGGGGGTGTCGACGATGTTGATGCGGGTGTCCTTCCACTGCACCGAGGCCGCCTTGGCCAGGATGGTGATGCCGCGCTCGCGCTCCAGATCGTTGGAGTCCATGGCGCGATCGGTCACCTTCTGGTTCTCGCGGAACGTGCCGGACTGCTGCAGGAGTTTGTCGACCAGGGTGGTCTTGCCGTGGTCGACGTGGGCGATGATGGCGACGTTACGAAGGTTCATGAGTGAGCTTCTTTGCGGTCGAACAATGGGTTAAGCGCGATCTCGCCGGTCGGACCGGGACCTCTTCTCGAAACAACGCTGGAAGACTGGAAACGGGGCGCTTTGCGCCCAAAAAGGAAGCCCGGCCATATCAGACCGGGCGCCCTGCGCGTTGCGGCGCAATATATGCAAAAACGGCCAAAAAACAATGTGTTCTTTGGCCGTTGGTTGACTGAATTTTGTCCGGGGATTTCCGGAGCTTAAGGCTGGGTTCCTGGATGGACGGGGGCCTTTCGCCCCTTGATCGCGGCCCAGATCAGAGCGACGCCTCCGATCCCCACGACCAGTCCGAAAAAGACCAGCGGTGCGATGTCGGCGGCGATCCGGCCATCCTCGAACACGGACATTCCGCCGAACAGCAGCGCGCAGACGCCGGGCAGCAGCAGGATCACGCCTGAAATCACCATGAACGCGGTGAGGCAGCCGCTGCGCGCCTCGCCGGGCGTTGGGACGGCCGGTAGAACCGGCGGTGGCGTGTCGCTCATCGTGGTGCTTCCTCGGTTTGCCTCGCCTCGTGATAGGTCTGCCCCTCGAGCCCAGCGCGAATCCGGGAGATGGCGCCATTCCGATAGAACAGATTGTAGGTGTCGAACGGAATGATCGCACCCTGCTCGGTCACGAAATGGATGCAGCTGCGCTTGACGTTGCCGACGCAGAAATTGAAGCGGTCGAGAAACTGCACGATGGTGACGCGGAAGACGTTCTCGTAGGTGAGCCCGTCCGGCACCTGAAAGCTCGGCAGGCAGCACAACAATTCGCAGACGCGCTCGGACGTGTTGAGCGGCCCTGAGGACAGCGAGAACAGGTCGATGAACTTTTCCCGCAGCATCGGATATTTTTCCGGGCTGATGGTGTTTGGCATCACCGCCACCAGCTGCTCCTGCGGGATCAGCGAAGTCAGCGCCAGCACCTTGTCGCCGTTGCGCAGGCCATAGCCGATCGAGATGCTCTCGGGATTGCAGGGCAGCGGAATCATGTCGTTGTCGCCGAAGACGCCGGTCTCGATCACGCGCTTGCGGATCTCCGACAGCATGATGCGGTCGGTATTCTTGTCGAAACTCTCGTTGCGGCCGGCATCCTGGACCGGCTGCAATGTCACCCCGCGCACGCATTTCCAGGTCAGCGCGTGGCGCACGATGTCGCCGATCTCGGAATCGTTGACGCCGCGCTTGATGGTCGCGACCAGCGTGGTCGAGATTCCGTAATGCTCGAGATTCTCCAGCGCCTGCTCGCGGATTTTTCGTAAGTCCGCGCCGCGCAGGTTGATCAGCGCGTCGCGCTGCAGCGAATCGAACTGGAGATAGACCTCCAGCCCGCGCCTGTTCTCGGCAAGCCGTGCCACAAAATCCTTTTCGCGGGCGATGCGCAGGCCGTTGGTGTTGATCATGACGTGGCGGATCGGGCGGGCACGCACGGCGTCCAGGATCTCGAAGAAGTCGGGATGCAGCGTCGGCTCGCCGCCGGAAATCTGCACGAGATCGGGCTCGCCCTCGCTCGCGACCAGCGCGTCGAGCATCTTCTCCACGGTCGCGAGCGGAGTGAATTTCGTTCGCGCCGGCGAGGACTCCGCGAAGCAGACCGGGCAGGTGAGGTTGCAATGCTCGGTGATCTCGATCAGCGCCAGGCAGGAATGCTGCTCGTGGTCGGGGCAGAGGCCGCAATCATAGGGGCAGCCGAATTCGGTGCGCTCCTGGAATTGCAGCGGCCGGTCGCCGGGCTTGATGAAATCCTTGCACAGCCGCCAATAGGCGGCATCCGTCGACACCAGCGTCGATTGCACGCCGTGCTCCCGGCAGCGCTTTTCGTACCAGACCTCGTTGCCGAGGATCTGGATCTTGGTCGGTACCAGCTTCAGGCAGGTCTCGCACAGGGATTGGGTCTGGCCCCAGAAGATGTAGGGACGCGACTTACGCAACGGCGCGTTCATGCAAGTGACTCTTTTTGTAAGCGTCTCGCTTTGGGCGCCGTCGCCAGCATGATTGCGGCGTAGAGCAGGATGGACAGCGACAGCAGGTGAAACAGGGTCAGGGGCCCGACCAGCGTGCCATAGGGCTTGAGGAATTCCCATAGGAAGCGTTGCGCTCCGTAATAGGCGAGCACCAGGTAGAAACCATTGGTGATCGTGAACGCGTTCCGGTTCAAGACCGCCAGCACATAGACGAGCGCGAACAGGGTCATGGCCGCGCTCTCGTAGAGCTGCACGGGATGGCGGCGAACGCCGTCGCCGAAATCATGGCCGAAGGGCAGCGCCGTCGGCGTGCCGTAGGTGAAATCGTCGAGGCCCGCGAAGTAACAGCCGATCCGGCCGATCGCGATGCCGAGCGCCAGCGGCAACGCGAACCGCGCGCCGGTTCGCACCGTGACGCCTGCGGACCATTTGTACAGCTCGATCGCCACGATGCCGCCCGCCAGCGCGCCCTCGACCGAGCGCGCAATGCCGCTTTGCCCTGACAGCCACAAATTGGCGGAGCCGAACAGATAGGCGCCAAGGCCCGCGCCGAACACCAGCGCGGCGATATAAGGCAGCGCGAACGATTGCGCGGGAAACTGCAAGCCCCGTCGCGACAGCCAATAGACGGCGGCGGCCGCGGCCAGCCACGCCAAGATGTCGAAGAGAGTGTGAAGGAAAGCCCCGCTCATGCGCCGGCAGTATAGCACGATCGCGGTTAGAACGGCGCGCCGCGCATTATAGCGCCACAAGGGAGAAGCAAGAAGCTACCCCACCTCCCGCTCCTCGGTCGGATAGACGCCGCGCAGCACCTCCTCGAAATGCATCTTCACGGCATCGTTGCACAGGCAGGCGCGCAGCCTCAGGCCGTCGCGGCTGCGGACCAGGATCGAGCCGCGCCGCGTGTCGAGCACGCCTTCGGCCTTGAACGACTGAAGCACGCGGCTGGCATAGGAGCGCCCCACGCCGAGCAGCGTCGCGAGTTGTTCGTGGGTCAGCGGCACGCTGGTCTGGTCGCCGGTCCGCTCCATCGCCGCCAGGATCCATTTGGCGGTGCGCTGCTCGATCGAATGGATTGCGTTGCAGGCGGTCGACTGGAAGATCTGGGCCAGCATGCAATCGGCATAGCGGGCAAAGATGTTGCGCAGTGATGCCGAGCGCAGCTTGGCGGCTTCCAGCTTGGCGACGTGAATGCGCGCAAACGGCCCGCCGAATTTCACGCAGATCCGGGTATAGGCCGGCAGAAACCCCTCGCTGACGATGCCGCCCACCGCGCCTTCGCGGCCGACCAGAATGGTTTCGACATCGCGGCCATCCTCGTTGGGGACGAGGAAAGTCGCGAGCGACGGGCCGCAGGGGAAGTGGACGACCTGCACGTCATCGCCGGGATTGTAGAGCAGGTGGCCTGCTGCAGAGTCTTCGACGGTCACGTGCGGCGCCAGGAGGCCGTAATCGGCCTGGCTCAAGCGCCGCAGCAGATTGTTGGCCGGCCGGCTCTCGACTTCGGTGACCTTGCCGATACGCGCATCCATCCTGAACTCCCACCCTTCTCCCCACCTTAGCGAGTTCCATCCATTTCCTGTGTGCACAAGTGGACAGACCAGAGAACGATGATGTGGTGAGTTTCGTTCCGGGAACCCCCTGGTGCGCTGGGCGCAGGCATCGTGTCGCGGCAGTCCTGATCGAAAAACCCCAAACCAAGATGAGATCATGGCACCCGCACCCTCCAATGGCACAGGCTGGCCGGCCGATGTTCTGATCGTCGAGGACGATCCGATCATCGCGATTGATTTCGAGGATCGCCTGCTCGGATTTGGTGTGGCCGCCGTGCGGACCGTGGGTTCGGTGACGCAGGCGCTGGACGCCATCGCGAAACGGACACCCGATTTCGCGCTGCTCGATGTCGAGCTGATCCGCGAGACGAGCTTTGCGATCGCCGAGCGGCTGATCGCGCTGAAGGTTCCGTTCGTGTTCGTCACCGGCTACGGCGCCGAGGCGCGCATTCCGTCCGAACTGGCGGGCCGGCCGCGGCTGCAGAAGCCGTGCTCAAGCGAGGCGCTGGAAGCGGCGCTGCAGGCGCGCGCCGCCAATTAGCGGTCAGCTCTGCTTCGGATCGAGCGTGGTCGACCACAGCGCGATGTCGGCGCGGTCGCGCAGGGTCACCGTCATCTGGCCGGAGGCGCCGTCGATCTTGACGTGACCGAAGAACTGCATGCCCGCCGACGGCGGCAGGTTCTGGCTGTCCTTGCCCGGCGCCTTGACGAAGCGCACCTCGGGGCCAAAGGTGTTGTCGAGCGCGTTCGGACCGAACGTGCCGGCATGAAGCGGCCCCGAGACGAATTCCCAGAACGGCTCGAACTCCTGGAATTGCGCCTTGTTCGGATCGTAATAATGCGCGGCGGCGTAATGCACGTCTGCCGTCAGCCACACCGTGTTGCTGATCGGCGCCATCTTGATGAAGCGCAGGATGTCGGCGATCTCGAGCTCGCGGCCGCGCACCGGGCCGTCGCCCTGCGCAACGGCTTCCGAGCCGCCCTTCGGCGTGTCCGAGACGATCAGGCTGATTGGCATGTCGGACGCGATCACCTTCCACGTCGCGCGCGAATTCAAAAGGCCGCGCTTCAGCCAGGCGATCTGGTCCGGGCCGAGGAAGTAGCTGGAAGGGCCATAGGCGGTGTCGAGATTGGCACCGTTCGGGCCGCGATAGCTGCGCTCGTCGAGCACGAACACGTCGAGATGTGGGCCATAGGAGATCTGGCGATAGACGCGGCCGGGCTCAGTGATGCTTTCCCGCATCGGGTACATCTCGTGGAAGGCGCGGCCTGCGCGGGCCGCGAGCAGGGAGATGTCGCGCACCTTGTAGGCGGCCGACAAGTCTTTCGACAGCGACCAGTTGTTGGTGACCTCGTGGTCGTCCCATTGCACGAAGATCGGCACCTCGGCATTGAAGGCGCGGAGATTGTCGTCGGTGAGATTGTATTTGTGCGCGGCGCGGAACTCGTCCAGCGTCTCGGCGACCTTGGCCTTCTCCGGGATGGTGAGGTTCTTCCAGATCTTGCCGTCGGCGAGCTTCACCTCGGATTGGATCGGGCCGTCGGCATAGATCGTGTCGCCCGAGTGCAGGAAGAAATCCGGCCGGTGCTTGCGCATGGTCGAGAAGGTGACCATGCCGCCGTCGTCAGGATTGATGCCCCAGCCCTGCCCCGCGACGTCGCCGCCCCAGACGAAGCTGACGTCGCGGCGGTCGGCGGGCGCGGTGCGGAAGCGGCCAACCACCGGCTCGCCCTCGACCGCGCTGTGGGAGAGATCGCGGAAGCGGACGCGGTAAAAGATGTCCTGGCCTGCCGGAAGATTCTCGATCAGCATCTTCGCGGTGAAGTCGCTTTCGGGCAGCGCCGCGATCGGCGGCAATGCGCGGGCGTCCTTGAACGAGTCGGTCGTCGCCACCTCGACCAGCATCTGCGATGGACGGTCGGCGCGCGCCCATACCACGCCGCCGTCGACGGTGACGTCGCCCGATTGCACGCCGTGGGTGACCGCCGGCCGGTCGGCCGCGCGCGAAAGATACGGCATCGCCATCGTGCCGAGCGCGCCGGCGCTCGTGGCAAGGAAGCGGCGGCGGGAGAATTTGATGTTCATGAAGATGGCTCGCGGGCTGGCGATCTTGCGCTGTCATTCCGGAGCGCGCGAAGTGCGAATCCGGAATCTCGAGATTCTAAGGTGCGCAATTGCGCACCAGAGTTCGATGCTGACGCATCGCCCCGGAATGACGGGGTAAGCTATATTGAGACAATGTGACGCAGCAATAACGCGCGCAAGCGCTGCTCAGGCGTTGCCGGCGGCCCGGAATTGCGCGCCGGCCCGCTGCAGGTTCTGCGGCAGGCTCATCAGCAGGGCCTTGCGGTCGGCGACCGCCGCATGAAACTGGTCGAGTGCGATGTTGAAGGCGGTGAGCGCGCCTTCTTCGATCGCGCCGTGATCGTAGCAGCGCAGCGTATCGCGCAGGATGTCGTCGGCTTCGGTCTGCATCTGGTCGAGCTCTTCGGTGGTCTCGCACTTGCGCGCGGCGGCGATCATGTCCAGCAGCCGATCACGCAGATGGCTGTTGTTGTCGCGCTCGTCCTTCTTCAGATAGCCCGCAAACCACGCGCCGATCGAGCCCATGGCGGACAGCGCCATCAAGCCCCACCAGATGTAATCGCTGTACTTGTCGAGGAAGGTCTTCTCCTCGCCGTCGACGAAGGCGGCTGCACCCGGATGTACCGGGATCACCGCGTCCTTGTCGGTATCGGGGGTTTCGATCTTCGCCGCCAGCGGGAATTCCGTCACCAATTGCTGCCGCACGGCGAACAGCTGACGCGTGAACGCCGCGATGGTGGTTTCGGAGACGCCTTTGCGCGCCACGATGTGATGCGAAAAGCTGATGGTCTTGACCTCGTCCTCGGGTCGAGCGGGCGAGCCGCCATAGGTGCCGGCAGGGATCTCCGAGGCTTCGTAGACCGGATGGTTCTGTGCGATTGCGTCCGCTGAATCGATCTCGAGGAAGGTCGGCGTGCCGCCTTCCTTGATAGATGCCGCGATCGCGTCAGCCGTGATCTTGCTGTTGACCGGGCC
Source organism: Bradyrhizobium sp. CB1015 (assembly GCF_025200925.1). Lineage (GTDB taxonomy): Bacteria > Pseudomonadota > Alphaproteobacteria > Rhizobiales > Xanthobacteraceae > Bradyrhizobium. Next base: position 72,032 of record NZ_CP104174.1, on the reverse strand, counting down.
GGCCGCGAGATAGACGTCGGCCTTCTGCGCCTTGATCGCGTCGGCAACCTCGTTTGCCGGGAATTGCACGATCTCGACCTTGGCGGGATCGACGCCGTATTGCTGGAGAATCACCTTGAGGAGGTTGACGTTGGCCTGGGTGCGGCCGACGACGCCGATGCGATGGCCGGCGAGCTGGGCGATCTTGGTGATCTTCGCGCCCTTCTTCTTGCCCTTGGCGGGCACGGACCACAGCACCACGACGTTCTTGCGCAGGGTCGCGACCGCCTGTGCGTTCTTCGGCACCTCGAGGTCGCCGCGCACGATGGCGAGATCGACCTTGCCCTCCGCGAGCGCATTGGCGCTGGCGGTAGCTCCGTCGGTCTGGATCGGGCGCAGCCGCACCTGGCTCTTGTGCTGCGCGAAGCCCTGCGTCAGCGTCTGCACGACCTTGACGTCGTCGCTGTTGGCAGGGCCGACCGCGATCCTCAGCGTCACCGGTCGCATCGCGAAATAGTAGCCGCCGGCGAGTGCGCCGATGATGGCAAGGACGAGTGCCAGAGACACGAGCGCCATCTTCCGCACCGCGGATCGCGGCGAAGGCGGAGGGGGCGCTTCGGCCAGGTCCAATCCCCCGGTCATCGATCTCCCAAACAGGCGCTTCAGGCTCAGTTTCATCTTGGCCGGCGATTTACGCTCCCAGTTGTAGCAAATTTCTTGTCCGGCGGGGTTACATCTCCGTCATGGTTAGCAGACCGGGCAAATCCCGCTTGAACCCGGGCCGTATGCACGGTGTTAGGGTAAAGTTCCCCTGAAGGACGGAGAGGGCCATGGCAGAGCGGCTGACGGCGGAGGCGCGCAAGCAGGCGCTGGGTGGACTTGCGGGCTGGACTGACGTCCAAGGCCGCGATGCGATCGGGAAAACCTTTGTCTTCAAGGATTTCAACGAGGCGTTCGGCTTCATGAGCCGCGCCGCGCTGGTCGCCGAGAAGATGGATCACCACCCCGAATGGCGCAACGTCTACAAGACGGTGGAGGTGGTGCTGTCGACCCACGATGCCGGCGGCGTCACGGCGCGCGACATTGCCCTGGCCAAGGCGATGGATGCCATCGCCGGCTGACACCGGGCTGACGTCTTGCAGGAATCGGACGCATCCCCATCTTGTGATCAGCCGGGATGGGCGGTTCGCCGCCTCCCCGCAGAACGGGGAGCATTTGAGCATGGCTGCCGAGCACAGCGTCGGCTTCGAGCCGGCCGATCGGCTCGCGGAAGACCGCGAGAGCGTCCGCCGCCGCTTCTGGCGCAAGCTGAAGCGGGTCGCCGCGCAGCTGCCGTTCGCGGAGGATCTGCTTGCCGCCTATTACTGCGCGTTCGACCGGCAGACGCCGCGCCACGTCCAGGCTTCGCTGTTAGGCGCGATCGCCTATTTCATCCTGCCGTTCGATTTCGTCGCCGACGTGATGCCGATGCTCGGCTTCGCCGACGACGCCGCCGTGCTCGCCACCGCCATCCGCATGGTTGCCAGCCACATCACGAACGAGCACCGCGAGGCCGCCCGTGCCGCGCTGAGGCGTGGGGTGGAGGAGGGCGAGGCGGCGCAGTAGGGGAGATTCAACCACACCCACCGCTGTCATTCCCCGCGAAAGCGGGGAATCCAGTACGCCGCGGCCTCTCGATTCAATCACTGCCGTCCCGGAGTACTGGATCGCCCGATCAAGTAGGGCGATGACAGGGCGTGTGTGGGTAGCGCTTGCGGCACCATGGCGCAGCGACAATCGTCACCTCTTCTCCGCCCGCGCCTTCTCCGCGTCCCACGCTTGGAATTGCCTGAACAGCGTCTCCTTGTCCGCATCGGACACGGTTGCTGCCGCAGGGCTCTGCTTTAAGAACGCCTCGAAGCGCTGCCGTGTCACCGGCTCGATACCGTGCTTGTCGAGCCATTGCTGCGCCACCGGCAATCTGTTCCAGCTGGATAGCGGCGCTGCCAGCGAGACCTCCTTCCACTTGGGATGGAAGGGCGGGTTCTGCAGCGCCGTGAATTTCGTGAAGAACGCGTCCACGAACAGCGCGAGCTTGCGATAACGCTCGGTATTGGGCGCCCAATTATAGGCCGCAAGCACCGCGGGCACCGCGATCGTGTCGACGCTCTCGCCCTCCTTGATCAGGTTCGGATAGTCCTTGGCGGTCAGGGTTGCCGGCAGATAGTCGCTCTGCAGCGGCTTAGCATAGTCCACCTTCGCGAGATGGAAGCGGCCGTCATTGCCGAAAGTCGAGACCGATTTGTACGGCTTGCCGCCGACCACGATGACGGCATCGATCTGTCCGGCCTTCAGCTTCTCCAGCGCGATACGCTGCTCGACATAGACGAAGTTCGCCTTGATCCCGAGCCGCTCGAACACCGTCAGTGCGGTGACGAAGGTCCCGCCATTGGGCAGATCGACGCTGACGGTCTTGCCCTCGAGGTCCTTCAGCGTTGCGATCGATTTCGGCGCGATGACCTGCATCTCTTCATTGTAGAGCTTGGTCACGTAAGTGAACTGTTTCTTGATGTCCTTGGCAAATCCCTTGCGCTCGAGATAGTCGAGCGTATCGGCGCGCACGATGCCGAGATCGACACCCTGCAGGAACAGGATGTCGGCGACGCTCTGCACCGAGCCGCGGCCGACGATCGGCAGCACGCGGATCTTGTTGCCGTCGTCAAGCACCGAGGCGAGGTCGGCGCCGAACTGCACATAAGTGCCGCCGATCGTGCCCGTGATCAGCGTGACGGTGTTGGCGTTCAGCGCCTGCTTGGTCGAGGTGGAGCCGAACTGGAAGATGGCCTTCAGGCTGTCCGAGACCTTGGCCGGATCGTATTCGGCTTGCTCGGCGTGGGCCGCGAAGGCACAGATGGTCGTGATGGCGGCAAGCGCCATTTTCAAAGTGTTACGCATGATGTCCCCTCTGAAGTGGCCTAGTTCGAGAGTTGGGCGAGGCGCTGGCGCGCTTCAGCCGATCCGAGTGCCGCGGCCTTTTGATACCAGTCGCGCGCGGCGGTCGCGTCAGCGGCGATGCGCCGCGAGTCGCTGGTGCCCAGCACGGCCGGGTCATAGCTCTGCGCCAGCATGAACGCAGCCGTCGCATCCTGTGCATTGGCCGCGCGTTCAAGCAGCAGGCGGGCAGCAACAATATCGCCGACGCCCAACAGGCCCTTCGCGCGCGTCATCAGCCCGGCCAGCGTGTCGGCGTCGAGCGTCTTCGCGGGCGGAGGCGGTGCAGGGGGCGCCGCGACGGGCGCGGGCGCTGCTTGGGTTTGTCCTTGGGCTTGCAGCGCCGTCTGATAGGCGGTCGCGATCGCCTCGCGGCTCGGTGCGGCAGGTGCTGAGAGAGCCTGCGTGTCGGCGCTCGCCAGCCTCGTGTCGCTCACGCGGGCCGCATCCTTGGGCGGGTTCTGCGATGTGGTCGGTGCGCTGGCCGACGCCATCGCTTGGTCCGCCGTGATGCGAACCCAGCTACCGGCATAAGCGGCGAAGAGGCCGCGAAATTCGGGCTGAAACAGTGTGACCAGAACTGCCAGGGTGAATGCCGCCAGAACGGCCGCGAGCACACGCGGGACAATTCTGGAGCGCAACTCCACCGGCGCATATTCCCGCGGGTCCGGCGCACCGAGCGGATCGGACAGAAATAGTGGAATTGGTTCGTCCTGTGCAAGCTCGGCGCGCTTGGCGCGTGCGCGGATATAGGACGCGATAGGCGGATGTGATGCAGATCGATCGGAGTCGGGCATGCGCGACTCCCTCGACGGACGGTGGGCCGTCGTCTCCATGGTGTGATGCTCCCCATTACTGACGCAACGCAGGGGCAGTCCCGGCTTCAGTCTTCTTGTTGTTGTCCAGAGGTCCCCGCTAACTGGAACCGGTAAATCGCCGTCCGATTCAGCCCAAAAAACGACGACGGTTTGCGCGAATCTGGAGATATTTGGGTTTGATTACGGCGGCGCGGCGGAATGCACCGGAATTTTGCTCGCGATGGTTGAGGGGGATTTTACGATGCGGCGGCGTGCGCAGCTTTGCGGTGTCGCGGTCATCAACGCTGCCCGTCTCGCCCTCCGCTGTCATGCCCCGGCAGACCGGCGCATCCAGTACACCGCGGCGGCGCGGCTAAATCACTAACGTCTCTGGAATACTGGATCGCCCGGTCCCGGTTTCGCCAAGGCGACGCCGAGGCCTATACCAGCGCTCGGCTCGCCGAAGCTTCAGCGAAGGCGGCAAGCCGGGCGATGACAGGTGTATATGTTGAAACAGCGTCGCGATGACATCGCGATCATGGATGCAGGATCACCTTGCCCATCGCCTGCCGCCCCGCGAGCACCTTCAACGCATCCGCGGTCTGGGCCAGCGGGAAGGTGCGGTCGACATGCGATGAGATCTTGCCTTCCGCGGTCCACTTCACCAGCTTCTCGAGATTGGCGCGATTTTTCGCCGGGTTGAGCCGCGTCCAGGCGCCCCAGAACACGCCGCGGATGTCGCAGCCCTTCAGCAGCGCGAGGTTCAGCGGCATCTTGGGAATGTCGCCGGCCGCAAAGCCGATCACGAGGAAGCGGCCTTCCCATGCGATCGAGCGCAGCGCCTGTTCGGCGTAAGCACCACCAACCGGATCGAAGATGATGTCGACACCCTTGCCGCCGGTGAGCTTGCGCAGGCCTTCCTTCAAGTCTTCCTTGGCATAGTTCAGCGTCAGCTCGGCGCCATGCGCCTTGGCGAATTCGAGCTTCTCGTCCGACGAAGCACAGGCGATCACCTTCAACCCCATCAGCTTGCCGAGCTCGCAAGCCGCAAGGCCCGTGCCGCCGGCCGCGCCCAGCACCGCGAGCGTCTCGCCCGGCTTGGGGCTGGCGCGATCCTCCAGCGCATGCAGCGCAGTGCCGTAGATGATGATGATGCCGGCCGCGCGGTCGTAGTCGAGGTTGTCGGGAATCTTCACGATCGAGGCCGCCGGCAGCGCGATCTTCTCGCGCGCGCCATTGTGTCCGCAGGAGGCGACGACGCGATCGCCGACCTTGAGGTCCGTGACGCCGGGACCGATGCTCTCGATCACGCCGGCAACTTCTGCCGCCGGCGAGAACGGGAATGGCGGCTTGATCTGGTACTTGCCCTGGATCATCAGGATGTCGAAGAAGTTCAGCGCCGCCGCCTTGATCGCGATCACGGCTTCGCCGGGCCCTGCCACCGGATCCGGCACCTCAGTCAGAACGAGGTCGTCGGGCTGGCAATATTGCGAGCAGAGGATGGCTTTCATGGCGGTACCTTGAGGGCGTTTCGGGTGGAATTATAGTTTGACCGTTTCTGCCGGATTTAAGCAGTGGCGACAATCCGGATTCTTTGCCCAAAGCGATGCACAGACCTATCCTCCCGTCATTGCGAGCGCAGCGAAGCAATCCAGAATCCGTCCTACGGAAATAGCCTGGATTGCTTCGCGGAGCCTGTCATCGGGCCGCGCTTCGCGCGGACCCGCTGGCTCGCAATGACGAAATCCGCGGAGAAAGGATTCAAACGATGTTTGAAACAAGCCTGCTCGAGAACAAGCGCATCCTCGTCACCGGCGGCGGCTCGGGCCTTGGCGCTGCGATGGGACGCCGTTTCCTGGCGCTCAGCGCCGAGCTCGTGATCTGCGGCCGCAAGCTCGACCGCCTCGAGGCAACGGCGCGCGAGATGCGCGACGAGACGGGCGGCAAGGTCACCGCGATCGGCGCACCGGCGAGCACAGCGAGCTCGCCGATCTCGCCAGCTTCCTGGTCTCGGACCGCGCCGCCTACATCAATGACGAGATGGTGGTGATCGACGGCGGCGCGCATCTGCGCCGTTCCGGCGCCGAGGATTTGCTCGGCTGGACCGAGGCGCAATGGGCCGCGCAACGCGCCGCCCGATCCAAGGCGTAGCCGCCGCGGATACCGCTAACTGCCTTCCCAAATTGGACTTTCCCGGCTATCCCTGCCCGGGGACAAAGCGCGCTCGGGCCATCTTCCAGTCACAATATTGAGGGAACCACTCCAGCATGTGGCGGGTGCTGATTTTAGCTTTGATGACTGGCGTGGCAGCCGGGGGAATCGTCGTTTCTGCGCGGGCGCAGACGGCGCAACCGGCGCCCAAGTCCGGTTCTGCTCCAAAAGAGGCGACACCCAAGCCGGCCGCGCCGCCGGCCAACACCAACGCAAAGGCGGCCCCGAAGCCCGAGAGCAAGCCGGCTGCCCCGGCTGCGGCAGTTGCGGGTGGCGCGGAGCCGACCCTGATCGGGCAGTTCGGCACCTGGGGCGCCTATTCGGCGACGCCGAACGGCAAGAAGGTCTGCTTCGCGCTGGCCAAGCCGTCGTCGTCGAAAACCAACCCGCCGAACCGGCCGCGCGATCCCGCCTATGCCTTCGTCTCGACCCGGCCGGCGGAGAAGGTCAACAACGAAGTCTCGGTCATGATCGGCTATGCGCTGAAGCCTGGCTCGGAATCGACCGTCGAGGTCGGCGGCGCCTCCTTCGCCATGTACACGCAGGGCGACGGGCTCTGGATCAAGAACGCGGCCGAGGAGGAGCGGATGGTCGAAGCCATGCGCAAATCCGCCGATCTCGTCGTCAAGGGTGTCTCGGCCAAGGGCACCGAGACGACCGACACGTTTTCGCTGAAGGGCCTCGCCCAGGCGCTCGACAAGATCGCGCAGGACTGTAGGCGGTAAGACTGCAGGCGCTAAGACTGCGGGCGATAAGGTCGCAATCGGCGGTTCCGGTTGCTATATAGGGGCCGTTCCAAGTTTTTCTTCCGTCATTCCGGGATGGTCCGAAGCCCGGAATCTCGAGGTTCCGGGTTCGATGCTCCGCATCGCCCCGGAACGACCACGTAATCAGGTCCATTCAATGCAACCGACGACCGAGCCGCACAACGCCATCCTGGTGGAGAAGACCCCGCTCGAAACCTATGTGCCGCCGGCCAAGCCGTCGCTGATCGGCCTGTCGCGCGCCGAGCTTGCCGATCGCCTCGGCGAGATCGGCGTCGCTCCGGCGCAGCGCAAGATGCGGGTGCAGCAGCTGTGGCACTGGATCTATTTCCGCGGCGCCCAGAGCTTCGATGAGATGAGCTCGATCTCGAAGGGCATCCGCGCCGAGCTCGCGCAGCATTTCACCGTCGACCGGCCCGAGGTCGTCGCCGAGCAGATCTCCAACGACGGCACCCGCAAATGGCTGTTGCGCCTGCCGAGCGGCGACAATGTTCAGAAGGCGCATGAAGTCGAGTGCGTCTACATCCCCGAGACCGACCGCGGCACGCTCTGCGTCTCCTCCCAGGTCGGCTGCACCCTGAACTGCGCCTTCTGCCACACCGGCACCCAGCGCCTGGTGCGCAACCTCACCGCCGGCGAGATCGTAGGCCAGGTGATGGTCGCGCGGGACCGTTTGAATGACTGGGCCGATCGCGAGGACGGCACGCGCCGCGTCACCAACATCGTGATGATGGGCATGGGCGAGCCGCTCTACAATTTCGACGCGGTGCGCGATGCGCTCTTGATCGTCGGCGACAACGAAGGCATCGGCATCTCGCGCCGCCGCATCACGCTGTCGACCTCGGGCGTGGTGCCGAACATCGTGCGCGCCGGCGAGGAGATCGGCGTCATGCTCGCGATCTCGCTGCATGCGGTGCGCGACGAGCTGCGCAACGAACTGGTGCCGCTCAACCGCAAACATCCGATCAAGGAGCTGCTGCAGGCCTGCCGCGACTATCCCGGCGCCTCGAACGCGCGCCGCATCACCTTCGAATATGTAATGCTCAAGGGCGTCAACGATTCGCTCGACGATGCCAAGCTGCTGGTGAAGCTGCTCAAGGGCATCCCGGCCAAGATCAATCTGATTCCGTTCAATCCCTGGCCCGGCACCGCCTATGAATGCTCGGATTGGGACCAGATCGAAAAATTCTCCGAATACATCTTCAACGCCGGCTATTCCTCGCCGGTGCGCACCCCGCGCGGCCGTGATATCCTCGCCGCCTGCGGCCAGCTCAAGTCGGAGACCGAAAAGCTCTCGGCGCGCGAGCGCCAGGCGCTGCGCGCCATGGCGATGACGGATTAGCTTTTGCTATGTCGGCGCTCTCGCATCCTAGTCATTGCGAGGAGCGTAGCGACAAAGCAATCCAGACTGCCTCCGCGGATGCATTTCTGGATTGCTTCGCTTCGCTCGCAATGACGATAATCGGGACTTCTTCGTCATGTCCCTGATCGGCCGCCTGATCGTCATCTTCGTCGGCTTTCTCGCCGCCTGTGTCGTCGGCGGCATGATCATCGTCGTCGCGCTGCTGTTTCCGGAATTCGCCGATCTCGGCGCCGGTCCGGTCGATCAGGGCACGATCGACATCCTGCTTGGCTTCGGCTTCATCTTCGTCTCGGGTTTTGCCCTGGTGCCGGCGGCGGTGATCGTCGCGATCACCGAAGCGCTCTACATCCGCAGCGCGCTCGCCTACGCCGTCGGCGGCGGCCTGGTCGGGCTCGCCTGCTATCTCGGCCTCGTTCCGTTCCATTCCGACACGTTACAGTTCGAGGGTATCGTACGGCGTCACCTGGAAATCATGACCGGCGCGGGCATCGTTGCCGGCGTGGTCTACTGGCTGATCGCCGGCCGCAACGCCGGCGCCTGGCGCATCCCGCCGCCCCCACGGAAACCACCGCCGCCGCTGCCATCGAATTCAAGGCCGGATGCGCGGTGAGTTTCTTACCCTCCCCTGGAGGGGGAGGGTCGGATCGCATCATCGATGCGATCCGGGGTGGGGTGACAGACTATCCTCGATGGCGGTGTCCAGGACTGGAGTTTAGAGACGAACGAGAGACCATTTGTGTGGCGTCACCCCACCTCGCTCGCGCTTCGCGCGATCGATCTTCCCCTCCAGGGGAGGATGGGCACTTTCTGCGGGGTTTCCATCCTCTTCCCACTCCGCTAAACCGCGCGCCATGAACCGGACTGGACTCTTCATCGCCCTGGCGCTGTGGCTCGTGATCGGCGTCGTCTTCGGCCTCTATCCCGAGCTCGACCTCAAGCTCGCTTCGCTGTTCTTCGATCCCGCGACCAAGACGTTTCCGCTCAAGCTGAACTTGTGGGCCGGCTTTGCGCGCGATGCGGCGATGTGGATCGCCTGGGCCTTTGCCCTTCCCTCGATCGTCGCGCTCGTGGTCAAGATGATCCGGCCCGACCGGCCGCTGATGGTGCCGGGGCGTACGGTCATCTTCCTGCTGGTGACGATGACCATGTCGGCCGGCATTTTGACCAACCTGACGTTCAAGAATTATTGGGGCCGTCCGCGTCCGGTGGTGGTGACCGAGTTTGCCGGCGATCAGCAATTCGTGCCGTGGTGGGATCCGCGCGGCGGCTGCGGGCGCAATTGCTCGTTCTTCTCCGGCGAAGGGGCGACGGCATTCTGGACGCTGGCGCCGGCCGCGCTGGCGCCGCCGGCGTGGCGGCCGCTCGCTTATGCTGCCGCCGTGGTGTTCGGCGCCGTGACCAGCGGGCTGCGCATGGCCTTCGGCGGCCACTTCTTCACCGACGTGTCCATCGCCGGCCTCGTCACCTTCGTCGTGATCTGGTTCGCCTACGCGCTGATCTACCGCTGGCCGCGGACGCGGTTCTCGGACGAGGCGGTCGATGCCGCCCTGACCCGGCTGAACATGCCCGCTTACCGGCTCCGCCAGCGCCTGTTCGGCCGCAAGACCGGCCCCGAGCCCTCGGTTTGAGCCATTAAAGGGGTGCCGAGCCCCGCGAAATTTGATATTCGCGCGGTCGAACCCACTCGTCACATCAGCTTGAGACCCGATTGGAAGCCCCATGACCACGATCCTGAAAAGCCTGCCCAAGGGTGAGAAAGTCGGCATTGCTTTTTCGGGCGGCCTCGACACCTCTGCGGCGCTGCTCTGGATGAAGCAGAAGGGGGCGCGCTGCTACGCCTACACCGCCAATCTCGGCCAGCCGGATGAAGCCGACTACAACGAGATCCCGCGCAAGGCGATGGAGTTCGGCGCCGAGAACGCGCGCCTGGTCGATTGCCGCACGCAGCTGGTCCATGAAGGCATCGCCGCGATCCAGTCGGGCGCCTTCCATATCTCGACCGGTGGCATCACCTATTTCAACACCACGCCGCTCGGCCGCGCCGTCACCGGCACGATGCTGGTCGCGGCGATGAAGGAAGACGGCGTTAACATCTGGGGCGACGGCTCGACCTTCAAGGGCAACGACATCGAGCGCTTCTACCGCTACGGCCTGCTCACCAATCCCGGTCTGAAGATCTACAAGCCATGGCTCGACCAGCAGTTCATCGACGAGCTCGGCGGCCGCGCCGAGATGTCGGCGTTCATGACCGCGCAGGGCTTTGCCTACAAGATGAGCGCCGAGAAGGCGTATTCGACCGACAGCAATCTGCTCGGCGCCACGCACGAGGCCAAGGATCTCGAAAGCCTCGACAGCGGCATCAAGATCGTCAACCCGATCATGGGCGTGCCGTTCTGGCGCGACGATTGCGCCGTCAAGGCGGAGAAGGTCGTGGTGCGCTTCGAGGAGGGCCAGCCCACGGCTCTCAACGGCCGGACCTTCTCCGATCCCGTCGCGCTGTTCCTCGAAGCCAACGCGATCGGCGGCCGCCACGGCCTCGGCATGAGCGACCAGATCGAGAACCGCATCATCGAGGCCAAGAGCCGCGGCATCTATGAGGCGCCTGGCATGGCGCTGCTGCACATCGCCTATGAGCGCCTCGTCACCGGCATCCACAACGAGGACACGATCGAGCAGTATCGCATCAGCGGCATGCGCCTGGGGCGCCTGCTCTATCAGGGCCGCTGGTTCGATTCGCAGGCCCTGATGCTGCGCGAAACCGCCCAGCGCTGGGTCGCCCGCGCCGTCACCGGCGAGGTGACCCTGGAGCTGCGCCGCGGCAACGACTATTCGATCCTCAACACCGAGAGCCCCAACCTTACCTATGCGCCGGAGCGGCTCAGCATGGAAAAGGTGGAGGACGCCGCCTTCACGCCGGCCGACCGCATCGGCCAGCTCACCATGCGCAACCTCGACATCGCCGACACCCGCACCAAGCTCGGTCTCTATTCGAAGACCGGCCTGTTGTCGGGCACTGAAGGCTCGCAGATCTTCCGGCTGGAGAGCGACAAGGGCTGAGGCTTTCCGTAGCCCGGATGGAGCGAAAGCGAAATCCGGGGCCGCTGCCAGGCCGATGGATTCCCGGATTGCGCTTCGCTCCATCCGGGCTACGAGCTTAATGACGCTGTCATTCTCGACCGCTACGCTTCCACTTCTGTTGGAAACGGGATTGCGGAGCATCGCACATGGTCAGGGGATCGGCACTCGCCTCTCTCATCGTTCTCTGTTGGGCATCATCATCGTCGGCGCAGACGATCTATCCGATCGATCGTGCCGAGATCCTCGCGGGAGCCAAGTTCGACTTCAAGGTCGAGCTTCCCGGGCTGGTCGATCCCGCCAAGTTGAAGGTGATGGTGAACGGCGCGGATTATGCGGCCGCGTTCGGCCGTTCCGGGAGCTTCATCGAGCGCGAGGACGGCAAGGAGCAGTCGGCCTTGGTCCTGCGCGACGTCACGCTGACCAAGCCCGGCAGCATTGTGGTGGACGTGACCGACGGCACGCGCCAGCGCAGCGTCACATGGACGGTTTACGACACCGGCGCGCGCAAGGCGAAGAACGTCATCCTGTTCATCGGTGACGGCATGTCGCCGGCGCATCGGGTCGCAGCGCGAATCCTGTCCAAGGGCATTTCGGAAGGCAAGAGCCGCGGCAAGCTCGCCATCGACGACATGCCGCATATGGCGCTGGTGGCAACCGCCGGCTCGGACTCGATCATCACGGATTCCGCGAACTCGGCGAGCGCCTATGCGACCGGGCACAAGAGCGCCGTCAATGCCCTCGGCGTCTATGCCGACCGCACCGCAAGCCCGCTCGACGATCCCAAGGTCGAAACCATCAGCAGCCTTGCCAAGAGGCAGCTCGGCATGGCGATCGGTGTCGTCACCAATACCGAGATCGAAGACGCGACGCCGGCGGCGATGGTCGCGCACACCCGCCGGCGCGCCGCCTATGACGACATCGTCGAGCAGTTCTTCGCGGCAAAGCCGGATGTGATGATGGGCGGCGGCAGCGCGAATTTTCTGCCGAAGTCGGCTGCCGGCTCCAAGCGCAAGGACGAGACCGATTACATGGCGAAGTTTCGCGATGCCGGCTATCAGGTGGCGACCACGGCGGGCGAGCTCAGCGCGTCTGCCGCAAGACAGGAGACGAGCAGGCTGCTCGGCCTGTTCGCCACCGGCAACATGGACGGCGCACTGGACCGCAAATTCCTCAAGGGCGGCGGCGTCAAGAAATTTCCCGAGCAGCCTGATCTGACCGAGCAGGTGCAGGCGGCGCTGAAAATCCTCGCGAAGAACGAAGCCGGCTTCTTCTTGATGGTCGAATCCGGAATGATCGACAAATACGCGCATCTGCTCGACATGGAGCGCGCCGTCTACGACACGATCATGCTCGACAACGCGGTGCGTCAGACGCGCGAATGGGCGCGCGCACGCGGCGACGACACCCTGATCCTGGTGCTGGCCGATCACAATCATCCCAACAGCCTCGTCGGCACGGTGAATGACGACATGGGCACGACGCCCAACGTGCCCTTGCGCGAGCGCGTCGGGGTCTACGATCAAGCCGGATTTCCCAACTATCCCGCGCCGGATGCGGAAGGTTATCCGTCACGCATCGACGTCAGCCGGCGGCTTGCCATCTTCTCGGCGAGCCTGCCCGATCATTACGAGACGTTCCGTCCGAAGCTCGACAATCCCAACGAGCCGACCGTCAAGGCCGGTGACGACGGCACCTTCAAGGCCAACGACAAATACAAGGAGGTCCCGGGCGCGGTGCTGCGCCCCGGCAATCTGTCGTCGCTGGTCGGCGCCAGCGTGCATTCGGGCGAGGACGTCATCCTGACCGCGACCGGACCGGGGAGCGAGCGCGTGTACGGCTCGATGGACAATACCGAAGTATTCCGTGTCATGGCCGATGCGTTGGGATTGGCTGCGCGACAATGATGGCGGGCAACTGCCAACCTGGGCACAATTGCATTCCTGCCGCAGGCGAGCGCGGCAGGGCGGACCGCCCTGGTTCGCTCACGTTCTATGAATTCAGGTCGAGTGAGGCGGCGTGAAGACCAGCTTCACGCAGCTGCGGAAGAGCATGATTTGCCGCTCCAGCCGCTTCGGGTCGTTGAGCGTCTTCGACATGATGATTGCGCCGTCGACCACGCACGAGATCATCTCCGCGAGATCGTCGAGGTCGATCGGCTCGCGGGGCGGATAGACCGCGGCGATGCCGTCGAGAATCTCGCGGAAGTGCGCATTCCAGCTCCGGACCGATTGCGCAGTCAGATCGCGAACATCGCGGTCGAACAGGCGCTCCTGATAGCAGATGCTGGCGATCAGGCAGCCGGGATGGCCGTTCGGCAGATCGGCCATGACTTCGGCGAGTAGTTTCAGCGAGATCAGGAACGACTGCAGCGGGTCGTCGGAGAGCTCACGTCCGCGCCTGAAGATCTCGTCGAACAGGCGGTCATTCGTATCCACGTAGCGGCGCAGCATCTCCCGTGCGAGCGCGTTCTTGTCCCTGAAGTGATAGAAGAAGCCGCTCTTGGTCAGTCCGGCCTCGGCAATGACCTCCTCGATCGAGGTGGCGCCGAAGCCCTTTGCGAGCACCGCCGCTTCCGCGATCTCGAGAATGCGCTCGCGCGTCGCTTCGCCCTTTCCCATCGATGTCTCCAGAACTGTACCGACGGTATGGAAATTGGCCCTTGGGGCCAAGGACCCCTCCGAGTAACTCGTGCAAATCTTTGATTTGTCTCCGCTTGCGGGTGGAAGTTCAGCCGCACCACGCGCCTTCTAGAGCGACGCGACATTATGCGGCACCAAATGCCGCGACCGAACACGGGCATGGCGCGACCGAGTGAAGAGAGCGAGCCCGTCCAAATGATGGAGCGATCAATGGCCAGATACAGACATGGTCTGCCGCAGCGCGGCGGCGGTATTTTCCTGACCGACGGCGGCATGGAAACAACCCTTATCTTTCACCACGGGCTGGAGCTGCCCCACTTCGCGGCATTCGTGCTGCTCGACAGCGCGGATGGCCGCGCGCATTTGAGGCAGTACTACGAAGCCTACCTGCGTGTCGCGCAGCAGCATGGGCTCGGCTTTGTCCTCGACAGTCCGACCTGGCGCGCCAACCCTGATTGGGGCGCCAAGCTCGGCTATGATGCGGCCAGGCTCGAGGCCATCAACATGCGGGCCATCCGCTTCCTCGACGAATTGCGCGGCGCTTGGGAGTCCCCCACCACGCCTTGCGTCATCAACGGCGCGATCGGTCCGCAAGGCGACGGCTACAAGGCCGGCAACATGGACGCGGCGGAGGCGGAAGCCTACCACTCTGGCCAGATCACGGCCTTCGCCGAGGCAGGCGCCGACATGGTGACTGCATTCACGCTGAACAGCATCAACGAAGCCGTGGGCGTGGTCCGTGCAGCCAAAAGGCAGGACATTCCGGTCGCGATCTCTTTCACGGTCGAAACCGATGGTCGCCTCGTCCGGGGAGAGTCGCTGCGCGAGGCGATCGAGGCGGTAGACGACGCAACTGAACGGGCTTGCGAATACTTCCTGATCAATTGCGCGCACCCAACTCACTTCGAGAGTGCACTCGCCACAGGCGAGGCGTGGGTTCAGCGCATCCACGGCATCAGAGCCAACGCATCGGTCAAGAGCCACGCCGAGCTCGACCAATCGGAGGCGCTAGACAGTGGTGATCCCGCAGATCTCGGCCGCCGCTACCGGTTGCTCAGGCGCGCATTTCCCGGCATGCGCATTCTCGGCGGCTGTTGCGGCACTGATCACCGGCATGTTGCCGCGGTTTGTGAGGCATGTCTGCCGTCGGAAGCAATGACGGCGTGATAAGAAAAATGGCCGGGATTGCTCCCGGCCATTGTCTTCTTGCGGAGGTCTTACTGGCGCGGCGGAGGCGCCGCATTGGCCTGGCCGCCATTGAGCAACGGCGTGATGCGGCGGACGGTGACGCGCCGGTTGATCAGGCTCGGGCCTTGCGTCTGCTCCTTCAGATACTGCTCGCCATAGCCCTGCGACGTCAGGTTCTCCGCGGGCACACCGAATTGCTGCGTCAGCAATTCGGCTGCGGCCTGCGCGCGGCGGTCTGACAGCGACAGATTGTCGACCTCGTTGCCGACCGCATCGGTGTGGCCCTCGATCAGGAACACCTCCTGCGGATTGGCCTGGAGCGCCTGGTTGATGCCGTCGGCGATCACTTGAAGCCGCGCCGCCTGATCCGGCGGAATGGTCCACGATCCGGTCTCGAAGTTGATCGTGTTGACGTCGATGCTCGGCATCTGCATGCGAACATTCGGGCTGTAGCGGATCTCCTCGAGCGAGTAGCGCCGATCGATCCGCTGCACCGGCGGAGCCCGCATCGTTTCGTAGATCACCTCCGGCGGCGCCTCCTGGGCGTCGACGATGTAGCGATCGTAGGGAATGCTGACCACCGGCGGCGGCACGTCGACGTAGAAGCCGCCGACCGCCCGCGGATCGCGGTAGGTGTTGTCGATGATCACGATCTCGCGTCCGCGCGGGTCTCTGCGGATACGACGCAGCAGCGAGCCGTCCGGCCCGACCACAGTGATGATCTCGCTGCCATCGGGACGGATCACGACGGTGCGGGTCTCGCCGCCGACGGTGTCGGTGCGGATGTCGCGGGCGCCGTAGCGGAAGCGATAGAGATCGTTGCCGCGGACATAGGCCTGCCCGCCCGGATCGCGGATGATGATGCGGTCCGGCTCGGTGTAGACGGTGCGGCCGCCTTCGACGACCTCGCGTCGCTGGTTATGGAGATCGGCGATGGTGGCGCCGATCACGGCGCCGGCCACCACGCCGGCACCGATCGCGAGCGGCGTCAGGTCACGCTGTTGCGGACGCGGCGGCGGCGGCAAGGGCGCTGCGACCGTCGGCGCGGCGCGGAACGCCGGCGCGACCGTCGGCGGCGCGTATTGCGCCCTGTTCGGCGGTGGCGCTGCGGCGGGCGTGCCGGGGACGACCGTGGGCGCGGCGGCACCGGCCGGAGCTGCTGGCCGGGGCGGCAGGCTACCGGCCTGGGGCGGCGCAGCCGGAGTCCCGGCAGCGGGCGCGCCGGCGGGAGGCGTTCCACCCTGCTGTCCGGGGGCTGGCGTCGCCGTCGGGGCCGGGGTTGCGCCGGGCGCGGGCGTTGCCGCCCCCGGACGTCCGGCCGGCGGCGGGGATGTGCTGCCCGGTGCGGGCGTCGCCGTTGGAGCGGGCGTGGCGCCAGGGGTCGGGGATCCAGCCGGGGTGGCGGCGCGCCGGGGCGCCCGGGCGGCGGTGTACCGGGGCGTCCAGCCGGCGGGACGCCGGGTGTGCCGCCCGGAGCCGGCGTTGCGGTCGGCGCGGGTGTCGTCGTCCGTGTGGGTGTCGCCGTCGGAGCCGGCGTAGCTGCCGGCGCAGGCGCGCCCGGTCGGGCCGTGGGCGCAGCTGTCGGCGCAGGCGGTGTTGCGGTCGGCGCCGTCGCGCCGGGGCGGGCCGTGGGTGTAGCCGTCGGAGCGGGCGGTGTTGCCGTCGGTGCAGGCGCAGGGGTCGGCCGGGCCGGCGGAGCCGCTGCCGGAGGCGGCGGAGGGGACGGGGTCGGGCGAGCCGCCGGCGGCGGGGTGGGGGCGTGCTGCTGCGGCGCCGCCGCGGGAGGCGGTGCTGGCGGCGGGGGAGTCGGGCGTGCGGCAGGCGGCGGTGCCGGCGGCGTGGGAGCTGGGCGCGCAGCAGGGGGCGCCGGAGGCGGCGGTGTCGGCGCGTGCTGCTGCGGGGCAGCTGCCGGTGGCGGCGAAGGCTGCTTCGGAGCCGCAGGCGGCGGCGGGGGCGGCGGAGGCGCCGGACGGGCCGCAGGGGGAGGCGGAGGCGGGGCTGCCGGGCGCGGCGGAGCGGCTGCCGGCGGAGGAGCTGCAGGCGGGTGGGGCGGTGCTGCCGCGGGCGGCGGAGCCGCGGGGCGCGCGGGCGCTGCAGGCGGCGCGGCTCCCGGCGGTCCCTTCGGCGGCTGCTTCGGTTTTCCGTCAGGGCCCGTCTCTTGCGGCTGGGCCTGCGCGACCACGAGCGGTGCGGTGTCTTGCGCATGCGATGCGGTGTTGGCCAATTGCATCGCGGTCAGAGCCGTCGTCGCAAGCAGCACGAAACGAAGGTTGGTCATGGTGGTGAACTTCCCCGGAAGGTTCTTTGTCGAAGTGTCGTGATGAACGGCTACGCGTTAGGCCGCATTGTGGCGGGCGATGCAACCGCGGCCCGATTTATTTCTGCACGCAAATCATCTCACTATGGCAACGTTCATTGCGCATTCAGACGCCGGTTGCAATCGCCCGCACGTGATGCTCCCCCATCATGGGTGATGCGGCACGACGTTGCGTCCGTCGCAGGATTGGGCGTGAGCGGTCCATTCGGGCCGCGCGATGGAATCTCTTCTGGCATGCGACCCGGCAATTCGTCGGGCTGCGGCGGCGAGCCGGGCTCGCGCACCGGCGGCGTGATTTCGGGCTGCGGATTGCCGGGCGGGATTCCGGGCGGTGGCTCAGTTGGCGTACCGGGCGTCGAGGGCGGAATCTCGGGCGGTTCGATCGGCATCGGCACCATCGGGATCGTTGTCCAGAGAACAACAACGAAGGTGCCGCACCGATGTTCCGCGTCACATCGCGTCGAAGCGCGGTTTATTCCGGCGTGTGGCAGACCGCCTCGATATTGTGGCCGTCGGGATCGAGCACGAAGGCGCCGTAATAGTTCGCGTGATAATGCGGGCGGATGCCGGGCGGGCCGTTGTCGCGGCCGCCGGCTGCCATCGCCGTCTTGTAGAACGCATCGACCGTGGCGCGGTCCTTGGCGCGGATGGCGATATGCACCGGCTTGTTCATCGCGCCTTCGCCGCCGATCCAGAAATCGGGCTTGCCCTCGGCGCCGAAGCCTGCGGCGGCAGCGTGACCGGTCTGCTCGGCCGTGACTTCCATGATCAGACTGTAGCCGAGCGGCGCCAGCGCCTTCGCATAGAACGCCTTGGCGCGCTCATAGTCGGAGACGGAGAAACCCAAATGATCGATCATCGCAACCTCCCTTGTTCGTCCCTGTCAGCGGGACAGAAACGTATTGCTTCGTGTCTTGCGCACGATCGTAAAGCCGCGTCCGACCATGTCGGCAATACAATCCTGCTGCCATTCGTTTTGTGACAGATGCTCGATCACCACCGCGCGTGGCCACAGCGACTGCGTCGCGTCGCGGAAGAAGCCGATCAGCACGCGGTCCTCAAAGCCCTCGACGTCGATCTTGAGCGAATCGACCTGGCCGACGCCGGCCTCCTCCAGAATGCGCACCAAGCGCAGCGACGGCACCTTGATGGCTTCGACACTCGCCTTGCCGGTGACGACGTGGGTGGCGCCGAGATTGCCGCCGCCGCTCTCGATCATCAGCTCGCCGTCGCTGTCGCCCGCGGCGGCCTGCACGAGGCGCACCTGCGGCGCCTTCGACGCGACGTGGTTGAATGAGAGCCGTGCGAAGGTCAGCGGATGCGGCTCGATCGCCACCACTTTTCCGGACGGCCCGACTTGCCGCGCCATCACCAGTGCAAAAGTGCCGACATTGGCG
Organism: Bradyrhizobium sp. CB1015; assembly: GCF_025200925.1. GTDB lineage: Bacteria > Pseudomonadota > Alphaproteobacteria > Rhizobiales > Xanthobacteraceae > Bradyrhizobium. The sequence goes on along the minus strand of NZ_CP104174.1, from coordinate 53,329 downwards.
CCGACATCGACGAACGTGCCGTCCGCCGGGGTGTGCTGGCGCAGGAAGTCGAGCTCGTCGAGATTGTAGTCGGGATTGAACAGCGCGCCGCGCTCGGTCGCGCTGCCCTGGTGATAGAAACGGAACGAGGCGCCCTGATATTGCACGTCGACAGGGCCGCTGCGCAGCAGGTTGACCAGCCGCGACATCCAGGGCCGGAACGCGCCGCGCTTCAGCCCGGATCGTTGAGCGAGGCGGATGATTGCGGCCTGCGCCGCATTGGGCGCGAACGCGCCGAACGGCGCGGACGAAGGGGCATTGTCTGACGTCAAGCAGCAGATCCTCGTTGCAGGCGGCGCATGCATAGCCGGTTTTTATGGGGACTCCAACGCTCGATCACAGTCGGTAGCCCGGATGGAGCGCAGCGTAATCCGGGATTCTCATCGCGCGGATGGACCTCCCCGGATTGCGCTGCGCTCCATCCAGGCTACGGATCACGCCGCCTTCTTTGGAGCCTTGCGCTGCCGCAAGAATCGCCCGAGCAGCCGGCGCCTGCCCTTGGGCGGAATCAGATCGATATCGCTGACGAGCTTGGCGCCGCCCTTGCGGCGCTCCAGTACGATCTTGCGGCTGTGAAAGGCTTCCAGCTCGGCGCGATGCGCGACGCTGACGATGGTCGCCTTCGGCAGTTCGTCGGTGACCATTTTCATCATCTTGTCCTGGCTTTTCTCGTCGAGCGCCGAGGTCGCTTCATCGAGCACAACAATGTCGGGCTTGTGCAGCAGCAGCCGCGCGAAGGCGAGACGCTGCTTCTCGCCGCCCGACAGCGTCTGGTCCCAGGGGCCTTCCTCCTCGATCTTCTCCTTGAGATGCTTGAGTCCGACCTTGTGCAGGACTTCCCCGATTTCCTCGACGGTCCAATCCTCTGCGGCCCCGGGATAGGCGACGGCGCGACGCAACGATCCCGTGGGTACGTAGGGCCGCTGCGGCAACATGAACAGCCGCCGGTCGGGATGGAGATTGACGCTTCCGTCGCCCCATGGCCATAGCCCCGCAATGGCGCGCACCAGCGTGCTCTTGCCGGTGCCGGATTCGCCGGCGACCAGGAGCCGCTCGCCGGGCTCGATCACAACTTCGGTTTCGCCGACCACCGCGGTGCCGTCATCGAGCGTGACGGAGAGATCGTGCAGCTCCAGCATCGCCTCATTGTGTGTCTCGCCGCGCTGGATGCGGCCGAGGCCGTCGCCCTGCTCGGCGCGCTCGAGGCCGTCAAGCGACAACATCAGCGAGGCGATGCGGCGCGCGCAGGCGTTCCAGTCGGCGAGCCGCGGATAATTGTCGACCAGCCAGCCGAACGCGCTCTGCACGATGGTGAAGGCCGAGGCCGCCTGCATCACCTGCCCCAGCGTCATGCTCCCGTCGAGGAATTTTGGCGCGCAGAGCAGAAGCGGCACGACCGGCGCAACGAGGCTCGATCCTTGCGACACCAGCGTGGTGCGCATGTGCTGGCCGGCAAGCCGCGCCCATTGCCGCAAGACGCTGCTGAAGTTGCGGTCGATGCCGTCGCGCTCCTCCTCCTCGCCGCCGAGCAGGGCGATGCTCTCGCCGTTCTCGCGCACGCGTGTCAGCGTGTAGCGGAAGTCGGCCTCGGCCTGGTTCTTGTCCTCCGAGACCTGCACGAAGCGCCGGCCGATCACCGTGATCGATCCGGATGCGATCGCGGCATAGAGGATCGCGGCGATCACGAGGAAGCCGGGAATAGTCACCGACGCGCCGCCGAGCGTGACGGTCAGCGCGCCGCCGATGGTCCAGAGCACGACGATGAAGGTCGCGGCCGACAGCAGCGCCGAGGTGACGCCAGCAATGAAATCGACCGGCGCGTCGGTCGCAATCCGCAGATCCTCCGCGATCCGGTATTCGGGATTGTCGTGATCGCCGCCGACGAGATTGAGCTGGTAGTAGCGGCCGTTCTTGAGCCACCGCGTCAGCACGCTCGCGGTCAGCCAGGCGCGCCAGCGTCGCTGGATGCCCATGCGCGCGAACACCTGCACGACTGCGAGCACGATGCTGCCGATCGCGAGCGGGAAGAACATTGCGGTGAGATGGAAGACACTTGCCGCATCGCGCTTCTCGATGGCGTCGAAGATCGCGCGATTCCAGACATTGATGCCGTATTGGAAGCCGACCGTCAGCACGATCAGCAGGCCGAGACCGATCGAGAGCGGCCAGGCAAGGCGGTCGCCGTTGCGGCCCCAGAAACCGCGGGCGCTGATCCAGAACCGCGTCAGCAGATAATCCTTGCGGACCTGCTCGGCTTCCTCGGGTGACAGTTCGGGGTCGGGTTCGACCAGCTCGGGTGGCGGCGGTGTCACGTTATCGCCGTTCTCGTCTTTGATATCGATGATGGGCGGCTTTTTGCCCTGTTCGCGTGTCGCGGCCGGCTTATGCATGAGCGGACAACGCGAAGGGAACTCGGCCGGTTCCCGCGAGGTTCCGCGGGCCTTATTCGGCGGCGCCGTCCCTGACGCGCCTGATCCTGGCTGCCCGATGCAGAACGCGCGACAATTCCTCGATCGAATAGGGCTTTTGCACGAGATCGAAGCCGGCAACGCCCTCCTGCGACAGGGCTTGGCTGTAGCCGGTGGTCAGCACGACCGGCACGCCGATGCCGCGGTCGCGGATCGCCTGCGCCAGGTCAAGCCCGGTCATCCCGGGCATTACCACGTCCGAGAACACGACATCGAAGCGGTCTGCGTCCACGACGAGCTCGGCAAGCGCGTCGGTTGCATTGTCGACCAGAGTGATGGTGTAGCCGAGCTCAGTGAGGCCGTCGGCGGCGAAATTGGCCAGCTCGATATTGTCCTCGACCACCAGCACCGACATGCCGCTGCCCGCCACCGCCGGCGCCGTATTGGGAGCCTGGCGCTGCGGCAGCAGGTCCGGCGGCACGCGCGGCAGATAGAGCGAGAAGGTGCTGCCGTGGCCCACCTCGCTCGTCACAGTCACTTCGCCGCCGGACTGTCGGGCGAAGCCGAACACTTGGGACAGGCCAAGGCCGGTGCCGTGGCCGACCTGCTTGGTGGTGAAGAACGGTTCGAAGATGCGCCCGAGCCGCGCGGCGGGAATGCCGACACCGGTGTCGCTGACGGTTACGCGGACGAAGCCATGGTCTGCCGAGGCCTGGCTGGCGGAAAGCTGCGCCAGCGTGTCCGGGACGGACGTCGTGGCCTCGACCTTGAAAATGATTCGTCCTTGGCCTTGCATGGCATCGCGCGCATTGGTCGCCATGTTGATCAGCGCCGTCTCGAACTGGCTGGCATCGGCATTGACGAGGCACAGCTCCGCCGGCAGTTGCATGACGATCTCGATGGCGGGGCCCAGCAGCGTGGCGAGCATGTCGTGCAGCGACTGCACCCGTGCACCGACGTCGAACACCTCCGGCTTGAGCGTCTGGCGCCGCGCAAAGGCGAGCAGCTGCGAGGTCAGCTTGGCCGCACGCGCCACCGAATCCGCAATGGCCGTGATGTAGCGCTGTCGCCGCTCCTCGGTCAGCTGCGGCCGGTTCAAGAGGTCGACCGAAGCGCGGATCACCGTCAGGAGATTGTTGAAGTCGTGCGCGACGCCGCCGGTGAGCTGGCCGAGCGCTTCCAGGCGCTGGCTGTGCTTCAGCGCCTCCTCGGCCTCGCGCCGCTTTGCTGCTTCCGCCTGAAGGTGCTGGGTGCGCCGCAAGGCGAGCGCCAGCAGCAGGAACAGCAGCGCGGTGGCGGGAATGCCGAACACCAGATGCTGGCCGATGGTGGCGAGCCAGCGCGCGCGGATCGCCGAGGTCTCGAGCCCGGCGCTGACATAGATCGGATATTCGGCGACGCGCCGGTAGGCGATGCGCCGCTCGATCCCGTCCGAGGGCCAGGCGACCGTGATGAGGCCGTGCTCGGGCCGGGTCGCGATTTTCTGGCCCACCGGTCCGGTCGGATCGAGCCGAAGCTCGTGGTCGAGCCGGGGAAAATGCGCGAGCATTGCGCCGTCGGTGCGCCCCATCGCGAAGAAGCTGCCGGGATCGGTGCCGATCCTGGCATAGAAGCTTTCGAAATATTCGGGCAGCACCGAGGCCTGGATCACGCCGATGAAGCTGCCGTCGTCGGACTCGCGGCGGCGGCTGACCCCGAAGAAACGGGCACCCTGATAGGGCGGCCGCGGCGTCAGGGCCGTGCCGATGAACGTGCCGATGCTCTGGTCGACATGGGAATAAAAGTAATCGCGGTCGGCAAAGCTCAGGTCCGGCGGCGGCGAGACGAGGCTGTTGACCAGCGCCTTTCCGTTCGCGTCGAAGATCCAGGCCGATTTGAGCTGCGGCAGCGAATCGGTCAGCCGCTTCAGCCGGCGATGCAGCGTCGGCTCCCGGTCGCGGATGATGCCGTCGGGCAGGCCGCGCACGACCTCGTTGAGCTCGGCGATGCTGCGGTCGATGGTCTCGAAGACCTTGAGCGCGTGCTCATGCGCGACATCGACCGTGCGCTCGATCTCGCGGTCGGCGGTATCCTTGGTCGATGTGTAGGAGATCGCGGCGGCGACGGCGAACAGCCCAATCGGCAGCGCCAGGGATGCCGCCATCATCCACTGCAACAGCCTCAGCGAGTTGCGTTGCGCCCTCTGCACAGTCGCTCCGTCCCTGACGGGAGCTTAACTGAATCCCGCGTGAGGAAGGAAGCAGCTTGTGCTGGAACCGCTGGTTGCGAGCCGGAAATTTGCGCGCTGAGCGGGTCAGAGGGAATCCGCTCGAATTGACGGCAAATGCAGCACACCCCGGCCGGTTTGGCCGGGGCGGGAGGGGGAGTACGTCTCAGATCTGCCGTTCGACCATCTTGAGCTTGAGCTCGGCGATGGCTTCGGCCGGGTTGAGCCCCTTCGGGCAGGCCTTGGCGCAGTTCATGATGGTGTGGCAGCGGTAGAGCCGGAACGGGTCCTCGAGATTGTCGAGCCGCTCGCCGGTCGCCTCGTCCCGCGAATCCGAGACCCAGCGGTTGGCCTGGAGCAGCGCGGCAGGGCCGAGGTAGCGCTCGCTGTTCCACCAATAGCTCGGGCAGGAGGTCGAGCAGCAGGCGCAGAGAATGCACTCGTAAAGGCCGTCGAGCTTCTCGCGGTCCTCATGGCTCTGGCGCCATTCCTTCTGCGGCGTCGGCGAGGTCGTCTTCAGCCAGGGCTCGACCGAGGCGTACTGCGCGTAGAAATTGGTGAGGTCAGGGACGAGGTCCTTGACCACCGGCTGGTGCGGCAGCGGGTTGATCTTCACCGCGCCGTCCTTCACGTCGTGCATCGACTTGGTGCAGGCCAGCGTGTTCTGGCCGTCGATGTTCATCGCGCAGGAGCCGCAGACGCCTTCGCGGCAGGAGCGGCGGAAGGTCAGCGAGGGGTCGATGTGGTTCTTGATCCAGATCAGGCCGTCCAGCACCATCGGACCGCAATCATTGGTGTCGACGTAATAGGTGTCGACGCTCGGATTCTTGCCGTCGTCCGGATTCCAGCGATAGACCTTGAACTCGCGGAGCTCGGTCGCGCCCGCGGGCTTCGGCCAGGTCTTGCCGCCGGTGATCTTGGAGTTCTTCGGAAGTGCGAATTCAACCATTGCTCTAACCTTTCGTCATTCCGGGATGGTCCGAAGGACCAGACCCGGAACCTCGAGATTCCGGGTTCGATGCTGCGCATCGCCCCGGAATGACGGCTACTGTTCGATCAATACACACGCGCCTTCGGCGCGATGTACTGCACGTCGTTGGTCATGGTGTAGTTGTGAACCGGGCGATACTCGATCCTGACCTTGCCGGCATCGTCCAGCCAGGCCAGCGTGTGCTTCATCCAGTTCTTGTCATCGCGCTCGGAGAAGTCCTCGCGGGCATGAGCGCCGCGGCTCTCGGTTCGGTTGGCGGCCGAGTTCATCGTCACCACCGCCTGCGAGATCAGGTTGTCGAACTCCAGCGTTTCGACGAGGTCCGAATTCCACACCAGCGAGCGGTCGGAGACGGCGATGTCGGTGATGCCGCTGTGGACCTTCGCGATCAGGTTCTGGCCTTCGCTCAGGACTTCGCCGGTGCGGAACACCGCGCAATTGTTCTGCATCACGTGCTGCATGCCTTCGCGCAGCTTTGCGGTCGGGGTGCCGCCTGAGGCATAGCGGTAATGGTCGAGACGGCCGAGCGCCATCTCGGCCGAGTTGGCCGGCAGCTCGGGCTGCTTGGCGTTGGGCGTGAGCTTTTCGGCGAGGCGCAGCGCGGCGGCGCGGCCGAACACGACGAGGTCGATCAGCGAGTTGGAGCCGAGGCGGTTGGCGCCGTGCACGGAGACGCAGGCGGCTTCGCCGATCGCCATCAGGCCGGGGATCACCGCGTTGTCGTCGCCGTCCTTCTTGGTCAGCACCTCGCCGTGATAATTCGTGGGGATGCCGCCCATGTTGTAGTGCACGGTCGGCACGATCGGGATCGGCTCGCGCGTTACGTCGACATTGGCGAAGATCTTGGCCGATTCCGAGATGCCCGGCAGACGCTCGGCGAGCACGGCGGGATCGAGATGGTCGAGATGCAGGAAGATGTGGTCCTTCTTCTTGCCGACGCCGCGTCCCTCGCGGATCTCGATGGTCATCGCGCGCGAGACCACGTCGCGCGAGGCGAGGTCCTTCGCCGAAGGTGCATAGCGCTCCATAAAGCGCTCGCCCTCGGAATTGACGAGATAGCCGCCTTCGCCGCGCGCACCCTCGGTGACGAGACAGCCCGAGCCGTAGATGCCGGTCGGGTGGAACTGCACGAACTCCATGTCCTGCATCGGCAGGCCGGCGCGCAGCACCATGCCGCCGCCGTCGCCGGTGCAGGTGTGCGCCGAGGTGCAGGACGCATAGGCGCGGCCGTAGCCGCCGGTCGCCAGGATCGTGGTCTGGGCGCGGAAGCGATGCAGCGTGCCGTCGTCGAGCTTGAGCGCGACGACGCCGCGGCAGGTGCCCTGGTCGTCCATGATCAGGTCGATGGCGAAGAACTCGATGAAGAACTCGGCGGCGTGGCGCAGCGACTGGCCGTACATCGTGTGCAGCATGGCGTGGCCGGTGCGGTCGGCGGCGGCGCAGGTGCGCTGCGCTTGGGCCTTGCCGAACTCGGTGGTCATGCCGCCGAACGGACGCTGGTAGATCTTGCCGTCCTCGGTGCGCGAGAACGGCACGCCCCAATGCTCGAGCTCGTAGACCGCGTCGGGCGCGTTGCGCACCATGTATTCGATCGCATCCTGGTCCCCGAGCCAGTCCGACCCCTTCACGGTGTCGTACATGTGCCAGCGCCAGTCGTCCTTGTGCATGTTGCCGAGCGAAGCGGAGATGCCGCCCTGCGCCGCGACCGTGTGCGAACGCGTCGGAAACACTTTTGTGATGCAGGCGGTGCGGAGGCCGGCCTCGCTGCAGCCGACCACCGCGCGCAGGCCGGCGCCGCCGGCGCCGACAACGACGACGTCGTAGGTGTGGTCTTCGATCGGATAGGCTTTTCCGTTGGTGGCGGGAGCGCCGTTGCCCTTGCCATTCGTCTCAGCGGCCATGGGTTACACTCCGGAAGAAAGCTTCAGGATCGCATAGGTCGAGGCGAGCGCCACGGCGACCGAGAAGAAATTGTTGAGCATGATCGCGGTGAGCTTCAGCTTCTCGTTATGGACGTAGTCCTCGATCACCACCTGCATGCCGATCTTCATGTGCCAGGCGCTGGCGAAGATGAAGAGCAGCAGGATCACCGCAACGGGAATGGAGCTCAGGGTCTGCGCCGCGTAGACCTGGTTGCGGCCGAGCAGCATCATGATGATCACCAGCGCGGGGATCATCAGCAGCGTCATGGCGACGCCGGTGATGCGCTGGCGCCAGAAATCGGTCGTGCCGGAATGCGCGGCGCCGAGATTGCGGACGCGCCCGAGCGGCGTGCGCATCGAGGGACGCTTCGGAGAGCCGTGGGATTCGTCAAAGCTCATCGGCCGCCTCCGTTCGCATAGGCGATGATCCAGATCAGCACCGTCAGCGCGACGCCGCCGATCAGGGCGCCCCAGGTCAGCGCTTCGCGCTCATTGGCCTTGAAGCCGTAGCCGAGATCCCAGACGAAATGCCGGATGCCGCTGAGCATATGGTGCATCAGGGCCCAGGTGTAGCCGAACACGATCAGCCGGCCGATGATGCTCCCCGAGAAGGCCTGGACATGGGCATAGGCGGCCGGGCCGGAGGCCGCGGCAACCAGCCACCAGACCAGCAGCAGGGTTCCGAGATAGAGGGCGATACCGGTGGCGCGATGGAGGATGGACAGAGCCATCGTCAGCGTCCATCGATAGGTTTGGATGTGCGGCGAAAGCGGTCGTTCGATCCGTGCGGTCATGGGCGGCTTTTGATGTTTGTTGCGGCCCAGCATGGGGCGCGCGGAGATCGCGAAAGGTCGGCTCTATTTACGAAGTCGATTTGGCCGGCGCAATCACCAAATCGCCATAAACCGAACGCACGTTCAGCTCTTTGGTGTTGATGAACCAAGGCCAATCAAGGTCTTGGTATACCAGAATATCGGTCCGCCAACGAATATCAGAATCGGTATTCATCCTTTCGTTGTGGTCGTATGGCGCATTGAAATCACTATTGGAACGCCTCTAAGCCGTCCCGACGCCGTGTGGCCGTAAGGTGTGAGGGGACGATGCCGGGGGTGAAGCGGCCCGGCTGCCGCCTCAGCGCGGTTCTCGGCACGCGCACCGGTTCACGCGGCGCGGCCGGATATGCGCACCCTGCATTCCACCCCAGCCGGGCCGCGCGACGTGTCGACCAGCTGGATCGGATCGCCTACAGCTACCGTCGCGGGCGGCTCCGAACCTGCGTATCGAGCGGGCAGACCGGGTGCCGGGCAGGTCTGGGGTGATTGCAGGTCTTGAAATCAAGGACATCATCGAGCTAGCGCTGCTGCTGATCGCAACCGGGGCGCTCTCGGGATTCCTGGCCGGCGTGTTCGGCATCGGCGGCGGCGCGATCCTCGTGCCGGTGTTCTACGAATGCTTCCGTCTCGCCGGCGTGCCGCTGGAGGTGCGGATGCCGCTCTGCGTCGGCACCTCACTCGCGGTGATCATCCCGACCTCGATCCGTTCGTTCCAGGCGCATTACAGGCGCGGCGCGGTGGACATAACGATCCTGCGGGTCTGGTGGCTGCCGATCCTGATCGGCGTCGTCTCGGGGAGCGTGGTTGCGCGCTTCGCGCCGGAGCGGCTGTTCAAAATCGTGTTCGTCGCCGTCGCCTGGTCAGCCGCGATCCGCCTGATCTTTGCGCGCGAGGCCTGGAAGCTCGGCAATGACCTGCCGAAGGGCCCGTTGATGCGCGCCTACGGCTTCGGTGTCGGCATCCTCTCGACCTTGATGGGCATCGGCGGCGGCCTGTTCTCGAACCTGTTGATGACGTTCTACAGCCGTCCCATTCATCAGGCGGTCGCGACCTCCTCGGCGCTCGCGGTGCTCATCTCCATCCCCGGCGCACTCGGCTACATCTATGCCGGTTGGCCTGCAGCGGCGAACTATCCGGCTGTCGCGGCGTTGCAAGTGCCATTCGCGCTCGGCTACGTCTCGCTGATCGGCGCCGTGTTGGTGATGCCGATGAGTCTCGTCACGGCGCCGCTCGGCGTGAAAGCCGCACACGCCATGTCGAAGCGCACGCTGGAGATGGCGTTCGGGTGCTATTTGTTGATCGTCGGCAGCCGGTTTGTGTTGAGCTTGGTCGGCGGGCAGTAGCCGGCTTAGGCCGAACCCCACATCGAACATTCCGCTGTCATCGCCGGACTTGATCGGGCGATCCAGTATTCCAGAGACAGCATTGATCGAGCCGAGAGGCCGCAGCGTACTGGATGCCCCGGTCAAGCCGGGGCATCCAGTACACTATGTGGATGCCCGTCACTGCAACGACTGCGGCGAGCCCCTATTTCTTCGCGTAAATATCCTTGTACGTCTCGCGCAGCACGTTCTTCTGCACCTTGCCCATCGTATTGCGCGGCAGCTCGTCGACCACGAAGACCCGCTTCGGCATCTTGAATTTCGCGAGGCGACCGTCGAGGCCCTTCAGCACGGCTGCTTCATCGATGCTCGCGCCGGGCTGACGCACCAGCACCGCCGTGACGCCCTCGCCGAAATCGGCATGCGGCACGCCGATCACGGCGGACTCGACCACGCCGGGCATGGCGTCGATTTCGCTCTCGATTTCCTTCGGGTAGACGTTGAAACCGCCGGAGATGACGAGATCCTTGCCGCGGCCGAGGATGTGCACGTAACCCTTCGCATCGATCTTGCCGAGATCGCCGGTGATGAAGAAGCCGTCGGGCCGGAACTCGGCCTTGGTCTTCTCCGGCATGCGCCAATAGCCCTTGAAGACGTTCGGTCCCTTCACCTCGATCATGCCGATTTCGTCGCGCGGCAGCTCTTTCCCTGTCTCGGGATCGGTCACGCGCACAGAGACGCCCGGCAGCGGAAAGCCGACCGCGCCGGGCACGCGCTCGCCGTCGTATGGATTCGAGGTGTTCATGTTGGTTTCGGTCATGCCGTAGCGCTCGAGCACGGCATGTCCCGTGCGCGCCGACCATTCGCGATGCGTCTCGGCCAAGAGCGGCGCCGAGCCCGAGATGAACAGTCGCATGTGCTTCGTCGTCTCATGCGACAGCGCCGGGTTCTGCAGCAGACGGGTGTAGAAGGTCGGCACGCCCATCAGCACCGTGGCGCGCGCCATCAGCTTGATGATCAGGTCCGGATCGAGCTTCGGCAGGAAGATCATCGATGCGCGCGCGAACAGCGTCACGTTGGTCGCCACGAACAGGCCGTGGGTGTGGTAGATCGGCAGCGCGTGGATCAGGACGTCCTTGTCGGTGAAGCGCCAATAATCGACGAGCGAGAGCGAGTTGGACGCCAGATTGTCGTGCGTCAGCATCGCGCCCTTGGAGCGGCCGGTGGTGCCCGAGGTATAGAGGATCGCGGCGAGATCGTCGCTTTCGCGCGGCACCGTCGTGAATTCCCTGCTCGCCTTGTCGGCGGCCTCCGTCAGCGAGCCCTTGCCGTCAGCCCCGAGCGTCTCGACCTTCGCCTTCACCTTGGCGGCGATCGGCGCGAGCCCCTCCGCCTTGGAGGGATCGCAGACCACGAGCGACGGCTCGGCATCGCCGATGAAGTAGTCGAGCTCGTTCAACGTATAGGCCGTGTTCAGCGGCAGATAGACCGCGCCGGCGCGCACCGTGCCGAGATAGAGCACGATGTTGGCGACCGACTTCTCCACCTGCACCGCGACGCGGTCGCCGGGTTTCACGCCGCGGGCGACCAGCACGTTGGCCATCTGGCCCGCACGCGCGATCAGATCGCCATAGCTGATATGGGCGCCGTCATGCGTCTCGATCGCGAGCCGCTTCGGATCGGCGAGGCCGTCGAACAGGCGGGAAAACAGGTTGGCGTTGGCAGCTTGGTTCATGCAACATTCCTCGCCGGCTTGAGGCCGGTCAAAACCGAGGGCTGGATTAGCAAAAACCGCCCCGATGAAGCAACGGAGACAGTTTGCATGTCAAAAAACGGGAAACGCGTGGCCTGGGTCACGGGCGGTGGCAGCGGGATCGGGGAGGCCGGTGCCGAGGCGTTAGCTGCCGACGGCTGGACGGTGGTGGTCTCGGGCCGGCGGCAGTCAGCCCTCGATGCCGTGGTGGCGAACATCACCAGGGCCGGTGGGGCGGCCGAGGCCATTGCGCTTGACGTCTCCAACGCGGCCGCAGCCCAGAAGGCGGCCGACCAGATCGTCGCGAAGCACGGCCGCATCGACCTGCTCGTCAACAATGCCGGCATCAACGTCCCTAAGCGCAGCTGGAAGGACATGGAGTTGGAGGGCTGGGACAAGCTGGTCCAGGTCAATCTCAACGGTGTGCTCTATTGTATGCGCGCCGTGCTGCCGACGATGCGCAAGCAGCAGGACGGTTCCATCATCAACGTCTCGTCCTGGGCCGGCCGCCATGTCTCGAAGATGCCGGGCCCGGCCTACACCACCACCAAGCATGCGGTGCTGGCGCTGACCCATTCCTTCAACATGGACGAATGCGTCAACGGCCTGCGCGCCTGCTGCCTGATGCCGGGCGAGGTGGCGACGCCGATCCTGAAGCTGCGTCCGGTGGTGCCGAGCGAGGCGGAGCAGGCGAAGATGCTGCAATCCGAAGACCTCGGCCGCACCATCGCCTTCATCGCGAGCATGCCGGCCAGAGTCTGCATCAACGAAGTGCTGATCAGCCCGACGCATAATCGCGGATTCATTCAGACCCCGAACAACAGGGAATGAGACGTAGTTCGTAGCCCGGATGGAGCGAAGCGCAATCCGGGACAGTTCGATCCCCGCACGAGAATCCCGGATTACGCTACGCTCCATCCGGGCTACGCACCGTCATTGCGAGCGAAGCGAAGCAATCCAGGAATGCGTCCGCGGAGACAGTCTGGATTGCTTCGTCGCAAGGCTCCTCGCAATGACGGCGAATGGACCCCACGAACATCCCCGCCGATAGTTTCACCCATCACAAAGAATTTTTCCTCGAAACCGCCCCGCAAACCCTCCCGTAGTTCGGTCCAACGACGGCACTGCTGCATCACCCTCAACTGTCGCAGGCGCCGTTGTTGCCCCAACTCAACGCCGGCCATCGCCGGTCTCAATTCAATCGGGAGACTCTCTCATGTCGAAGCGCATTGCCTATCTCGCTGCCGCCGCCTTCAGCGCCCTGGCCATCACCGCGACCGTCGTCGCGCCTGCAAGCGCAGAGGAAAAGACCGTCATGGTCGGCGGCGCCGCGATGTTCCCCTCGAAGAACATCGTCCAGAACGCGGTCAACTCCAAGGACCACACCACGCTGGTGGCGGCGGTGAAGGCCGCCGGCCTGGTGCCGACGCTGGAAAGCAAGGGCCCGTTCACGGTGTTCGCGCCGACCAACGCCGCCTTCGGCAAGCTGCCGGCCGGCACCGTCGACAACCTGGTCAAGCCCGAGAACAAGGCGACGCTCACCAAGATCCTCACCTACCATGTCGTGCCCGGCAAGCTCGAAGCCTCCGACCTCACCGACGGCAAGAAGCTGAAGACCGCCGAAGGCGAGGAGCTGACGGTCAAGAAGATGGACGGCAAGGTCTGGATCGTCGACGCCAAGGGCGGCACCTCGATGGTGACGATCTCCAACGTCAACCAGTCCAACGGCGTGATCCATGTGGTCGACACCGTGCTGATGCCGGCGTCGTAACACCGCGCGATCCTGTTTCATCCCCGAACAGGATGGTTTCAGACCGCGAGCCGGGGATACCCGGCTCGCTTTTTTGTGACCACAATAGCCCGACGGCATCGATTCGATGGCGGACGGGATGTAACGAAAGCCGAAACACCGCCGTATAATTGCTGTCACACGACCTCAGGATGGAACCCGCCATGGCGAGCCTCACAGTCACCGACGAGCAGGTCACGGCTACCAAGTCCAAAGTGATCCAGCCGGCCTGGGTGCGGGTCATGCATTGGGTCAACGCTTTCGCCATGATCCTGATGATCCTGTCGGGCTGGCAGATCTACAATGCCTCGCCGCTGTTCGGCTTCAGTTTTCCGCGCGAATACACACTGGGCGGCTGGCTCGGCGGCGGCCTGCTCTGGCACTTCGCCGCGATGTGGCTGTTGATGATCAACGGCCTCGCCTATCTCGTCACCGGCTTTGCCACCGGCCGCTTCCGCAAGAAGCTGCTGCCGATCACGCCATCGGGCGTGCTCCACGACGTCAGGGCTGCGCTGACGTTCAAGCTCGGCCATGACGATCTCACCGTCTACAATTACGTGCAGCGCCTGCTCTATGCCGGCATCATCGTGGTCGGCGTGCTGATCGTGCTGTCGGGCCTTGCGATATGGAAGCCCGTGCAGCTCTATTATCTTGTGATGCTGTTCGGCGATTATCCGGCCGCGCGCTATGTCCACTTCTTCTGCATGGCCGCGATCTGCGCGTTTCTGGTCGTTCACGTCTTGCTTGCGCTGCTCGTGCCGAAGAGTCTGCGCGCGATGATCATCGGTCGCTAGAGCATGATCCGGAAAAGTGTGAAGCGGTTTTCCGACAAGATCATGCTCAAAATGGATATGTGAGGAGAACATGGCCAAACGTCCGTTCCTGATCCCCGGCGTCGACAAGCGGCTGCTGATCAAGGATTCCATCAAGACCATGCCCGACCTCGCCCGGCGCCGCTTCATCGCGGGCGGCGCCAGTCTGGGTGCGCTGACGCTGCTCACCGGTTGCGACGTGATCGATTCGTCCTCGGCCGAGACCATGCTGGCGAAGGTCTCGAAGTTCAATGACGCGGTGCAGGCCTGGATGTTCAATCCCGACGCGCTGGCGCCGACCTTCCCCGAAAGCGCGATCACCAAGCCGTTCCCGTTCAACGCCTATTACGATCTCGACGACGCGCCCGAGGTCTCGGCCGCAGACTGGAAGCTCGAGGTGCGCGGCCGCGTCGACAACAAGAAGTCCTGGACGCTGGAGGAGCTCTACAAGCTCCCGCAGGTGACGCAGATCACCCGCCACATCTGCGTCGAGGGCTGGAGCGCGATCGGCAGCTGGACCGGCACGCCCTTGCGCGATTTCCTGAAACTGGTCGGCGCCGATACACGCGCGAATTATGTCTGGTTCCAGTGCGCCGACAAGGACGGCTACAACTCCCCGCTGGACATGCGCAGCGCGCTGCATCCGCAGACGCAGATGACGTTCAAATACGCAAACGAAATCCTGCCGCGCGCCTACGGCTTCCCGATGAAGATCCGCGTGCCGACCAAGCTCGGCTTCAAGAACCCGAAATACGTGGTCTCGATGGAAGTCACCAACGACTACAAGGGCGGCTATTGGGAAGACCAGGGGTATAATTCGTTCAGTGGGAGCTGAATAAGGCGAATGGCGAATCGGGAGTAGCGAATAGGGAAGCAGTGAAGCCAATCCGCTCTCGACTCGCCATTCGCTATTCGCCATTCGCCGCTTTCGGCCCCACCTTGCGCTGGCACAACGCCGCGACCGCCCCGAGCGCCAGCAGCGCCGCCGATAAATTGAGTGCATACGACAGGCTCCCCAGCGCATCGGTGATCGCGCCGACCACGATCGGCCCCAGCGTCTGGCCGACGCCGAACGAGATCGTCATCGCCGCGATCGCGGTCGGCCACACTTCGGGAGGATAGTTGAAGCGCACGAAGGCGGTGGTCGAGCCGACCACGGCGAAAAAGGCGACGCCGAACACGATCGCCGAGATCGCGAGCCAGGCCGGCGAATGCCCGAGCATCGGCAGGGCTGCGCCCAGCGCGTTGGTGCCGAGGATGATCGCGGTGGCGAGCCCGCCGCGATCGAGCGCCAGCACGCCGCGCCAGGCCCAGGGCGTCACGAAGGCGGATAGGCCGATCAGGCTCCAGAACGCCGCCTGCGCCGCGGCCCCGCCGCCGCCGTCGCGCACATAGGCGATCATGAAGGTCATGTAGGCGATGTAGCCGGCGCCGAACAGGAAATAGCCGGCCAGATAAATCAGCACCGGCAGGATCGCGAACGAGGTGTGGCTGCCTTCGGAGAAGCGTGCGCCGCTCTCGATGCGGATCAGAAACAGCGGCACGGTCATTGCGACAGACAGTAGCGTCAGCGCCCACCAGACGATCCACCACGAGCCCGGCCCGAAATATTGCAACGTGAACGGGGCGATCAGCCCCGAGGACAGAATGCCGATGCCGGGCCCGGCATAGAACAAGCTCAGCAGGAAATTGGCCCGGTTCGGACGCGACTGGGCGATGGTGGCGGCAAGCGCGCCGCCGGCGACGAAGCCGGCCGCTGCGCCCAGGCCGAGCACCAGGCGCGCCAGGCTCAGCGCCACGAAATTGCCGGTCAGTGCGCAAGTCGCAAGCGCGGCGACGCAGGCGAGGGTTCCGCCGCGGATCGCGGCGGCCCAGCCGACGCGCTGGATCAGGCGGGACGCCACCAGCGCGCCCACGAGATAGCCGACGGCGTTGATCGTGTTCATGAAACCGGCCGCCGAGTAGGACCAGCCGAGGGTCTCGCGCATGTCGGGCAGCACCAGCGCATAGGCAAAGCGGCCGATGCCGAGCCCGACCGTCGCTGCCAGCGACAGTGTCAGGATCAGCCGCGCGGGATGTGCGTCGGGCAGGGCGCGGTCAGGTGCGTGCAAGGGGATACTCCGGCCCGCCCAGTGTGGCAGGCCCTGCCCGCCTTGCACAGCCGCACCCCGGCAATGGTGTCTTGCCAAGCACGCAACGCCGCTCTAGCACTCCCGCCGACCGTCATTCCGGGGCGCGCGGAGCGCGAGCCCGGAATCCATAACCACGATCGGGAGTATGGATTCCGGGCCCGCGCCTCAGACGGCGCGTCCCGGAATGACGAGGTATTATTGAGAGGAACGACCATGGCGACCCACAAACTGCTGCTGCTCCCCGGCGACGGTATCGGCCCCGAGGTGATGGGCGAGGTGAAGCGGCTGATCGACTGGCTCAATTCGGCCGGGATCGCCAAGTTCGAGACCGACACCGGCCTGGTCGGCGGCTCGGCCTATGACGCGCACAAGGTCTCGATCTCCGAGGGCGACATGGCCAAGGCCAAGGACGCCGACGCCGTGATCTTCGGTGCGGTCGGCGGCCCGAAGTGGGATGCCGTGCCTTACGAGGTACGCCCCGAAGCCGGCCTGCTGCGCCTGCGCAAGGACCTCGCGCTGTTCGCCAATCTCCGTCCCGCCGTGTGCTATCCGGCGCTGGCCGATGCTTCCAGCCTGAAGCGCGAGGCGGTCGAGGGACTCGACATCGTCATCGTGCGCGAGCTCACCGGCGGCGTCTATTTCGGCGAGCCCAAGACCATCACCGATCTCGGCAACGGCCAGAAGCGCGCCATCGACACCCAGGTCTATGACACCTATGAGATCGAGCGCATCGGCCGCGTCGCCTTCGAGCTTGCCAGGAAGCGCAGGAACAAGGTGACGTCGATGGAAAAGCGCAACGTCATGAAGTCGGGCGTGCTCTGGAACGAGGTCATGACCCAGGTCCACAAGCGCGAATATCCCGATGTCACGCTCGAGCATCAGCTCGCCGATTCCGGCGGCATGATGCTGGTGAAGTGGCCGAAGCAGTTCGACGTCATCGTCACCGACAACCTGTTCGGCGACATGCTCTCCGACATCGCGGCGATGCTGACCGGCTCGCTCGGCATGCTGCCCTCGGCCTCGCTCGGCGAGGTCGACGTCAAGACCAAGAAGCGCAAGGCGCTGTACGAGCCCGTGCACGGCTCGGCGCCCGACATTGCCGGCAAGGGCCTCGCCAACCCGATCGCGATGATCTCGTCCTTCGGCATGGCGCTGCGCTATTCCTTCGACATGGGCGATCTCGCCGACAAGGTCGACCAGGCCATCGCCGCCGTGCTCGCCAGCGGCCTGCGCACCGCCGACATCAAGTCGGAAGGCACCACGTCGGCCTCGACCACGCAGATGGGCGAGGCGATCCTGAAGGAATTGCAGAAGCTGCACGCGTAGGGCGGAGGAATCGTAGCCCGGATGGAGCGCAGCGAAATCCGGGTTCTCTCCCTGCGGACAGACCTTCCCGGATTGCGCTTTGCTCCATCCGGGCTACGGCACTCGGAGCTCCCTCATGGATGCCTCACCCCGCCCCAAAATCGCGGAAACCGTCGTCCATGAGACGGTGCGCTTGCGCGAGGCGCGGATCGGGCGGCGTTGCGAGGTGCTCGCGGGCACGCGCATCGAATATGCTTCGCTCGGCGACTACACCTATCTCGGCGAGAATTGCGACGTCGCCGATGCGGCGATCGGCAAGTTCACGGCGATCGCCAATTCGGTGCGGATCGGCGCGCCGAACCATCCGATGGGCCGTCCCTCGCAGCATCGCTTCACCTATGTCCCCGAATATTACGAGGCGGGCGCGACGCGCGACCGCGACTTCTTCGCGGATCGCCGCGGCGATCGCGTCATCGTCGGCAACGACGTCTGGATCGGCCACGCCGCCATCCTGCTGCCGGGCGTCAGCGTCGGCGACGGCGCGGTGATCGCCGCGGGCGCGGTCGTCAGCCGCGATGTCGAGCCCTACACCATCGTCGGTGGCGTTCCCGCCCGTTCCATCCGCAAGCGCTTTGACGATTCTGTTGCCGCAAGCCTGCGCCGCATTGCCTGGTGGGATTGGCCGGATGCGCTGATCTTCGAGCGCTTAGCCGATTTCCGTTCCGAGGCCATCGAGGAATTTTGCCGGCGCTATGACCCGGCAGCCAACGCGTAAGGCGGACGCACCTCGCGAAAAACAAGAATGGCCGGGCGTGAGCCCGGCCATTTTGATTCGGATCGCTGCCCGCCTCAGTACAGCGGGAAGTTCTGCGGATAACCGCCGACATCCTGCGGCGGGGAGAGCGGCTGGCGGTCGATCGGACGGTTGAGGTTCTCGCGGGCGAAGGACGGATAGCCCACGGCCGGCGGGAAGGCGTAGTCGGTGAACTTGCGGTCGCCCGGATTGACCTCGGTGCCGCCGTCGAGCCAGGAGCGCTTGCTCACATAGATGCGGGTGCGGCCCTGCTGGTAGACCGCGTTGGGGCCGCTCGGGCCGTAATAGGGCCGGCCGCGCTCGTCATAGCGCTGCTTGGTCCTGGTGTCGGCGGAGGCCGGGGTCGCGAACGCGATGGCCATTGCGGCGCCCGCCGCAAGCAATGTCGCCAGTTTGTTCGCGGCCAACTTGTTTACACCAGCAAATTTCAAGCTCATCACGTCCCCTTCAGGCGGCAGGCCGCCAGTCGATTTCACCCCATACTAGCCCGGCCGGGGCGGACGCAACTAGGTCAATTGGGTCACACCAGCTCGGAATAATCGTGCGCGTCGGCAAAAGTTGCATGCAAACCAGCCACTTGAGCTTGATGCCGATCAAAGCGCTCCGCGCAATTGCGCGTTCGCTGCGCCGAGCAGCCAGTCCGGCGAGCCCTGGGGGCTGCAGCCACGGCGCCTGAGCTCGGCATGGGCGAACAATTCCGCCAGCCTCGGCTCGTTGCCCGAAGCCAGCAGCGTCAGCCGGTTCAGCGTGCAGGCGATCGCCGCACGGCGGGCGGGCAAGCTGTCGCCCTGGCAGGAGAAGCCGGAGATCTGCAAGCCTGGCTCCTCGTAGCGCTTGAGATAGCCGAGGCAGGCCCGCGCCCCCTCCACCGCGCCGACCGGCCGGAACAGGGCAACGGGGCCGAATTTGGTGTCGATCAGGCCGGCCTGCTCGAGCGGGGTACCCGCACCCAAACCGATCTGAGCGGCCAAGCCCGCGGCTGCCGGCCGTGTCACGTCGAATTCGGCGCCGAGGCGGTAGATTTCGAGCTCGGCCACCGGCTTGTCCGCCGCGTCGGTCCAGCGCAGCACGTCCCTACGGCCGCCTTCGGGGTGCCGAAAGATGGTGTAAGAGGCTGTTTTCTCTGACGAATCGTTCCGGCTGACGGCGAACGCCGGGTGCGAGCGCTCGGCCGTGCTCCAGCCCGGCTTGTCCGCAGGACCATCGCCGCGCAGGTCAGGCAGCTGTCCCAGGCCTGCGAGGGCGAGGATGGCAAACAGGGCGAGCGCCACCACATAGGCGACCAGATGCGCCAGCGTACCGACGACCTCGTCGGCAAAGGCCAAGAGCGTCAGCTGGATCTGGGTAGGGCTAACGGCCGTGCTGGCCTCAGGCGACTGCATCCACGGCCTTCAGGCATGGTCCCACGTTGTCTTGAGGCCGGTTCTCGCATAGAAGCGCTGCTCTTCCTGTTTAAGCGTCAGCTTCGGGAACGGGCTTTTTCATCGGAGAGTGAACGATGGGTTACAAAGTCGCAGTCGTCGGCGCGACCGGCAATGTCGGTCGGGAAATGCTCAACATCCTGGATGAGCGCAAATTCCCCGCGGACGAGGTCGTGGCCCTGGCGTCGCGCCGCAGCGTCGGCGTCGAGGTCTCCTATGGCGACCGTACCCTGAAGGTCAAAGCGCTCGAGCATTACGACTTCTCCGACGTCGACATCTGCCTGATGTCGGCGGGCGGATCGGTGTCGAAGGAATGGTCGCCGCAGATCGGCGCCGCCGGCGCGGTCGTGATCGACAATTCCTCGGCCTGGCGCATGGACCCGGACGTGCCGCTGATCGTGCCGGAGGTGAATGCGGCCGCCACCGAAGGCTTCAAGAAGAAGAACATCATCGCCAACCCGAACTGCTCGACCGCGCAGCTCGTAGTCGCGCTCAAGCCCTTGCACGACAAGGCGACGATCAAGCGCGTCGTGGTCTCGACCTATCAATCCGTGTCGGGCGCCGGCAAGGACGCAATGGACGAACTGTTCTCGCAGACCAAGGCCGTCTACACCAATGACGAGCTGGTCGCGAAGAAATTCCCCAAGCGCATCGCCTTCAACGTCATCCCCCACATCGACGTCTTCATGGAGGACGGCTACACCAAGGAAGAGTGGAAGATGATGGCGGAGACCAAGAAGATCCTGGACCCCAAGATCAAGCTTTCCGCCACCTGCGTGCGCGTGCCCGTGTTCGTCGGCCATTCCGAGGCTGTCAACATCGAGTTCGAGTCCCCGATCAGCGCCGACGAAGCCCGCGAGATCCTGCGCAAGGCGCCCGGCTGCCTCGTCATCGACAAGCAGGAGCCCGGCGGCTACGCCACGCCCTATGAAGCGGCCGGCGAGGACGCGACTTACATCAGCCGCATCCGCGAGGACGCGACCGTGGAGAACGGCCTCGTGCTGTGGTGCGTGTCCGACAACTTACGCAAGGGCGCCGCCCTCAACGCGATCCAGATCGCGGAAGTGCTGATCAACCGCAAGCTGATCACCGCGAAGCAGAAGGCGGCGTAACCGGCTTACATCGGCCGGACTTCGACCACGTCAGGCACGAAGTGCTTGAGCAGGTTCTGGATGCCGTGCTGGAGCGTCGCCGTCGATGACGGGCAGCCGGAGCAGGCGCCCTTCATGTTGAGATAGACGATACCATCCTTGAAGCCGCGGAAGGTGATGTCGCCGCCGTCATTGGCGACTGCCGGCCGCACCCGGGTCTCGATCAGGTCCTTGATCATGTCCACGGTCTCGGCGTCGGCCTCGTCGAAGAACTCGTCCTCGTCGTCGAGATCGGCCTCACTGTGCGCTTCGCCGCCGGCAAGCAGCGGCGCGCCCGACATGTAGTGCTCCATGATGGCACCGAGAATCGCGGGCTTGAGCTGCTGCCATTCACCGCTCGCTTTGGTCACGGTGATGAAGTCCGATCCGTAGAACACGCCGGTGACGCCGGGCACGTCGAACAGCTTTTCGGCGAGCGGCGAACGCGCGGCCGCTTCGCGGCTCGCAAATTCCATGGGGCTGCCGTCGACCACGACGCGGCCAGGAATGAACTTCAGCGTGGCGGGATTGGGGGTGGCTTCGGTTTGAATGAACATGGTTTTCTCCAGACGTCGCCGGTTCAAGGCCGGCGCGTGCTCTATCCCCTAGCAGATGGCGACGGCGAACGCACGGTCAAGGGGAGGGAATGATGTTCTGCTGTCATATCAGCGGGTTAGTGAGGTTCTTCCTTACCCTCCCCTGGAGGGGGAGGGTCGATCGCGCGCAGCGCGAGCGGGGTGGGGTGATCTCTCCACTCGGGCAGCGTCCCACGCGGAGAGACCGTCACCCCACCCCGTCTCATGCCTCGCTTCGCTCAACATGAGCCGACCCTCCCCCCTCCAGGGGAGGGTAAGAGGAGCACCGTCGCTACGACAGCGAATCCACGCTCTGGTCGCTCAGCGCGCCTGAGATGATCGTCACCGGCACCGGGAACGTGCCGAGCGCATGCGCGAGCAGCGAAACCAGAGGTCCGGGCCCTTCCGCGCCGGGATTGGCGGCGAGCACCAGCATGGCGATATCGGGGTCCTCGTCGATCACGGCCAGCAGCTGCTCCAACGCTTCGCCTTCGCGGATGACCCGCTCCGGCGTGATGGCGGCGATGCCGTTGGCGCGCCCCGCGGCGCGGTCGAGCGCGGCTTCGGCGGCTTCCTGCGCCTCGGCGCGCATGATGTCGGCCACCCCCAGCCATTCCTGGCTCTGCTGTTCCGGCTCAATGATGCGCAGCATCACGACGCCGCCGCCGGCACGGATCGCCCAGCGGCTGGCGTAATAGACGGCGCGATCCCATTCGGCGCTGTCGTCGACGATGACGAGGCATTTGGGTTTGTGGCCCGGCTCGTAGCAAAGTCGCTTGCTGGTCATGCATGTCCCGGATTCTGCACGGAGGGCATGCTGCCACACTCCCGCAATGTTTGGGAGAGGCGAAGCGGCCGGCGCCGTCGCGCCAGCCGGCGAAGCGCGCCTTAGCGCCGGCGGATGAAGCCGACGATGTCCTTGGAGAGCTTCATCGTCTCGTCAGCGATGGCGCGGGCCCGGTCCGAACCGTCGTTCAGGATCGTGTCGATATGGCCGGGGTCGGCGACGAGGCGCTTCATCTCGCCGGCGATCGGCGCGAGTTTTGTCACGCACAGCTCCGCCAGCGCGTTCTTGAAGCTGGAGAACTGGCCACCGCCGAAATCGCGCAGCACGTCCGCCTTGGAGCGGCCGGACAGCGCGGCGAAGATGCCGACCAGATTGTCGGCCTCGGGCCGCGCTTCCAGGCCCTTCTCTTCCGTCGGCAGCGGCTCCGGATCGGTCTTCGCCTTGCGGATCTTCTGCGCGATGGTGTCGGCATCGTCGGTGAGATTGATGCGCGAATTGTCGGAGGCGTCCGACTTCGACATCTTCTTGGTGCCGTCGCGCAGGCTCATCACGCGCGTCGCCGGCCCGGTGATCAAGGGTTCCGGCAGCGGGAAGAACAGCCCGTCATTGGTGCCCTGCGCGCGGATCGAGTCGCCAAAGTCGTTGTTGAACTTCTGCGCGATGTCGCGCGAGAGCTCGAGATGCTGCTTCTGGTCTTCGCCCACGGGAACGTGGGTGGCGCGATAGAGCAGAATGTCGGCGGCCATCAGCACGGGATAGTCGAACAGGCCCACGGAGGCGTTCTCGCGGTCCTTGCCGGCCTTCTCCTTGAACTGGGTCATGCGGCCGAGCCAGCCCATGCGTGCGACGCAGTTGAAGATCCAGGCGAGCTCGGCATGACCGGAGACCTGGCTCTGGTTGAACACGATGTGCTTCTTCGGGTCGATGCCGGCCGCGATGAACGCCGCGGTCACCTCGCGGGTGTTGCGCGCGAGCTCGACCGGCCCGCCCCAGACGTCCACCCCTTGCGTGATCGCGTGCATGTCGACGACGCAATAGATGCAATTGTGGGTTTCCTGCATCTTCACGAAGTTGACGATCGCGCCGAGGTAATTGCCGAGGTGCAGATTGCCCGTCGGCTGGACGCCCGAAAAGACCCGTTCAACGAATGGCATGGTCAGCCTTCCCATAGGTATTCGGCCGTCGTTTCCAACAGCGGCGCTGCCCCGTCAAGGGTCTTTCCACCTCTCCCATGGGGAGAGCATAGGCCGCCATACGGCGGCCGTTCTTAAAAGACGACGCCGAAGCGGAGCTTCGGCTATGCGCGAAGCGACGGGTGAGGGGCTGCGGCCTCTCGTGGGACCAAGTCCCCTCACCCGATTTGCTGCGCAAATCGACCTCTCCCAATGGGAGAGGTGAAGAGAAGGCGCGCTCTCTAGCGAGAGGGTCGTTTCAATGCGTTAACCGCCTCGCGCCAGGAGGCGGCACCGAGGATCTGCAGCAGCAGGCCGTAGACGGCGATCCCGGCCGCGATCTGCAGAGCCAGCACGACGAATTTGGTCAAGCCATGGATCTTGAAGCCATGGGTCTCGGCCGGCAGCAGTCCCGCGGTCAGCCAGAGCAGGGCGCCCATGGCGAGCGCGGCGAGCACGATCCGCGGCAATCGCGTGCGGGCCGCCGCGTCGATCGAGAAGCCGAACTCGCCCGCGCCCTTTCGGAGCAGCGAGAGCGTGCTGCTCCAGGCGCCCGCCGCGATGCTCGCCGCGATCCCGCTCGCGCCGAAAAAATGGCCGAGCAGGACGCCCAGCACGACAGCGACCATGAAACCTATCGCGGTGGCCAGCAGCGGCGTCATCGTGTCGCTGCGGGCATAGAACGCCGGCGACAGCGCCTTGATCAGCACATGCGCCGGCAGGCCCAGCGCCAGCCACATCAGCGCGCGCGCGGTGGCCGCGCTGTCCTCCGCGGCGAACGCGCCATGCTCGAACAAGAGCCGCACGATCGGCTCGGCGAGCACGATCAGGCCGAGCGTCGCCGGCAGCGCCAGCCCGGCCGCAAGCTCCAGGGCGCGGGATTCGGCATGCGCCACCGCGTCGCGATCGGAGCTAGCGACGGCGCGCGTCAGCTCCGGCACCAGCACGGTGCCCATGGCGACGCCGACGATGCCGAGCGGCAGCTCGATCAGGCGGTTGGCGAAATAGAGCCAGGACACCGCGGACGGCGTCGCGGACGCGATGATCGCACCCGCCACCATCAGCCATTGCGGCCCTGAGCTTGCGATCATGCCGGGGATCGCCTTGGCGAAGAAGCCGCGCATCTCCTTGTCGAAACTGACACGCAGCGGTGTCGCCAGGCGCGCGCTTCGCTGCGACAGCAGCATCAAGAGTTGCAGCAGGCCGGCGAGGCCGACGCTCGCCGCCAGGATCCACGCGGCGAAGCCGGCCTCTGCGCGCCCGACAAGCAGCATCGCGATCGCGGCGATCAGCGCAATGTTGAACAGCAGCGGCGAGAATGCCGTCAGCGTGAAGCGTCCCTGCGCGTTGAGCAGTCCCATCAGCACGGTGACGGGACCGGCGAAGGCGAGATAAGGCAGCATCAGCCGCGCGTTCTCAACCGAGAGATCGAGCGTGCCGCTGCCGAGGAATCCCGGCGCGATGACCGTCATGATCAGCGGCATCAACAATGCGATCAGCAGCGAGATCGCGATCAGCGCCGCGCTGACCGTGCCGAGCACGCGCCCGGCGAACGCCGCGGCTTCCGCCGCCCCGTCGCGGTCCCGCACCCGCAGCCAGGCCGGGATCAGCGCCGCGTTCAGCGCGCCCTCGCTGAGCAGCCGCCGCACCACGTTGACGAGCTGGAACGCCGCCAGAAACGCGTCCGCCACGGCGCCGGTGCCGAGCAGCGCCGCAATCAGGGAATCGCGGGCAAAACCCAGGAGGCGCGAGGCCAGCGTTCCCGTCGAGACGGTCAGGAAGGAGCGGATCATTGCTCTCGAAAATACCGTTGCTTGCCCGCCAAGGCCCGGTCGTGATAGGCCGCGAGCTTGGATTTCAGGCCGACAGGAAGCGGATTTCCGGTTAGATCGCAATCCGGCAAACAGGATCAAGGTGAATGGCTGACGTGAAATATGACGTTCTCGGCATCGGCAACGCGCTGTTCGACGTGCTGGTTCGGACCGACGAGGCTTTTCTGGCCAAGCATGGCATGGCCAAGGGCAGCATGTCGCTGATCGACGAGGCGCGCGCGGCCGCCATCTACAAGGACATGGGTCCGGCGACCGAGGTCTCGGGCGGCTCGGCCGCCAACACCATCGTCGGCATCGGCAGCCTGGGGGCACGCGCCGCCTATGTCGGCAAGGTCAAGGACGACCAGATCGGCAAGCTCTACGTTCACGACATTCGCGCCGCCGGCGTCGTCTTCAACACGCCCGCCGCCACGGACGGCCCCGCCACAGGCTGCTCCTACATCCTGGTCACCGGCGACGGCGAGCGCACCATGAACACCTATCTCGGCGCGGCGCAGGACCTGTCGCCCGCCGACATCGACCCGGCCGAGATTGCCGGTGCTGGCATCGTCTATCTCGAAGGCTATCTCTGGGACCCCAAGAACGCCAAGGAGGCCTTCGTCAAGGCGGCCAAGATCGCCCATGACGCCAAGCGCAAGGTGGCGCTGACGCTGTCGGATTCCTTCTGCGTCGATCGCTATCGCGACGAGTTTCTTTCGCTGATGCGGGGCGGCACGGTCGACATCGTGTTCGCCAACGAGTCCGAGCTGCACTCGCTCTACATGACCTCGGACTTCGACACCGCGCTGAAGCAGCTGCGCAACGACGTCAATCTCGGAATCGTCACCCGCAGCGAGAAGGGCTGCATGGTGGTGTCGTCGGAAGACGCCGTCGCAGCGCCGGCCTTCCCGGTCGAGAAGGTGGTCGACACCACCGGCGCCGGCGACCTGTTCGCCGCCGGCTTCCTCTACGGCCTCGCGCGCAACTTCGGCTACAAGCAGTGCGGCGAGCTCGGCGCGCTCGCTGCCGCCGAGGTCATCCAGCACATCGGCGCCCGCCCGCAGGTGTCGCTGAAGGAGCTGGCGCAGCAGCGCGGGCTGACGGGGTAGCTCTTACCCTGCCCTGGAGGGGAGGGTCGATCGCGCGCAGCGCGAGCGGGGTGGGGTGACAGTCTTTCAGCACGTTCGGTGGTGCGTTCCGGCCCGTGTGCATTCGCGGCTGTTGTGTGGCCTTCTATATTGAGATCTTCGCCGCGGCTTCACCCCACCTCGGTTCGCATGCAGCTTCGCTACATGCGAACCGATCCTGCCCCTCCAGGGGAGGATGGGACTTCATGTCTCGGCCGCCTTCTCACTAAACAGCTGCATCAGGATCGGCGCGGCAAGCGCATCTAGGTACCTGCGCCGGTCGCGATGTCGTGACTTGACGGTCTTGGTCCCACGCAGGACGACAACGGGGCTGAACGGCGACGCTGCTTCACAATCAGTGGTAGATCGCCGAAACTTCGCCCTCACCTGAGGCGGGCTGCAGGCGATATGTTTCGTGAGTTTTCGGACAGCTGAAACATTTCGTGAGCTGCCGCGTTCAGCGCCAGGCCCAATCCATGGGTCGATTAAGACTTGATGCAAATGTTGCCGGCCGTGGGTGGGCGGCGAGGGGGACCTCAGATGATTTCGACCTGGAGCGAATGGAAGCGCTATCCCCGTCCCGGACGCGGCGAGAACCTGGAGGCGCCGATTTCGCCCGGGATTTACGAGGTCCGCATCGCCGGCACCGGCGCGCTCTATTCCTTCGGTGCGGTCGACAATCTGGCGCAGGCGCTGGCGCTGCTGCCGGTCGGCTCGAAATCCTGGTTCGGCCGTCGCGACACCTCCCACGTTCCCGATCTCGAATACCGGACCTGCGCGACCTCAACGAAGGCGGACGCCAAGGCCGCGGCCGAGCGCATGATCGGACGCCGCGAGACCTATATGAGCGGCGCGGCGTAACCCCACCGCTCCGAGTTTAACTCCCAGCAGATGTGCGATGCGGGGCGGTGCATTGCGCATCGCTTGCTCCTATATTCCGGGCCAATCCGATCGTCCTCAGGGAGTACGCCATGACACCGACCGCCGCCGCACGCGCCCCGCAAGCCACCGCAACCCTGCGCGACCGGTTGAAGGACCCCTCGCTGCTGAAGGAAGCCTGCTACATCGACGGCGCCTGGGTCGGCACGCCGGTCTTCGCCGTCAACAATCCCGCCACAGGGATCGAGCTCGCGAAGGTGCCGCAGCTTGGTGCTGACGACACCACCCGGGCGGTCGAAGCCGCAGAGCGCGCCTTTCCGGGCTGGGCCAAGCACACGGCCAAGCAGCGTTCCAATATCTTACGCAAATGGTTCGAGCTGATCACCGCCAACCGCGAGGATCTCGCGCTGATCCTCACCTCCGAGCAGGGCAAGCCGCTCACCGAGGCCCTCGGCGAGGTCGATATCGGCGCCGCCTATATCGAGTTCTTTGCGGAAGAAGCCCGCCGCGTCTATGGCGAGACCATCCCGACCCAGCGCGCCGATGCGCGCCTGCTCGCCATCAAGCAGCCGATCGGCGTCTGCGGTGCGATCACGCCGTGGAATTTCCCGAACTCGATGATCACGCGCAAAGTGTCTCCGGCGCTGGCCGCGGGCTGCACCGTGGTGCTCAAGCCCGCCAACGAGACGCCGCTGTCGGCGCTGGCGCTGGCCGTGCTCGCCGAGCGGGCCGGCATCCCCAAGGGCGTGCTCAACATCATCACGGGTGACGCACCGCCGATCGGCAAGGTGCTGTGCGAGCATCCGGCGGTGCGCTTCGTCGGCTTCACCGGCTCGACCGCCGTCGGCAAGATCCTCTATCAGCAGGCTTCCGTCGGCGTGAAGCGGCTCGGCCTCGAGCTCGGCGGCAACGCGCCGTTCATCGTGTTCGACGATGCCGACATCGACGCGGCGGTCGAAGGTGCGATCGTCTCGAAGTATCGCAACATGGGCCAGACCTGCGTCTGCGCCAACCGCATCTACGCCCAGGACAAGATTTACGACGAGTTCGTGCACAAGCTGTCGAAGAAGGTCGCGGCGATGAAGATCGGCGACGGCACCGAGAGCGGCGTCACGCAGGGGCCCCTGATCAACATGAAGGCGGTCGACAAGGTCGAGCGCCACATTGCCGACGCCGTCAAGCGCGGCGCCAAGGTCGTCACCGGGGGCAAGCGCAGCGAGCTCGGACGCTCCTTCTTCGAGCCGACGGTGCTGGCCGACGTCAAGCCGGACTCGCTGGTGTCGCAGGAGGAGACCTTCGGTCCGCTCGCACCCGTGATCCGCTTCAAGGACGAGGCCGACGTCATCGCGATGTGCAACGCCTCTCCATTCGGCCTCGCTTCGTACTTCTATTCCCGCGATATCGGCCGTGTCTGGCGCGTCGCCGAAGCGCTGGAATCAGGCATGGTCGGCGTCAACACCGGCCTCATCACCACCGAGGTCGCGCCCTTCGGCGGCGTCAAGGAAAGCGGCTTGGGCCGAGAAGGCTCGCGCCACGGCATGGAAGAATATGTCGAAATCAAATACGTGATGATGGCGGGGGTGTGAGAGCCGCCGTTATCCCGGACCTCGTAGCCCGGATGGAGCGCAGCGTAATCCGGGGCCATCGTCAATTGTGGCACGATCCCGGATTGCGCTGCGCCCCATCCGGGCTACGTGTCCGTACTCGAAGCCGCGACAGAGCCTAAATCTTCAGCTCTTTCCCCGTCACGCGGCGATACGCTTCCAGATATCGCTTGCTGGTCGCCTCCACCACGCTGGCCGGCAGCGGCGGCGGCGGGGCGTCGCCGTTCCAGCGGCCGGCGCGGCGCTCGACGTCGAGATAGTCGCGCAGGGGTTGCTTGTCGAAGCTCGCCTGCGGCTGGCCGGGCTTGTAGGCGTCCACCGCCCAGAAGCGCGAAGAATCCGGCGTCATCACCTCGTCGATCAGGATGATGCGGCCGTCCTTGTCGCGGCCGAACTCGAACTTGGTGTCGGCGATGATGATGCCCTGCTCGCGGGCGAGCTCCTCGCCGAGCGTGTAGGTCGCCCGCGTCATGCTCTCCAGCGTGTAGGCGACCTCGTCGCCGACCACCGCGCGCATCTTCGCGATGGTGATGTTCTCGTCATGGCCGCTCTCGGCCTTGGTCGCCGGGCTGAAGATCGCCGGCTCCAGCTTCTCGCTCTCGACGAGGCCCGGCTTCAGCTTCTCGCCGGCGAGCGTGCCGCTCGCGGCGTATTCCTTCCAGGCGGAGCCTGAAAGATAGCCGCGGATCACGCATTCGATCGGAAACACGGTGGTCCGCTTGCACAGCATGGCGCGGCCGAGAATCTCGGCGCGGTGCGGTTTCAACGCCGGCACGGCCGCGACGATCTCGTCGGTGTCGGCGCTGATCATGTGATGCGGCACCACGCCTTCGAGCTCGCCAAACCAGAACGCGCTGATCTGGGTCAGCACCGCGCCCTTCATCGGGATGGTCTCGCCCATCACGACGTCGAACGCGCTGATGCGGTCGGTGGTGACGAGCAGCAGGCGGTCGCCGTCGACGGCGTAGATATCGCGCACCTTGCCGCGTCCGATCTTGGATAGAGGCAGGTCGCTGGAGAGCATGGTGGTCATCGGCAAAGCCTTCGCACAGGACATCCGGCCGCGTCTGACGGCGCGACCGGAAACCGGATTAGCCTATTCCGGCAGCGGAATGAACTCATGTTCCTGCGGAACTGCCGCGAAGCGGCCGGTTTTCCAGTCCTGCTTGGCCTGCTCGATCCGCTCCTTGCTGGAAGAGACGAAATTCCACCAGATGTGGCGCGGGCCTTCCAGCGCATCGCCGCCGAGAAACATCATCCGCGTCGCCTTCAGCGCCTTCACGGTGATGCGGTCGCCGGGCCGGAAGATCAGGAGGCGCGGCCCCTCATAGCGCTCGTTCGCGATCTCGACCTCGCCGTCGACCACATAGATCGCGCGCTCCTCATGATCGGGATCGAGCGGCATGCTCGCGCCCGCCGCCGCCGTGACCTCGGTGTAGAACCAGGGCGAGACCATCGAAACGGGCGAGGTGATGCCGAAGGCGGAGCCCGCGATCACCCGCGCGGTGAAATCGCGCTCCGAGATCATCGGCAGGTCGCCAGCCGCATAATGCTGGAACGACGGCGCGATCTCTTCCGAGCCTGCCGGCAGCGCGATCCAGCTTTGCAGGCCGAGCATCTTCTGGCCCGAGGCGCGCTGCGCATCCGGCGTGCGCTCGGAATGCGCGATGCCGCGGCCGGCCGTCATCAGGTTCATCGCGCCGGGCGCGATCTCCTGGACGTTGCCCTCGCTGTCGCGATGCATGATCGCGCCGTCGAACAGATAGGTGACGGTGGCAAGCCCGATATGCGGATGCGGCCGCACGTCCATGCCCTTGCCGGAGACGAACTGCACGGGACCGAAATGATCGAAGAAGATGAAGGGCCCCACCATCTGCCGCTTGCCGTGCGGCAAAGCCCGCCGCACCGCGAACCCGTCGCCGAGATCGCGCGTGCGTGGCACGATGACGAGATCGAGCGCATCGCAGGACATGGGATCGCCGAGCACGGGATCGTTCGAGGGCTGCCAGCTCATGGGGTGGACTCCTTTTGGCTTTCTTGAGCGCGATCGTAGCAGGATTTCGCATCGCCGTCGCGACAAAGGCCGAACCACATACTCCACTGTCATGCCCCGGCTTGCCGCCTTCGCTGAAGCTTCGGCGTGCCGAGCGCACCTGCAGGCCTCGGCGTAGCCCTGGCGGAGCCGGGACCGGGTTCTCCAGTACGCCGCAGCCTATCGATTCAATCACTGACGTCTCGGAGTACTGGATCGCCCGGTCAAGCCGGGCGATGACAGCGGTGGATGTCGCTCCAGCGGTGGCATGCGGATGGTCCTTGAAAAACCTGGCGCAACGAACGATGTTCGGCTGCCTTCAACCGCAACCGTCGCATGGTTTGATGACCCTTGCCGCAACCGAGCTCGCCTTTCGCGCTGCCAGCGTCGCGCTGCTGCTGGTGCTGGCGGCGTCATTGCTCTCCGAGTTCCGCGATGTGCTCGCGGCCCGGCTCGGCGCCGCCTTCGCGCTCGGTTCGGCGGCGCATGCCGCGAGCTATTCCATCGGCGTGTCGTCGCTCGTTCCGATCTGGCACGCGCCGCTGATTGCACTGTCGACCGGCAACATCGTCGTGTTCTGGCTGTTCACACGCGCGCTGTTCGACGACGCCTTTCGGTTGCGCTGGTGGCACGGTTTGATCTGGGCCGCCGTGACCGCCTTCAGCTTCGTCGGGTGTCTCTGGATCGCGCCCGGCGGCAACGCGCGGTTCTCCGTGACGGTAGTGAACCTGATCGTGCTCGGTTTCATCGCACTCGCAGTGGCGCAGACGATCCGATCGTGGTCCGCCGATCTGGTCGAGCATCGCCGCCGCGTGCGCGTCTTCATCGTCTGCTCCGCCGCGCTCTATGGCGGGTTGAATGCGGTGCTCCAGATCGTCGTTGCCTTCAGCGCGGGCGATGTCGCCAACACGATCAATACAGGGGTGCTCGCCTGCATCGTTGCAGCGAGTGCCTACGCGATGATGCGCGTCGATGGCGCCGACCTGTTTCCGGTAGCGGCCGAGCCCGCACCGGCGATCGCGCCGATTCAGCCCGTGGCCGAGGACGCCGACCAGAAACTCGTCGATGCCCTGATGCACCTGATGGCGGACGAGCGGATCTATCGCCAGGAGAACATCACCATCGGCGTGCTGGCGGGCCGGCTGAAGATCCCCGAATACAGGCTGCGCCGGCTGATCAACCAGCGGCTCGGCTATCGCAACTTCAATGTGTTCCTGAACAACCACCGCATCGAGGAAGCCAAGGCCGCGCTGGCCGATCCCGCCCAGGCCGAGGTCCCCGTCATCACCATCGCCATGGACGCCGGCTTCCAGTCGCTGGGACCGTTCAACCGGGCGTTCAAGGCGGTGACGGGCGTGACGCCGACGGAATACCGGCGGGTGAAGACGAGTGCGGCCTAGTTTCCAACCCATTCTAATCACACCGGAATTTCAGAATCGACCAGCTCCGCCCGATTTCAACCAGCGCATTTTTCAAATCCGGCGAGCATCCACCGTCCGCATCCCGCTTCCCTCCTTGGCATGCCCCCAGCCGGAGAAAGCCCGTGATCCGCCGCCGCAAGTTCGTCCTTCTCACCACCACTGTCGCCGCAGCCGGCCTCGCACTCGGCGCGGCCCGGGCCCGCGACGTGCCGAAGGTCGCGACCGGCTTCGTCGCCGGCATCCTGTGTGCCGAGACGTTCGTCTCCGGCCTCGATCCCGGGCGCAACTTCGCCGAGACCACCGACTCCATGCCCGGAGCGAGCCTGATCAGCTGGGCGATGGACTACAGAATCGACCGCGTCCGCAAGGATGTCACGGTGACGCTGTTCGGCCTCGGCAGCCGTGCCGTCTATCGCGAAGGCCTCGGCTGCACGCTCGAGCATGGCGATGGCATGACTGCCGTCGAGCCGCCGCCTGACGACAAACGGCCCGCATTGTTGCCCGAGATCGCCGGCTCCGTGATCGTGCCGCCGCAAAGCCCCTCGCTCGCCGCCGCGCTCGGCCGGGCCTTCGCCGAGCCCGCTCAGCCGCCTCACCGCCGCACCCGCGCCATCGTCGTGATGAAGGCCGGTCGCATCGTCGCCGAACGCTACGCCGACGGCAGCGGCCCCGAGACGCCGCTGCTCGGCTTCTCCATGACGAAATCGGTGATCTCGGCGTTGATCGGCGTGCTGGTGCGCCAGGGCAAGCTCAAGCTCGACGGCCCCGCGCCGGTCGCCGCCTGGAAAGATCCCGATGATCCGCGCCATGCCATCACAGTCGACCAGCTCTTACGTCACACCGCGGGCCTTGCGCTCGGTAGCTCGCTGCAGGCCTCGCTCGGCTCCGCCTTCGAGCCGGTCAACCGGATGAAATTCGTGGAGAAGGACATGGCCGCCTATGCCGAGAGCATGCCGCTCGCAACCGCGCCGGGCACGGCGTGGAATTATCACGACGGCAACACCCTCATCCTCTCGCATCTGATCCGCGATGCGGCCGGCGGCACACCGCAAGACGCGCTACGTTTTGCACGCCGCGAATTGTTCGCGCCGCTCGGCATGCGCCATGTCGTGCTCCAGCTCGACGGCGCCGGCACGATCGAAGGGTCGAGCGAGATGCTCGCCTCCGCGCGCGACTGGGCGCGCTTCGGCCAGCTCTATCTCGATGACGGCGTCGTCGGCGGCAAACGCATCTTGCCGAAAGGGTGGGTGACCTATTCGGCGACGGCCACGCCGAACGCGTGGGTCGGCATCGGCGCCGGCTTCTGGACCAACCAGGGCGACAGCTTTGGCGCAAATTTTCGCGTGGAGCACGGCTGGCCGCGCGATGCCTTCTTCGCCAAGGGCACGATCGGGCAGTACACCATCGTGATCCCGTCGGAGCAGCTGGTGATCGTGCGGCTCGGCCGCTCGCCGAACGGGCCGCCGGAGGCGGATGGCGTGTTCGATCTGGTACGCGATGTGGTTGCGGCAACGCGCGACAAGGGGAAAGTGGCGGGAGGGGGTTGAGACGTCTCTTACCCTCCCCTGGAGGGGGAGGGTTGACCGCGCGAAGCGCGAGCGGGGTGGGGTGACGGTCTCTCCGCGATGCGCAGTGCCCGAGTGGAGAGATCACCCCACCCCGTCGCACATTTCGCTACGCTCAATGTGCGCCGACCCTCCCCCTCCAGGCAGGGCTATCGCATTTGAGAGCTTTTCCCAGCGGCCATCCTTCGAGACGCCCGCTTTGGGCGGGCTCCTCAGGATGAGGGCGGAGTGCGCGGCAGCAATTTCAACGAGCACTGACGCTGATTAGCCTCATCCTGAGGAGGCGCGTCAGCGCCGTCTCGAAGGACGAGGCGTGCGCGCAGGCCGACGTCACAAGTCATATGCGATAGCCCTGCCCTGGAGGGGGAGGGTAACAGACGCGCTCTGCGCCGCTGCTCCTACCTCCCCAATTCCGTCGCCTTGGCGACGCGATCGAACCGCTCCAGCGTCATGATCGCGTCTGCAAACTTTTCCGCGCGTGCGTTCAGCACCGGGCGGGCCAGGGTCAGGAATTTCTGCTGCATCGCCTGCGTATCCGGGAACGAGGTCGGCTCGCCCGAGGGATCGGCGTAGAGCCGCTCGTGCACGCCATCATCCGTCGTGATGCTGACGCGCGCACCGAACGGATGGCTGCGGCCGATCTCGAGGCGATCGTCCTGCACCACGTCGAACCTGTCGGCGAGCGCGTCGATGGCGGCATCGCCCAGGCGGTTGTAATCGTCCCAGCCGAATGAGCCCTGGTCGAGCGCGAGCGCGCCGGTGAAGAACATCGAGAACTGGCCGCCGACGATCGAGCGCGGGTGCCGCTTGGTGGCGGCGTCGCCGGTCAGCGTGATGCCGTTGCGGTGCAGGCCGATCTCGACACGCTTGACCTGGTCCGGTGTGAGATTGTGCTCGCGCCGCATCGCGATCAGCGCGTCGATCGCGGCATGGGTATAGCGACAGCTCGGATACGGCTTCACGCCGATCTTCATCGTCTCATAGGTCTTGCCGAGGTCGGCTACCGCCTTATCTGGATGCGCATCGTCGGTGTAGCCGGCGAGCAGGCCGTGCTTGCCCTCGACCGACTCGGTCGCGCCGACGAAATCGTTGCGCGCCAGCGTCGCGGCGATCACGCCGTTCATCGCGGCGGCGCCGACCTGGTAGCGCTTGTTCCAGGCGCCGTTGACCAGGAATTGCAGTGAGCCCGCGGCCTGGCTGCCGGAGACGCCGAATGCGGCGATCAGCTGCTTCTCGGACAGGCCGAACAGCTTGCCGGCCGCCGCAGCCGCGCCATAGGTGCCGGCGGTCGCGGTCGGGTGGAAGCCGCGCGCATAATGCGAAGTCGGATCGAGCGCATTGCCGAGCCGGCAGCAGACCTCGTAACCGGCAACAATCGCCGTCAGCACGTCGCGGCCCGACGCGCCGACCATCTCGCCGACGGCGAAGGCGGCCGGCACCACCGGTGCGCTCGGATGCAGCGAGGAATCGGCGTGGGTGTCGTCGAAATCGAGGGAGTGGCCGAGCGCGCCGTTGAGCAGCGCCGCGACCGCCGGCGTCCAGGTCTTGGCATCGCCGAACACGGTGGACTCGCCCCTGGTGTCGAGCGCCAGCGCCTCCAGCATCTTCAGCATCGACGGGGTCGATTCCGCCTCGCGCCGCGCCCGGATTGCGCTGCCGAGGAAGTCCAGCGTCAGTACTTTGGCGCGCTCCAGCACCTCCGCCGGAATATCCTGGTATTTCAGATTGAAGACATAGGCGGCGAGCGTTGCGGTTTCGTGAGCCATCGTGTTTCCTCGTTTTGGCGCGCAAGTTAGGCGGGCTGATTTGGCCTTTCAAGCGGCCTTGCGGGGGCGGGGATCAGCCATGCTTTTGCTTAGGCGAAGACGATCGGGATATTCCGTATGACGCGCGCAAGGCAGCTGTTCGAGCGGGTTCGAGCGCGGCGGACGCAATTGGGGCTGGCGATCCGGGTCACCGTCGCCGCGACCGCGGCCTATGCGATCGCGACTGCCCTGCATCTGTTGTTGCCGCTCTGGGCGGTGCTGACCTCGCTGATCGTGACCCAGATGAGCGTCGGCCGCTCGCTGAAGGCGACGCGCGACTACATGCTCGGCACCATCGGCGGCGCGATCTATGGCGGCGCCATCGCCATCCTGATTCCCTATTCCAGCGAGGCGGGCCTGCTCGGCCTGCTGGTCCTCTCCGTCGCCCCGCTCGCCTTCATCGCCGCGATCAATCCGAGCCTCAGCGCCGCCACGGTCACCGCCGTGATCGTGCTCCTGGTTCCGACCATACATCACTCCGATCCCATGACCTCGGCGATCGACCGCGTCAGCGAGGTCGGCGTCGGCGCGGTCACGGGATTGCTGGTCTCGTTCCTGGTGCTGCCCTCGCGCGCGGTGCGGCAGATCCGCGCCAGCGCGGCGACTTTGCTCGAGCTGATCGCGGATGCCTTCACCGAGCTGCTCGCCGGCCTCACGCGCGGCCGCGACAACGACGCGCTGCACCGGATCCAGGACGGCATCGGCACCGCGATGGTCAACCTGAATGCGATCGGCTCCGAAGCCGAGCGCGAGCGCGCTGCGCGGCTGTCGAGCGGTCCCGACACCGGCCCGTTGTTGCGAACGATCCTGCGGCTGCGCCATGACGTCGTGATGATCGGCCGCGCTACGGTGGTGCCGCTGCCGGTCGAGGTGCAGATGCGGCTGGCAGCTCCGCTGACGGAAGTGTCGACCGCGATCGCGCGCTTCCTGCGCGCGGCCGCTAGTGCCTTGCGCGAGGGCGCCGGCGCGCCGCCGATCCATCCGGTGCATGTCGCGCTCCAGCACTACGCCGAGGCGGTCGCGTCCGTCCGGCAGGACGGCCTGCTCCGCGGCCACCCCAGCGATACCGCCGAGCGCTTCTTCGCGCTCGGCTTCTCCTTGGAGCAGATGCACCAGAATCTCTGCGACCTCGACCGCGTCGTCGGCGAATGGTCGGAGGCCTCGGCCGACAAGTCCGCGCGCGTTGCGGAGTGAGTTGAACGCATCCTCGTGGACTCGTTTCGACAGCAATGCATAGGTCGCGCGGTTCAGCCGTGATCGCTGCCTGCGTCTTCTGACGCTGCACGCGCCGGGTTCCATCGGGTCATGTTGCTGACGCAATCTCTGTCTTAATCGGCGAGAAGCTAAACACGACGTGAGGACCACTCCGGTTCACACGACGGTTCCGTAGCCAGGGGTTGGCTCGAATCCGCAAGACGATTGGCGCAAGTTGATGAACGCTGCTGCGTTCGCTTGACCATTTTTGCGGTTCTGGAACCGGACAATCTAAAAAATCACAGGACTTATGATGCTATTCCGCTCGAGCGCCGCAATTTGCGGCGCCCTGCTTGCGCTCGCCATTTCCGTTGCCGTTGCTCGAAGTGAAACGCGTGGGGATCACTCAAGTACCGTCGTCGATGCCGCCTCCGGCGATGCGATCGTGGGCGCGGCGTCCACCTACAATCCGTTCAAGCCCGGCAAGGAGGAGGGCGGTCCGAAGACGGCCTCCGGCGAGCGTTATGATCCCTCTGCCTGGACGGCTGCCATCAAGACGAGTCTGCGCCGGAAATTTGGTGGGGTCGAATTTGGCGCGAGGCCGAAATATGCTCTCGTCGAGGCCGTGGGCAAGAAGGTCATCGTCAAGATAAACGACGTGGGGCCGCTCCGACCTGGCCGCATCATCGACCTCAATGAGCGGACGATGCGCCATTTCGATCCGAGCATGGATCTCGGTGTCATTCCAGACGTGAAAGTCAGTCCGCTCGCAGGGGACAATTGGACCCCAGGGCCGGTGGGCTGAACACGGGCGTGTTTATCAACGTCGGCCCGCACAGTTCATCGGGCCGTTGCCACGATGCGTCCCATCATGTTGCGGACCACGAGCTTGTGGAAGGGCATGATCAGCGCAAGATAGGTCCGGCCGAGCAGGTTGTGCGTGCGCACCAGCGTCGTCGAGGTCACCCGGCGGCTCGCGGCATTGCCTGAAACGTCGACCACGATGCGGAAATCGAGGTGCGAATCATCGAAGCCTGCGACCAGCTGCTCCGGTGTCTCGCTCAGCACCGGAAACAGGCCGATCATGCCGCGTGGGGCCGGCGCGCCTTCGCCGGATGTCTTCAGCCCGAACGGCCTCACCAGAATGTTGCGCAGGCGCAGCAGCACATCGATCCAGCGCGGGCCGTGCAGCACCATCCTGGTGCAGGCTTCGCGCGCATCGACAGTCGCCGCGCCGATCTCGACGCGAAACGCATCGATGAACTGCGCGCCTGCCAGCACCGCGTCGGCGTCGACATTGGGGGTGACTTCGCGGACCCTTCCCTTCATTCCGCCAATCTGCGCGCCAGCATCCGGAAGCGCAAGATCAACAGGGCGGCATAGACGAACGTGCCGATCGAGAACCCGATCCAGACGCCGACCGCGCCCAGCCCTGTGTGGAAGGCAAGCACCCAGGCGACGGGAAAGGCGACGCACCAATATCCGATCGCGGCGAACAGCAGCGTCATTCGGGTGTCATTGATGCCGCGCAACGCGCCGCCCACGATGGTCTGGAGGCCGTCGGCGATGAAGAAGCTCGCGCCCACCAGCAGCAGCGTTGCCGTCAGCTCGACCGTTGCTGCGCTTTCGCTGCCGCCGCCGAAAAACAGCCGGCCGAGCTGATAGCGACCGATCACGATGCCGATCGTCAGCGCGGAGACCAGCGCGACGCCGAGCACGGCTGCGACGAGCCCTGCGCGTTTCACCGCCGCCGGATCCTTGCGGCCGAAGGCATGTCCGACCCGCACCGTCGCCGCCATGCCGATGCCGAGCGGCACCATGAACAGCACGGCGGTGACCTGGAGCGCGATCTGATGCGCGGCAATCGCGGCGGTCGAGATCAGTCCCATCAGCAGCGCCGCCGAGGAGAACAGGCCATATTCCAACAGCAGGGAAAACGAGATCGGCGCGCCGATCGCGATCAGCTGGCGCATCAACGGCCAGTCCATCCGCCAGAGGCGGGCGAGCGGATGATAGTTCGCAAACGGCTCGCGCAGCCCGGCGATCGCGAGCGCGGCGAGGAAGGTGCCGAGATTGACCAGCGTGGTCGCGAGCCCCGCGCCGAACAGGCCGAGTTCCGGCAGGCCGAACAGGCCGTGGATCAGGGCATAGACCAATGCGGCATTCACCGGGATCGCCGCCAGTGTGATCCACAGCGGCGCCTGCGGCCGGTTTACGGCGCTCATCATGCCGCGCAGCGCTATGAATCCGAGCGCCGGTGCGATGCCCCAGGCGAGGCCGTTCAGGTAGTGCTGCGCCAGCGCGGCCGCTCGGGGCATTTGACCGAGCGCGAGCAAAATCTGCTCGCCATAAAGCGGCGAGGCCATCATCGGCAGCGAGATCAGCAGCGCGGCCCACAAACCGACGCGCAACGAGCGGCGAATGCGCCTGACGTCGCCGGCGCCGAATGCCTGCGCCGCCAGCGGCGACACTGCGGACGTCAATCCGAGCCCGAACGTGAAGCTGACGAAATAGACCGTATGCGCCAGCGCCGCCGCGGCCACTGCCTCCTCGCCGAGCCGCCCGATCATCGCGAGATCGGTTGTGATCATCGCGATCTGCCCGAGCTGGGTCAGCATCATCGGCACGGCAAGGCGCAGCGTCTCGACGAATTCTTCGGCAACATGATTCGGCGGAACACCGGCATGCGGCTGCGCATGATGTTGGACGGTGTCGAGCATGGCGGCTCATAGCACAGCCACGCGACGAAAACATGGCCCGTGTCTCTTCTCCCTCTCCCGTTCTTACGGGGAGAGGGTTGGGATGAGGGGCTGTCCGCAGAAAAGCTGGTAGTTGGACTCGTGGAGAGTCCCCCTTCACCCGGATTGCGATGCAATCCGGCCTCTCCCCGCAGGCGGGGAGAGGCGAAAATCAGCTCTTCCTTTCAGGCACGCGCTTGATCCTGGCACCCAGCGCGTTCAGCCGCTCCTCGATGCGCTCATAGCCGCGCTCGATCTGGTCGGCGTTGTTGATAGTCGAAGTGCCCTCGGCGCACACGGCCGCGAGCAGCATCGCCATGCCGGCGCGGATGTCGGGCGATGTCATCGTCGCGCCGTGCAGGCGGCTGGGGCCGGCGATGATGGCGCGGTGCGGGTCGCACAGCACGATGCGCGCGCCCATCGCGATCAGCTTGTCGACGAAGAACATCCTGGATTCGAACATCTTCTCGAACATCAGGATCACGCCCTCGCATTGCGTGGCGGTGACGATCGCGATCGACATCAAGTCGGCCGGAAAGGCCGGCCAGGGCTGGTCCTCGAGCTTGGGCACATGGCCGCCAAAGTCGTCCTGGATCTTCAATGTCTGGTTGGAGGGCACGATGAGGTCGTCGCCCTCGATCCGGCAGACGATGCCGAGCCGCTCGAATCCCATGCGGATCGAGCGCAGATGCTCGACGCCGGCGCGCGTGATGCGCAACGGAGAGCGCGTCACGGCGGCGAGCCCGATCAGCGAGCCGACCTCGATATGGTCCGGCTGGATCCGGTACGTCGTCCCGCCGAGCGTCGCTTGACCATGGATGATCATGGTGTTGGTGCCGATGCCTTCGATCCTGGCGCCGAGCGCGACCAGGAAATTGGCGAGGTCCTGCACATGCGGCTCGGAGGCCGCGTTGCGCAAATAGGTGACGCCGTCGGCGGCGACCGCTGCGACCAGCGCATTCTCGGTCGCAGTGACGCTCGGCTCGTCCAGGAACACGTCCGCGCCCGCGAGCTTGGGCGCGCGGAATTCGAGCCGGTCGGTCGCGGTGACCTTCGCGCCGAGTTGCTCCAGCGCGAGCACATGCGTATCCAATCGCCGGCGGCCGATGACGTCGCCGCCGGGCGGCGGCAGCATCACCTCGCCGCAGCGGGCGAGCAGGGGCCCGGCGAGCAGGATCGAGGCGCGGATACGCACGCACAGCTCGGGGTCGAGGTCGGCGGCGCGGATGCTCTTGGCGTGGATGTGAAGCGTGTTGCGTGCGGACCATTCCGCCGACGCGCCGACCGAGCGGACCAGCTCGACCAGCGTCTCGGTGTCGCGGATCCGGGGCACGTTCTCCAGCACGACCGGATGCTCGGTCAGCAGCGCGGCGGCGATGATCGGCAGCGCCGAATTCTTGTTGCCGGACGGCTCGATCGAGCCCGAGAGCCGGTGACCGCCCTCGACGATGTATTGGATGGGCGCCACGGGGTTCTCGCTGTCCTGTTGGGTGGGCTGTTTCGGGCGGAAACTACAGAGATTTGAGCGCGGGAGCAATTGTGCTGGGCAGTGGTTCGTGGCCGGTCCGTGAGCCCAGGCGAGGCTGCTAATCCCTCCTGGTGAGGAGCGCGGAACGCGCGTCTCGAACCATGCAGGCCCCTGTGTCGCCCGTGGCCATCCTTCGAGACGCCCGCTTTCGCGGGCACCTCAGGATGAGGACGGGAGCTTGTGGCAAGCGGTCCTCAGAACAGCCCGATGATATTCCCGATCACGTAGAGGATCGCGATCAGGATCAGAACCCCCATCATGAAGAAGGAGATTTCGATGGCGATGGCGCCGGTGCCGAGTGTGGCGGCGACAGCGGCAAGGAGCCGTTCCTCCCGGAAGATCAGGGAAAGCACCGAAAGCAGGATGGCGAGCAGGCCGAGCGAGATTGCTGTAACCGATGCGGTTTCACTCCAGCTTCGTCCAGCCGATTTCTCAGGCCTCGGAGCCTGATACTCCACGCCCTTCACCTTCGCGACGATGCGGTCCTTGATGCGATGTCCGGTGTCGACGATCACCTTGTCCGCCGGCGGCGGCGGAAACACGATCGGCACGACCCAATGCGGCAGCACCGCCGCCATCAACGCCAGCACGCCGACGATGCTGCCGATGATGCCGAGGCGGCGTGAGGGCGCGGCGGAGCTGGTCGTTGCAGAGGCGATCATGGCGCGACACTTCCCGGCCGGAATTGGCCTTGCGGGGTCATGCCGATTCGTCGCGATGGCGGGTGGGGAGGTTCAGGGGCGGTGTTGGCGCGGAGGTGGTGCGCTCCCTCCCCCGCCTGCGGGGGAGGGCGGGGGAGAGGGTGTCTCCGCAATGGGACAATCCCCTAGAAGAGAAAGCCCTCACCCGCCACGCTCTGCGAGCGTGTCGACCTCTCTCGCAAGCGGGAGAGGTGCAGCGAGTGCTTGGCTGGCACCGAGAGCTACGAGCTTGAGAGGCGATCAAATATCGATCGTCGCGCTCAGCGAATGTTCCTGGATGAAGTCGCGGCGGGGCTCGACGACGTCGCCCATCAGCTTGGTGAAGATGTCGTCGGCTTCGTCGACCTCCTTGACCTTCACCTGCAGCAGCGAGCGCGCCTCGGTGTCCAGCGTCGTTTCCCAGAGCTGCTCCGGGTTCATCTCGCCGAGGCCTTTGTAGCGCTGCAGCGTGATGCCCTTGCGGCCCGCGTCGGTCACGGCTTCGAACAGGTCGACCGGACCGTGGACCACGTGCTCGTTGTCCTTGCGCCGCAGCTTGCCGGAGCGGGCGTAAACGTCCTGGAGCTTCGTCGTGTACTCGTCGAGCTTACGGGCCTCGGCCGAGCCGAGCAGTGCATCGTCGATGACGGCGGCTTCCTTGACGCCGCGCACGGTGCGCTCGAACAGGAAGCCCTGGCCCTCGACGAATTGTCCGACCCAGCCGCGCTCGACCTCCTCGGCCTGGTTGTCCAGCCGGCTCGCGATATATTGCGCCGCGGCTGCCGCCTTCTCGGGATCGCCGTAGATTTCCTTGTTCAGCACGCCGGTGATGGCGGCCTGCTCGACCACCTTGCGGTTATAGCGGCTGTGAAGGTTGCGCAGGATGCTGCGGACCACGCGGGCGTCGTCGACCAGCGCGCGCAGATCGCGCCCGGAACGGTCGCCGCCGGTACCGGGGATATAAACGCAGTCGTCGAGGCCAGCGTCGATCAGATAATCTTCCAGCGCCCGCTCGTCCTTCAGATATTGCTCGGACTTGCCGCGTGAGACCTTATAGAGCGGCGGCTGGGCGATGTAGAGATAGCCGCCATCGATGATGTCGCGCATCTGCCGGTAGAAGAACGTCAGCAGCAGCGTGCGGATGTGAGCGCCGTCGACGTCGGCGTCCGTCATCACGATGATCTTGTGATAGCGCAGCTTCTCGACCGAGAACTCGTCGCTGATGCCGGTGCCGAGCGCGGTGATCAGCGTGCCGATCTGCTCGCTCGACAGCATCTTGTCGGGACGCACGCGCTCGACGTTCAGGATCTTGCCGCGGAGCGGCAAGACGGCCTGGAACTCGCGGTTGCGGCCCTGCTTGGCGCTGCCGCCTGCCGAGTCGCCCTCGACGATGAACAGTTCCGACTTGGCCGGATCCTTTTCCTGGCAGTCGGCGAGCTTGCCCGGCAGCGAGGAGACCGAGAGCGGGCTCTTGCGCGTCAGCTCGCGTGCTTTTCGCGCAGCTTCACGGGCCGCCGCGGCCTGGATCACCTTGCCGACGATCATCTTGGCCTCGCTCGGGTGCTCCTCGAACCAGGCCTGGAGCGCCTCGTTGAGGACGTTCTCGACCACGGGGCGCACTTCCGAGGACACCAGCTTGTCCTTGGTCTGCGACGAGAATTTCGGGTCGGGCACCTTCACGGACAGCACGGCCGTCAAGCCTTCGCGGCAATCGTCGCCGGTCAGCGCGATCTTTTCCTTTTTCGCATTGGCCTCGGCATAGCCGTTGACCTGGCGCGTCAGCGCGCCGCGGAAGCCGGCGAGATGGGTGCCGCCGTCACGCTGCGGGATGTTGTTGGTGAAGCACAGCACGTTCTCGTGGTAGCTGTCGTTCCACCACAGCGCCGCCTCGACGCCGATGCCGTTGGCTTCCGAGCGCACCATGATCGGCGCCGGCACCAGCGCCTTCTTGTTGCGGTCGAGATATTTGACGAACTCCTCGACGCCGCCGGAATAGTGCATCTCCTCGCGCTTCTCGACCGCGTGGCGCATGTCGGAGAGCACGATGTTGACGCCGGAATTGAGGAAGGCGAGCTCGCGCAGCCGGTGCTCGAGCGTGGCGAAGTCGTATTCGACGTTCTTGAAGGTCTCGGTCGAGGCCAGGAACGTCACCTCGGTGCCGCGCTTGCCCGGGGCATCGCCGACGACCTTCAGCGGTGCGACGGCATCGCCATGGGCGAACTCGATATAGTGCTCCTTGTTGTCGCGCCAGATGCGCAAGCCGAGCTTGCTCGACAGCGCGTTGACGACGGAGACGCCGACGCCGTGCAGGCCGCCGGAAACCTTGTAGGAGTTCTGGTCGAACTTACCGCCGGCGTGCAGCTGGGTCATGATGACCTCGGCTGCCGAAATGCCTTCGCCCTTGTGGATGTCGACGGGAATGCCGCGCCCGTCGTCGCGCACGGTGACGGAATTGTCCGCGTTGAGGATCACCTCGACGCGCGTGGCATGGCCCGCGAGGGCTTCGTCGATGGCGTTGTCGACGACCTCGTAGACCATGTGGTGCAGGCCCGAGCCGTCGTCGGTGTCGCCGATATACATGCCCGGGCGCTTGCGGACGGCGTCGAGACCCTTGAGCACGCGGATCGATTCCGCACCGTATTCGCTCGGATTGGAGGGCTCGTTTTCGGCAGCGTGCTGCCGAGCAGGTTCTGTCATGAGAGGCCTTCGAGATGTCGCCCGAATCAGCGGCGCAAAAGGCGCTGATTTGCGAGGCTATTTGTGCCACGAAAGACCGCTTGCGCCTAGCGCAAAGTATCTCCCGGCAACCCTTTGAGCAGATAGGGTTTTTCGGCGAGTTTTCAAGGCTTTTGCAGGGCGTTTTCGGGCGCTGCAAAAAGCCCGATTCGAGCGCCTGCTTGGGGCCTCGAAGGGCGTGGATTTGCGGGGTCGCGGAGGCCTGTTCCGAGGCGCCGAGCGCCCGGAAACAGCCGTCGGGCTCAGTAGATCTGGTC
Source organism: Bradyrhizobium sp. CB1015 (assembly GCF_025200925.1). Classification (GTDB taxonomy): domain Bacteria; phylum Pseudomonadota; class Alphaproteobacteria; order Rhizobiales; family Xanthobacteraceae; genus Bradyrhizobium. The sequence continues at coordinate 8,541 of NZ_CP104174.1, read as the reverse complement.
CGGCTTCTTATCGTCGTCCCCCAAACTGAGGGACCAGGCCTCGCCGGCAGCCACGGTGATGGTGTCGGTGTGCACCCGATGGCCCGACACCAGCAGCGCGTAGGAATACGTGCCGGGCGGCAGATCCAGCGTTTGTGGATGGTTGACGCCGCCTGCGATCTCGATGGTCTGGCCGTTGATCGCGAGCGAGGCCACATCAGGTACAAGATAACCGAAGATCAGCCGCGCGTGTCCTGCTATCGGCAGGAAGTTGGCCTTGGCCGCGACCTCGGTATTTCGCTGCACGAGGTCGACCGTGGTCTCGCTTTTGGCGCGGTCGAGCGTCAGCGTGCCCGGCCCCTTCGGGGAGGCGAAGACGAGCCGCGCGCGACCGGCGACCACCATCGCGCCATCAGGCCTCTCCTGCCAGCCGCGCTTTCCGAGTTCTCTGCGGTAGAAGGCCAGGACGTCGTTGAGCTCTGCGGGTACATGGGCCTTGAGCTCGAGCCGGAACGGAACATCGATACCGGACGCGCGCATGGTGCTGAAGCTTGCGTGACTGGCTCGCGTCGGCACCGGCATGTCGGCGTGGGAATCTGCTGCGGTAAGGGGCTCCTGCGAGCAGCATGCAAGCGTGAGGCCGCACATCAACAGCCACCACCGTGCCGGGACCTTCGTCCCGCGCCTTGCCGTCGTCATGCCCGCTCTCCACGAATACCGCGATCTTCGCGCGACGCAGCGGCTGCGACAGGGTCGCCGCCGCCTCTCGACGACTAGTCGCCCCACGAACCGGACCGGTTCAACCAGGCCGATACGCCCGCGGACATGAGATCAATACATCTGCAGCGGCAGCACGTCGCCGCTCGGGCCCACCAGGAGGCCCCAGGCCTCGCCGGCGGCAACGGTCAGGGTCTCGGTGCGGTGCGGCCGTCCGGACATGCGCAGCGCGTATTGGTACTTCCCGGGCGGCAGGTCGAGCATCGGGCCTTTCGGTGATTGCGGGCCGCCGGCGCCGGCTGCGATCTTCACGGTTTGCTTGTTGATGGTCAGCGACGCCTCGCTCGGTCCCATATTGCCGAGCATGAGCCTCGCCTGTCCCGCCTTCGGCATGATGTCGGCCTTGACCGCGGCATCCGCATTCTTCTGCGCCAGATTGACAATGGTCTCGCCCTTGGCGCGGCCAAGCTTGAGCACGGCGGGACCTTGCGGCGAGATGAATTCGATCTGCGCGCGTTCTGCGGACGCGGCCGCGCCGGTCTTTTCCTGCCAGCCGAGCTTTGCAAGCTCCGCACGGTAGAAGGCGAGGACCTCGTCGAGCGACGCAGGGATGCTGGCCTCCAGCTCGCGGCGGAACGGCGTCTCGCTGCCCGGCATCTTCGAGGTGGCGAGCGATTTCGACGAACGCTGCGTCGGCACCGGCAGCGGGGATTCGGGATCCGGCTTGAGCGGCTCGGCGGATTTGGCCTGCACTTCGGGGACGGCCGCCGCCTTGGCTGCGGCCATCACCAGGCCCGATCCGCTGGCGCTCACATTCACCTTCGGTCCCATCTGCATCATTGTCATCGAGATCGACTTGCCGCCCTTGGCGAATTCCATCACCGCCATGTTGGGCTGGTTGATGACGGAAGGCTGCTCCTTCCAGCCGGCGGGCTTGAGCGATGCGCGATAGAACGCGGTGAGCGCCTTGACGCTCGATGTGGAGGAGAATTCGAGATGGCCGTCGCCGCCTTCGAACTTCACGCCCTCTGCGCTCTCGGGCAGCGGCACTGGCGTGTTGCTGTCGGCGAGCGCACGGAGCGGCGCATCGGACAGGGAGGCGGCCTGCGCCTTGCGCCTCGCCTCGTCAGCGGCGATGAGCTGCTGAGCCGCACCCAGCGCATCGCCGAGAAACTTCTCGTCGGCCTCCTTCCTCGCCTTGGCGCGGGCGGCGAGCGCGGATTCCTTCACCTGCGCGGTCAGGCTGACCATGGTGAGATCATACTTGCGGCCGAGCCGCAGCACACCGGTTTCATCGGTGCTGGAGATCTTGATCGCCACCTCGTCGCCGGGCGCGAGCGGCGCGCTGCCATTCTCCTGCCAGCCGCGTGCGGCGAGCTCGCGCTGGTAGAAGGCGAGCACGGCGGGCAGCTCGGCCATCGCCGCGGCCGAGATCTCGCGCTTGTTGGAGCTGGCGCTGCCGAGGCTCCGCGCAGATTTGGTCGGCTTGGGTCGCGGCAGGCCGGCCATCTCGCTGTCGGCCTCGAGCACCTCCGGCAGCGCGAACGGCGCGACCCGGATCTCGACATTGGTCCTTCCGTCGTCGCGGCGGGTCAGCGTCAGCATCACCGGCTTCTGCTTGGTGAAGCCGGTCTCCTCGCTATCAGGGTGCGCGTAATAGGCGCGCAGACCGTTGGGAACGGTCTCGTCCAGGCTGCTGGTCCAGCGCGCGGCGGTCTCCGGTGTAAGCTTTTGCCAACCGATCGCAGCCATCTCGCGGCCAAAGAAATCCGACGTCGCATCGAACGCGGTGGGCGCGATGCAGCCGAGATAAGGCCTCGTGCCATCGAACATGATGTCGGTCGCGCCATCGGGGAACGGCACGTTGCCGTAAATCCGGTCGGAGGAGTAGGTGACCACGGATTGATCGGGGCGGCCGAGGGCTTGCGTGAAATGAACCGACAGGCCCTGACGTCCCTTCTTGAAATTCAGCGTCGTGCTCTTTTCGTCGAGCGGCCGCACATAGGGCACCCAGCCGTCGGCGCCGAGGAGCTTTTTCAACGCCGGCGCCGTCACCGCTTCCGCCGTCGGCATGCGATATTCGAGGCGCCAGGATTCGGACCGCGAGGTGTCCTCCACCGCGCCCTCGAGCTTGGGCAGCGCGTGGACGTCGACGATACCCCCGTCGGCGGCAGCCGCGATTCCGCAGCTCGCTACCAGGGCAAGGCCGCAGGCCAGCAGCCGCCATCGTGCCGGGACTTGCGTCCCGCGCGGGATCATCGACATCGTCAAGCTCCTGGATTGGCGCGGGGTCGTCATGCCCGCGCAATTGCAGGCGACGCCCCCATCGGCGCGGCCTCAGACCAGAAGTCGCGGCAGGAACCGGCCAGGTTCAACAGCCATGGCCGAACAGGGGCTCAGTACAGCTGGAGCGGTGGCCACGCCTCGCCGTCGCGCCCGACCGTGAGCTCCCAGCTATCGCCGGCTGCGACCGCGAGCATGTTCGTTCTGGCCGGACGGCCCGGCACGGCCAGTCCGTAGGTGTATGTGCCGGGCACGAGGTCCAGGGCGACGGCGTTGGCGCCGGCGGGGCGCGGGATGGTGCGCTGGTTGATCGTGAGCACGGCTTCGTTCTCGCCGATATTGCTGAACACCAGCTTGGCCTGGCCGGGGTCAGGCAGGACGTTGGCGCGGGTCGCGGCCTGCGCATTCTTTTGCACAAGCTGTACCGCGGTGCTGCCCTCCTTGCGATCGAGCTCCAGCGCTGCCGGCCCGATCGGGGAGACGAAGGCGAGGCGCGCGTGATCGGCGCTGACCACCGCGACATCCTGCTGCTCCTGCCAGCCGAGCTTTCCAAGCTCGGTCCGATAGAACGCGAGCACGTCACCGAGCGCCGCGGGCACGCGCGCCTCTAACCTGGTCCGGAGCGGCGCTTCGATACCGGGCATCACGGTGGTGTGGATCCCCCGATAGAGGTAGCGGGTCGGCGCGGGGAGCCTCGCCGCGGGATCCAGCGTCAGCGCGGCCGAGAACAGCGGCGGCAGGTTCGATACGAAGGCGCCGGCGCTTGCCGCGAGCAGGCAGCTTGCGAGGAGAGCAAGGCCGCACGCAATGAGTTGCCATCGTGCCGGAGCTTGCGCCCCACGCCCCACGCTCGCCATGCTCATGCTCCAAGAATATCGCGAAGGATATCGCGCCAGTCTGAAATCCTGCGCGATGGCCGCCTCTTGCAGCCACAAGCAGCTAGTCGTGGCCGCAAACGAGCGGGTTCAATGCGGCGGCCTAGCTGCGGGCCGAGACTCGTCCGCTCTCGACGTCAAACACTTCGCTCCCTGCGCCGATCTCGGCGAAGGCGGCGGGATCCGCACCGGTCAGCCACACCTGCGCGCCGAGCTTCTTCAGCTCGTCGAACAGCGCCGCCCGGCGGTTCGGATCGAGATGCGCAACCACCTCGTCGAGCAGCAGCAGCGGCACGATGCCGGTCATCTCGGCGACCAGGCTCGCATGCGCCAGCACGAGGCCGATCAGCAGCGCTTTCTGCTCGCCGGTCGAGGCATCGCGCGCCGGCATGCTCTTCGGCGCATAGACGACCTCGAGGTCGGTGAGATGCGGGCCGTCGGTGGTACGGCCGGCGATCGCATCGCGCGGGCGGTTGTCGCGCAGGATCTGGCGGTAGCGGTCCTCGACCGAGGTCGCGGTCTCCGTCAGCAGCGCATTCTCCATCCAGCCGTCGAGCGCGATTTGCGCCGAGGGGAAGGCGGATTGTTGCGCGCGGGCGTTGAGCATGCCGGTGAGCCTTGCCGCGGTCTGGCCGCGCGTGGCCGCCACCGCGACCGCAAGCTCGGCGGTCTCGCGCTCGATCGCGTCGCACCAATGGTCGTCGTAATTGCGCGTCTCCAGCAGGCGGTTGCGCGAACGCAAGGAACGCTCGAGCGCGTTGATCCGGCTGGAATGCTCGCTGTCGATGGCGAGCACGAGGCGGTCGAAGAAGCGCCGGCGCTCCGATGCCGCGCCCATGAACAGCCCGTCCATCGCCGGCGTCAGCCACACCATGCGGATATGATCGCCGAAGGCGCTCGCCGAACCCACCGGCTCGCGGTCGATGCGGCAGCGCCGGCTCACCGCGGCGTCCGCGCGCGGCGCATCGATGCCGGTGCCGAGCGTGGCCAGCCCCAGCGCGCCCTCGACCTGCGCCGACACCGCCCAGGAGCCGTCGCCCTGGTTGTCGGCGACATCCTCCAGGGTCGCCCGGCGCAGGCCGCGGCCCGGCGACAGGAACGAGATCGCCTCGATGCAATTGGTCTTGCCCGCCCCGTTCGGCCCGACCAGCGCCACCAGGTCAGCCGCCGTCTCGAGCCCCGCCGCCCGGTAATTGCGGAAATGCGTCAGCGTCAGGCGATGAATGCGGGAGGAGGTCATCGGTTCTTTGTCATGGACGCGATTCTTCCCCTCTCCCCCTGTGGGAGAGGGTGGCGCCTCACGAAGTGAGGCGACGGGTGAGGGGTATCTTACCGCCCGGCAAGCTTTGCAAGGATATCCTCCAACACAGAGGTGGGCTGTTGCAGCACGTCATTGTTCCAGTAGCGCGCGATCGAAAACCCCTCTGCGGATAGCGCGGCTTCGCGAACTGCGTCACGCCGCGATTCCACGTGCTGGCTCCCGTCGATCTCGATCACCAGACGCTTCTCGAAACAGACGAAATCGAGAATGAAATTCTTGAACGGCACCTGCCGGCGGAACTTGAACGCGGACAGCGGCGATCCCTCAGCAAGCGCCACATCGCAGCTTCAGCATCCGTCGGCTCATGTCGCATGTTCTTCGCGAATTGGCGGAGATGTTTGGACACGGGCCGATGGGACGGATCCTGCGGCACTAACCCCTCACCCCACCGAGTCTGTGTCCTCCAGCGGAGCTGCCCTCTCCCACAAGGGGAGAGGGCACAGCAACCTGCATCCTGCTTGTTTTGACGGCTGTCGCTTCACCCTCTCCCCTTGTGGGAGAGGGTGGCTTCGCGCAGCGAAGCCGGGTGAGGGGTTGTCTCCACACAGTAGGTGTCGCGAGAGGAAGGCCACGCCCCTCACACCCGCATCGGCATCAGCACATACAGCGCGCTCTTGTCGTCGCGGTCCTGCACCAGTGTCGGCGAGCCGGGGTCGGCGAGGCGGAGCGTTGCGACGTCGCCTTCGATCTGGGCGGCGATGTCGAGCAGATAACGGGAATTGAAGCCGATATCGAGCGCGTCGGAGGCGTATTCGACCTCGAGCTCTTCGGTCGCGCTGCCGGAATCCGGGTTGGTCACCGACAGCACCAGCTTGCCCGCCGACAGCGACAGCTTGACCGCGCGGCCGCGCTCGCTCGAAATGGTCGAGACGCGGTCGACCGCGTTCTCGAAATCCTTCTTGTCGACGACGAGCTCCTTGTCGTTGCCTTGCGGAATGACGCGGCCGTAATCGGGGAAGGTGCCGTCGATCAGTTTCGAGGTCAGCACGACGTTGCCGATGGTGAAGCGGATCTTGGCCTGCGATAGCTCGATCGTCATCTCGGCCTCGGTGTCCTCGATCAGGCGCTGCACCTCGCCGACCGTCTTGCGCGGCACGATCACGCCGGGCATGCCCTCGGCGCCCTTGGGCTGCACCAGGTCGAGCTGGGCGAGGCGGTGGCCGTCGGTCGCGACACCGCGCAAGGTGGCGGCCTTGGCCGTGCCGGCGGCATGCAGATAGATGCCGTTGAGGTAATAGCGCGTCTCTTCGGTGGAGATCGCGAACTGCGTGCGGTCGATCAGCCGCTTGACGTCCTTGGCGGCGAGCGAGAACGAGTGCGACATGTCGCCGGCGGCCAGATCGGGGAAATCGTTCTCCGGCAGCGTCTGCAGCGTGAAGCGCGAGCGGCCGGCGCGGATTGCCAGCACGGCGCGGTCGCCGTCGGCCTCCAGCACGATCTGCGAGCCGTCCGGCAGCTTGCGCACGATGTCGTAGAACATGTGCGCCGGCACGGTGGTGGAGCCCGCGGTTGCGGTTTCCGCCGGCAGCGTCTCGGTCACCTCGAGGTCGAGGTCGGTCGCCTTCAGCGACAATTTCGCGTTCTCGGCGCGCACCAGCACGTTGCCGAGGATCGGGATCGTGTTGCGGCGCTCGACCACGCGGTGGACATGGCCCAGCGACTTCAGCAATTGCGCGCGTTCGACCGTAACCTTCATTGCACTACTCGCCCGATCCCTTAGGAAAACACAGCGTTGAGAAGGGCCGGGCGGCGGGACGCGCGCCACGGCACCGAAGACCCCGACAAGCCGGATCATTCCCGCCGATATGACCAAAGCCGTCAGGGTCGCGCAAGGTGCCGCGGATGCCCCGCGGATTCAAGGGAGCGGGGCCAGTTCCCCACGATTTACCGCCCCAAAACGAAGACCGCCGCCCAGGCAAGCCGGGGCGGCGGGAGCGGGGCGGGAGCCCTAGGCCTTTATTCCTGAAGCTGGCGCTTCAGCGACTCCACTTCCTCGGACAGCGCGGTGTCCTTGGAGACCAGCGCCTCGATCTTGCGCACCGCGTGCAGCACCGTGGTGTGGTCGCGTCCGCCGAAGCGGCGGCCGATCTCGGGCAGCGAGCGCAGGGTCAGCGTCTTGGCGAGATACATCGCCACCTGGCGCGGGCGCACCACGTTGGCGGTGCGGCGCGAGGACAGCAAGTCCGAGCGGCTGACATTATACTGCCGTGCCACCACGCGCTGGATGTCCTCGATCTTGATCCGCTTGGGCTCCTGCGGCCGCACCAGGTCGCGCACCTCGTGCTCGGCCATCTCCAGCGTCACCGGCCGGTTGTTGAGCTTGGAATGCGCGAGCAGGCGGTTGATGGCGCCTTCGAGGTCGCGGCCGTTATGGGTGATGGTGCGCGCCAGATAATGCAGCACCTCCTCGGGCACCTCGAACGTGGCGTGATGGGCGCGGGCCGCCGCGACGCGCGACTTCAGGATGCCGTGGCGCAGCTCCTCGCCGAGCGAGCCCATCTCGACCACGAGCCCGCCGGCAAGCCGCGAGCGGACGCGGTCATCCAGGCTCTCGAGATCGGACGGCGGACGGTCGGCCGCGATCACGACCTGGCGGCCGGCGTCGATCAGCGCGTTCAGCGTGTGACAGAACTCGGCCTGGGTCGACTTGCCCTGCAGGAACTGGAGATCGTCGATCACCAGCACGTCGATGCCGCGCAGCGCTTCCTTGAAGGCCAGCGCCGTCTGCGTCTTCAGCGCGGCGACGAAGCCGTACATGAATTTTTCGGCCGTGAGATACAGCACCTTGCGCTCGTTGCCGGAATTGCCGGCCCAAGTCACGGCCTGCAAGAGATGCGTCTTGCCGAGGCCGACGCCGGCGTGGATGTAGAGCGGGTTGAACATCACGGGATCGCCGCGACGCCCTTCGGCGACTTGGCGCGCGGCCGCATGGGCCAGCGTGTTGGAGCGGCCGACGACGAAGCTCGCAAAGGTCAGGCGCGGATCGAGCGGCGAGCCGCCGAGCGCGTCGTGATTGGCCGAGACCGGCGCGGTCGCCGTCGAGCGCAATTCCGGCGTCGGCGCGCGGCGCGCCTCGACCGGCGCGGGCGCTTCCTTCGGCTGCGCCGTCGGACGCACGGCGGACCGCACCGTGAGGTCGATGCGATGCACTTCCGGCATCTCGGCCTGCCAGCACGACAGCACGCGCTCGGCATAATGGGCCTGGATCCAGCTCTTCAGGAAGCGCGTCGGCACCGAGAGCCGCACGCTCTCGTCCTGCACGCCTTCCAGATCCATGCGTGCAAACCAGCTCGTGTACACGTCCTCGCCAACACTCGAGCGCAGCCGACCCTTCACGCGTGACCAGCGATCCTGTTCCATTGTCAT